>JBEKHP010000016.1:0-81051 GCA_050012235.1 Candidatus Acidiferrales bacterium | reverse complement strand
CTTCGAAAAGACCTGCGAATACATTCGATTGAATCCAATACGCTGGAATCTGGGCGAGTGAAATCTCAGAAACGGCCATGTAGCGCCTAAGCATGGCTGGTGAATTTTCGACGTTGCGGCATTTGACTATGACAGATTCTCTCATGCCACATTCGGCGCTTCTTTTACTGTAGGGGCACAGCATGCTGTGCCCGGCATTGGTGCTTGGCCACGATGCAGCGGAAATGTCGCGGTTTCGCGTTGTGGGGATATGTCTTCGGATGCTGCAAGCTGCTGTTACAGCGGGCACAGCATGCTGTGCCCCTACGGATTTGATTTGCGAATGGGCTTTGTTGTCAGCCGATACCATAAAATCTGTCGCGGCGTTTCAGCAGCCAGAACCAGAGGGCGATTCCGGCGATTGTCGAGGCGAGGCTGGCGGTTTGGGCGTTGGACATGCCTAGGAAGGAGCGCGGATTTATGCGGATGAATTCGACCAGGAAGCGCGCGACGCCCGTCAGCACGAGGTATGCCGCAAAGACCGCTCCGGCGGGGAGGGACTTTTTCTCTGGCACGGATTTTTCCGCCGGCACGGGGTTTTCGGCGGGCGCGGGTTTTTGGCGAGCGTACATGCGCCACAAAAACCAGGCGATGGCGCAGGCTGCGATCAATTCGTAAATTGGGGTGGGATGGACGCGCTCGGTTGTCGGCACCAGCCCATTTGGAAAGCTCATGCCCCACGGAAGGGAAGTGGGGACGCCGTAATCGCCGTCGCCGGAGAGGAAGCAGCCGATGCGTCCGATGCCGTAGCCCAAGGCGGCGGCTGGCGAGCCCACGTCGAGCAAGCTGAACAGCGGGACATTTTGGCGGCGGCCTAGCCACACGAATGCCGCGAAGCCTGCGAGCAAGCCTCCGAACCAAGCGAAACCGTAGGGGCTGATGAGCAGCGCGAGCGGGTTCGCGAAGAATTCTGACGGAGATTCCAGCAAGTGATAAAGCTTGGCGCCTGCAAGTCCCACCAGCGAGGGAATCGCAATCAACATCTCCGCTTCGGCGTTGGCGGATTTGTGCGGGGCGTTGGCGGATTTTTCTGATGCGCGGGACGCGGCCAGACCGCGGCGTTCGAGGTCCGCGCGCAGGAGGAAAAATGCTGCCAGCATCGCGCACGCTACCATCAAGCCGAACGTCGGAATCGTCAGCGGCCCGAGATGTAAGAAGGGAACCACAGTAAATCAGTTTACAGTCACGAGCTGACTTCAAGGAAGGGGATCGAGCAGAGACAATTCGTGAGCGGCGGAGAAAGTCAAAAGCTAGAGCGGAACTTCAGCGGCTGAAGCCGCCGAACACCGCAGGCTTTATGTCGTGGCTGCCCTTCGAAGACTCAGGGTAAAAAGCCACGACCCACAAAGCACTCACGACATGCTGCGCCCGCTGTAACAACGCCGTTCGGTACGCGCTGGCAAAATCCATGGCAGCCAGACCGCAGCATATGGGCCGATCCGGTGGTCATCGCCAAGAACTAATGCCGGGCGCAGCATGCTGCGCCCCTACGACTGGCGGGGTGCCCTTGCGGGTTTTTTCTGCTGGCTCCACAGAACAATTGCCATCGTCGTTGCGACGCAGGAAGGTGCTACCCTTCGCGAAAAGACTCTGGGTGAATTCCGTTGGAATTCACGAAAAAGCAACAGCCTACGTAACGCCGATTTGTTGTTGGACGCTTTGGCGGAATTGCTGGGGGTGGGCGATCATAACGAAGGACTCGGGTGTGCCGCCGGTGCCGCGCACGACGACCGAGCCGTAGCCTAGCATCCTGCCGAGAAAAGTTTCCTGCACGGCGATGCTCTCCACTTTTCTGAGAACCATGTCGAGAGTTCGGCGGCTAGCCATGCCGGTCTTGATCAAGACGCGGCGGTTGGTCACCGCCATTTCCGTCGCGTTCCGTTTGGCTAGGCCGTAGGCAAAAATAATCAGCGCGCTCACCAGCAGGACCGCGCCGATCGCAGCCAGTCCTTCGGGGCCGATTGAGTTGAGCTCCGGGACGCCGCGGCCATTTTTCTGCGCGACCGCATCCGCTAGCAACGCGCCGCCTGGCACGCCAAGCAGCAGAGCGAAGAGCAGAGGACCGATTAAGACGACCCAGTGGTGGCGCGTTTCAAAGAGCAGCGTTTCGCCGGGTACCAGGCTTTTGGTTATGTAACTCATTGCCACCTTCAGCGGCGGGCCGCCAGAGTGATATTGGGAATTCTCCGCAAAATGTCGCTGCGCAAATGATACGTCAGCTACTCGACGGGGCGCGCTACTTTTATTTCACGCCGTCAGGCGTGGGCTGGTCCGGGGCGCAGTCGCCAAGAACTTATGACGGGCGCAGCATGCTGCGCCCCTACGGTGACATCTGAGGCGCGCGGCTCGATGCACGAGTGTGTTCACAATTGCACAGACGCACGGCTGGGGCGGTCACTAGAATGGTGGTTCGAGACGATTCGGGCGGGCGACATCGAGTCGCGCTCGGCGGCTGTAACTGGGTGCTTGGCCGCAAAATATTTTGTAACTAAATTCGCGAGTTTCTATCCAAGTAAGAAGGAGGGTACCGATGCTACTGCTTATCATCATTTTGATCCTGTTGTTCGGCGGAGGTGGCGGCTATTACGGTTATTCCAGGTGGGGAGCAGGCGGCGGCCTCGGCATCCTCGGCACCGTTCTGTTGATCGTACTGGTTTTGTATTTGCTGGGCGCGGTGCATATTTAAGAATTCAACCAAACCAGGGAGGCCATCATGAAGAACAGCTCGAAAGACCAAGCAGAAGGAACGATGCACGAAGTGAAGGGCAAAGTCAAAGAGCAGGTAGGACGCGCCACGAACAATCCGAATCTGCAAGACGAGGGTACGGATGAGAAGGTGGCCGGCAAGGTTCAGAAGAAGATCGGCCAAGTAGAAAAAGTGTTCGAAAAGTAGCTGTAAAGGATTGCGCGATGCGGGCGTCCCCCCGAAGGACGCCCGCGTCGCGACTTCTTCTGTCGCAATATTTTCTCCTGCAAGGTTTTGTCTCCATCATGTAACGCCAGGCCGCGTTAGCAAGTTTTAGGGTGCGTAGTCTTGCGCATCTGTAGGGGCGCAGCATGCTGCGTCCGCTGCAACGGCGCCGTGCAGTATCCGTAGCAGTAACACCGCAGACGTGGGCCGGTCCGTTGCGTCGTTGCCAAGCACTGATGCCGGGCACAGCATGCTGTGCCCCTACGGCTAGGTCAGCTACCAGTGCGAAAGCCTTGCCATGCATCGTGCGTGGAAGTCTTATGATGCGACGCGGCGGGGCGTTCGCGGATTGCGCTGGTAAGGCTTGCTGTGATTCCACAAACGAGAGAGAATGAGCGCCGTCGTATTTGTTTCATTTTAGAACTACTCGATCTGAGGCTTGGGGGAGGATCGTCGTGACTGAGAACCAATTGACTGAGCAGAAGAGCCATCTTGTGATTCGCGTGCCGGTTTCTGCGAATGCGTTCGTCTCCATTTATTTTTCGAGCAGCGATGGAACGCAGATGACCGAGCGCGAATGGTGGCACCTGCGGCAAGTGGTGGAGATGGCGAGCAAAGTTTTCGTGAGGCCGGAAGAGAAGTCGCAGGCAGCAGCCGCCTGATTCCTTTTCATTGCGTTCAGTGCGTTCTGACTCGACGGATACACGGCTGGCATTGATGCGACATGTGTCGCACCTACGGCGCTCGGCTGTCCTCATGACCGCGTACCCAGCGTTTACGCGCTCGGCTAGCTTCTGTCGCGCCTACGGCGCTTGGGCGTTCTCGTTACGGTGATTTCCCGGGACGAAAGATGAGCAAAGCCGCCGAAGAGCCGCGTCTCGCGCGCCTGACGAAGATTTGCCTTGCGCTGGCGGACGCCACGCGAGAATGCAAGGGTGATCACGCTTCCTTCCGCGTGCGCAAAAAAGTCTTCGCGTATTTTTTGAACGATCATCACGGCGACGGCATCGTTTCCGTCTGCGCCAAAGTTTTACCGGGCGATAACACAGCGCTCGTTTCCGCGCAGCCTGACAGATTTTATTTGCCCGCTTACATCGGACCGAGAGGCTGGGTCGCTCTGCGTCTGGATCGCGGGGCGATCGACTGGAAAGAAGTTGCCGACCTGGTCGCGGGAAGCTACCAGCTCACGGCGCCGCATTCTAAGAATCTTGCGAAGTTTCCTCGCTTGATCTGAGGGACGGTCCCTCGCCCATTTGGAGAGTTCTCACCGCAGGTTTGACGTATCGCTTTTTCATTTCGACTCCGCAACCGCAGCGTGGGTTTGAGGTGGCGTCCATCAGAGACGCCTTGGTCACAACCATCTCGCAACCGCATCGAGGATTCTGGCAAGCGAACCGCCGGCCCTTGGCTATACCCTTTGGCATAAAAGCTCCGTCGCAAAATATTAACTCAAGCTAGTCGTAATTCAAGGGTATAAAAATGCAAGACAATGAGCCGGGCGGTCGTTTAGTGCCAACGCAGCGGTACCGAATCGCGGCTTCAGCTGCCCGTCCTTCCGTGAAGGATTCTGAGCTGTTTTGGCGGAACGCGCGCCGAACCGGGCTTGGCCTCGTATTGCAGCGACATGATCACTTCGACCAGGATGTCCACTTCTTCCACGGTGTTTGCCTGGCAAATCAAATCTTGGAGATATTGATGCAGAATTCTTTGGTCTGTGGCTTTTGATGGCTGTCTCATGGTGCACCTGCTCCTCTTACATGGCCCTCTTATATCAACTGACGCCGGTGGAAGATGCGCGAATCGGATAGAATTCGCCGGATGATTTCATTTAATTTACAAAGAGTGAAAGCGAGCAGCTTCGGAAAGGCTGGCGGTTTACGTTCGATGGACGCAGAGCAGATACAGATAATCGATGGGGGATTGAGTCAAGACATCCGGAAAGGAAAGCGCGAGCAGATTCGAGATGGGAGCTTGAATATTGGCTGCCTGGACGGGAATCGCGACGGGCGCGGCAGCCGGTCTGGTCACGGCATTCGACGAAGCGACGTCCTGGCTTGACACCAACAGAGCGAAATCGTTCGAGGTGTCGTCCTTCAGTTTGAGCAACTCCGGGAATTCCACCAGCGCGAGGGCGCAGAACAAAAGAGTCGCAACCATCGCGATAAGGAGCCTTCCGCGAGTTGGACGCCGCGAAAACATCGTTCCAGCGTTATACAACGAAGCGTGGGGTAACTCAACTGTTTTAGGTTGGCGGTTCGGCCCGAGAATAATCGGCGATTCGGTGCAGAACTGTGCTGAATTGAACTGTATTGGTTGCGGCTTAGGGCTACCGTCACCCTATGACTAATAAAAAGGCGGCGCAACGGCGGCGTGAAGCGCTTCTGGCCAGTGTGACGAAAGAAATGGCCAAGCCCCGGCTGTCGGCGTCGGCCGAAAGAACCATCTCTAAGAAGCGTTGACGGCAATTTTAAAAAGTGTTCAATATTGCACAGAAGTCTTCCGGGCGAACTTTTAGTATGTTCGGGCATGGGAGACGTTATGAGCGACACTGAATGGAAATGGCAAGAGGCTTACCTGGAAGCGTTTCTGGATACCGATCCACAAAACCTTGTCAGCCGTGTTGCGGCCGCGGAAAAAGCGATTTATTCGCGGACGGAAGAATTGCGCGCGAGTCCGGACGGAAGAGTCGAGTGGCAGGCGATAGCGGACGCTATCAGCGGGTTGGCTATCCTCAAGAGAGAGATTAAGTCTCTGGTCGTCAGGGAAGAGCGAACTCCGGATTTTGGCAAGGCGCGGGCTCGCGCCAACTAGCGAAGTCCTAATGCCGAAGTCGTAGGGAAAATTGCTCCCTAATTGATAAACCGCAGTTTTGTTTCTCCGGTCAGACAAACGCGCGCTTGAACTAACCTGATGGGCGCGTTCCCTCAGCGGCTAAAGCCGCTCTTCTTTTCGTCGGTGCGGCACGGCTGAAGCCGTGCCCTGACGAAAACCGCTGAGAATTGATCCTACAGCGTCATAAACGGAAAAAGCGTTCGGTGCTCAAGGCTCGCAGGCGCCGTAGTCTTTTTGTATTTGCGAGACTTGCCAGCCGAGCGGGTTGCCAGCGTCGGGACTGATCTTGTGGCCCTGTAAGCTCATGCGCTCGCCCGCCTTCACGCCCGATGTGTCACCGGAAAGCGCGTAAACGCGGTTGTCTCTTTCATTGTTGACCGTCAAGCCGTTCGGCGAGGCGACGACGCATCCCGTAATTTTTCGCTGTCTCGCGGAATGGTGCATGACCACAACTGCAATCACCACCACTGGCACAACCACTCCAACAACGATCCCAACGATTTCCGCGTTGGTGACTCCGCCGATATGAGGAGCGCCTGGCGCAACGGTGTTCGGCTTCTGCGCTTCCGCCGGCGCGGAAAAAACGAAAACGAGCGCGACGATCAAAACTCCCGAGAGAATTTTTGTCATATGCACTCCTGCAGGTAGGACGCCCGCCTTACGCTTTGCGTTACAAGAACTTGGCGGCGTTTTACTTGCTGATAACGTACGGCGTGAATTGATTAGCTACGGAGGAGCCGGGCTACTGGCCGTCTTTGCCGGAGCGCTTTAAAGCGCGGTGGCGCAATTTGCCGAGGTGTTTATTCAAAACGTTGTCGCGATCGAGGAAAGATAAAACCGGGGAACGGCGTTTTTCGATTCGGCTTCTCGCGCGCTTCAAACGGGGATCGTTGCTGAATAATTCCAGGGCCGCATCCAGCGCTTCCATGGCTTTGGTGCGCCTGCCGGAGAGTTGGTACACTTCCGCCAAGTTAAGATGGAACTGGACTTCCTGCCGTTTTAGCTGCACCGCGACTTCGCAAAAATCGCACGCTTGATCCCACTTGCGCTCGGCGCGTGCGAGGGCCAGGCCGAGAAAAGAAAGGTAGTAGGGATTGCGCTTCTCGCTTTCGAAAGCGCGGCGCAGGGGCGCGAGTGCGTTTTGCGCGTAACCGTTCTTCAGCATCGCCACGCCTGCTTTGAAGTCGGCGACCGGATCAGTTTCCGTCGGGGTTTTCAGTTTTTCAGCCATTCGAATTTACGGAAGAACGCGGAATTAATAGCTTCCACTAACACTCTAGATAAATTGGCGGCGAAAAGTCTACTGGCCTTACGGGCAGGGGTACTCAGATGGCAACCGAGCCGGCCGTTTAGCGAAACGATACATTTTCGCGAAGTGTGCACAATTGCACAGAGCCCTTCGATGCCCAACTTCTAGAATCACGATTAACAGGGGAGGCAAGCGTGGGGAATCTACAATGGGAGTGGCGGGAGCATTACCGGCTGGCGCTGCTCGAAACAAATCCGCTGAACGTTCTGCAGCGCGTGGCCGCGGCGGAAGAAGCAATTTTTTTGCGCACGATAGAGATGAGCGCGACTCCAGGCGGAAAGCCGGAACGGCAAGCGTTGGCTGACGCCGTGAGTGTTTTGCTGATCCTCAAACGGGAGCGCAAATCTCCCGAAGCAATCAAGCCGGAACGAAGACCCGAGCCTCGCAAAAACATCGCCCGCTCCGCCTGATGGTCGGAGTCAGTAACCGGATTCCGTAGGGGCGCAGCATGCTGCGCCCGCTGGTACACTGCCAATCATCTAGCCGATGCAGCTCGCAGTGTGCCGTCCCTCCGACACGAAAATCCTCACCTCTAAAGACCCTTTGTTCCTCAGGGCGAGCGTGAGCTACATGTGCCGCGTTGCGGGGTCGATGTAGCTCAGGTCTTCAGACCTGAGGTCTTTGATGGGCTGTAAAAATGAAAAGGCCGGCCTGTTGCGGGCCGGCCTAGGTTAAACGGCAGGGAAGTGCGCTCTGTTATTTTGCCGGGAGGTAGCTCAAGTCGGGACGGAACTCCATGAGTTCGCTGTAGCTGCTCTCGATTGAGCTGTTGAGTCTCTCGATCACCGACATCGCTTCCTGCTCGCCGAAGGCCGCTCTCAGGTCGTCGCGCAACGGCTTGATCGCGGGGTCGTCCCCCATCGCAGCGAAGTTGGCGCGCTCGAAGGTGACGACATAGACGCCACCGGGCCCGCCGTTCACCAGATGGTGCCAAGAAGCGTGCGACGGCGAGTTCATCTTTTTCCGCGCCTCGGCCACACGCGCGATGGCGCTGCGGAAATCGTCGCCGTGTCCGTAGCGCACGTGAAAGGTAATCACTTCCGTGTACTTGCCGTTCATGTCCGTGGACGGATTGCTCACTTTCGGCAGATCTTCCCAGTAGGAGGTGACCAGGCCCTCCACAGTGCCGCCGATTAGCTTTTGGTATTGCGCCAGATCGTCAGCATCCGGAACCGACGGTTTGTCGAAATCGGCCCAATGCTGGCCGAAGCGGGCGACCATGTACGTTCCCGTGTGCTCTCCGGTGAGAATTTGGAAAACGAACAACGGCTGCGAATCCTTCTGCTGCTTGTGCCACTCGGCCTTTTGTTTCCGGCCGTCTTCATATTGTTTCAGCATGCCGTTTTTCGGAGTCTGGAGTTCGATCGCGGCGATGGTGCCGGGTTCTTGCGCCGCGGCGGAAAGCGCGAGGAGCATTAACACACTGAGGGCTGCAGACAGCTTAAGCAATTTCACATTTTCCTCCTGGATTTAATACTTTGGGGCCTTTCGTTGAGCGAGAGTATCCCACTCGTATTAACGTGTCAACTCACCTGGGGCCGCGCAGCTAATTCTTGGCGGGCGCAAGAGCGGAAAAAGTGGATAGAGATTTTGCGTCGGCGACGATGCTCTCCATTCCTTGCTCGAAGTGCTTTTCGCGATTGCTCCCCAATATTGCGTTTTCGATGTATTCGGTGAAGGCCCACAAAGTCACGTGCGTCTTGGGATCGAGGATTACCAGGTGGAATTTGGCGTCAGCCGCGCCGCTGCCCAGGGATATGGAGAAGCTAATCTCGAAAACCAGATCGGCGTCGGAAGGAGTCGAGACGATTTGATAGCGGCCCCAGGATTTCATCGCCGCGTAAAACTCGTTGTACGGGCGGATGGGAAGCCCGACAAATTCGCCCAAGCGCCGAGTGTTGGGGTCGATGTCTCCCCCGGCGTTGGAGATGAAGATTTTTCCGGCGGTTACGAGCTGCGCCGGCACGGGCGCGGATGGCGACTCCTGAGCCTGAGCCGGGGCGGCAACCGCGAACGTGTAAGCCAGCGCGAAACACAGGGCGAATAGCGAAGATGGGCGAGTGGGCATCGTTTTTCTCCTTGCTTGTGGGACGCTCGCGCGCAGCATTGCGTTCCATTCCATTGTGTCGGGCGTCGCGCATGTCTAACCGAACGGGGTGGGGATGCCGCGGCTACTTGTCGGTGGAGAAGACGCTGTGGAAACCGTAGGTTTCGTAGCGGCTGCTGATTTTTCCTTCGCGGAGGCTGATCACCGAAAAACCTTCGGGGGTGCCGAGGCGGGGGCCGCGCCACCAATTTCCGCAGACGGCTCCGCTGGTGATGTACTGCGTATTTTTGTGCTGGACGATTTCGTTTACGTGGGTGTGGCCTTGCAGTACGGCTAAGACATTTGCGCTGTCGAGAATTTCCAGGACCTCGGGGCCGTTGGCGACGGTCATGGTGTTGTACTTGCGTCCCGCGCTGACGATTTGCGCGTAGGTGGCGAAGGCGGTGACGAGCGGGCAGTGAATCACGGCGACAACCGGCGCGCCCTGTGGCAAACGCTTCAGATCGCCGCGCAGCCACTGCAGCTGATCCGCGTCCACGCGCGCTTCCCACATGCGGTCCGGCGTGGGCTGAATCGAGTCGAGCACCACGAAGTGATAGCCTTTGTAGTCGAACGAGTAGTAGGTCTGGCCCATGCGGTCCTGATACATTTTTTTACCGTACAGCGGATCGGTGGGCGCGATACCGCTTTGCTTCATCACTCCGAAAATGTCGTGGTTGCCGATGGCGTTGTGCAGCGGCATGCCGAGCAACTGCTCGGTGCGTTTGTAAAGATCGAAGACCATTCCGGCGCGGACTCCGTTTACGGAGGCTGCGTCATAAACGTGGTCGCCGCCCATGATCGCGAATTCCGGCTTGGTCGCTGCGATTTTGCGGAAGCACATGTCGCAACCGTGTGCGGCGTCGAGTTCGGGCTGGATGTGCGTATCGGTGAAGAAAACGAAATCGAACGAGCCGGGCGCCGGCGTGGGCGCTAGCCCAGCAGGGAAGCGCGGGAACGGAAACGCCATAGCGGCGGACGCCGTGGCCATGGTCGTTAGAAATTTTCTGCGGTCGATGATCATTTGCCAGTTCGCGTTTTGAATCGCGCTTGCATCCACGATGTTAGCACGAGGCGGCGAACGAAAGTTTGGCTCGGCCGCGTACATGTGCGCGAGGCGCAGCATGCTGCGCCCCTACGGACCCTGCCGGTGCAACGAGGCGAGATGGACTGGGCGTTATTTTTTTTCGCGTTTCTTGCGCTTTTCGGCTAGGCTTCCCCGCGGGCCTCTGTTGCATCTGGGTCTGAGTAAGGTTTTCCAGCCTTTGGGCCAGCCAATGGTCCAAAATCATTACAAGGAGAAACTTATGTCGGAACAAGAAAACAATCGAGTGTTGGGCAGGCTAGGCGCACGCGAGCTGACACCCGAAGAAGTCGAAACGGCAATGGGAATGGGCTCCCTTCACACCAACGTAATCACCTTCAACCCCGTCACGGGCAGAGATGGAGACGGCTAGTCCGAAACTGTAACGAGATGCCGCTGCACTGATCGGACTCAGGTCACGGCGGCGGTAAGCTCCGAGGGAACAATTGCCGGGCCAGCTTCGCAAGCTGGTCCGGCGATTGCCCTCATCCTTATATTCATGAGGGAGTCATGCGGCTGGCACGGAGCAGGCGAGATGAAAATTGTAATCCTGGCGCGGCAGAATGATAACCACACAGCCCCTTTGAAATGGGCGCTGGCACAGGCCGGCTACGAAGTGATTTGTTGGGCGGGCGTCGGATGGGCTGCGGAGCGGCAAGCGTCCATCTCGTTCTCCGAGAAAACTCAACTCACTCTAGGCTCTCACACCTTGGGCGCTGGAGACGTGGTGTGGATCCGCAGGCCGGAACAGCCCATACAAAATCCAAAGGTGGCGGAATGCGACAAGATTTTCGCGGAAGAAGAATATCGCTGGTTCAACCATTCGATTATGTATCTTCTGGAAGTTCTGCCGATCAGATGTTTTAACAAGTACTCAGCCTCGCGGTTTATAAATAACAAGTCCGTTCAGTTGCTGCTGGCGCGAAGTTGCGGGATGAATGTGCCGCACACGCTGATGTCAAATTCCCCTGCGGAGGTAAGGAGTTACTTGCAGCAGGATTCTGTCCGCACGATTTGCAAAGTTTTTTCTCCTCACATTTGGCGGAAGGAGGACAGCGGGGCCGTGGCAGTGACGGAGACGTTTGAAATCAGTCACGCGGCTCTTCCTCGCGACGAAGTGCTCACCTACGCTCCCGCCATTTATCAGCAAATGATAGCGAAGAAGTTCGACGTGCGGCTGGTGCTGCTGGGCACGGCCGTGTACTCCTGCGCGCTTCATAATCCTAAAGGCGCGATCGATTGGCGGCAGGACGTCAGCCAAGGCTTGGTGCAAGTGGAAAGCATCGAAACACCCGCGGGCGTCGAGAAGGCCGTGCTCGCCTTCGCCGCAAAGTCCGGAATTTCTTACGGCAGCTTTGACTTTGCTGTTGATAGCGAGGGCCGATGGTGGTTCCTTGAGGTCAACGAGGGAGGGCAATTCCTCTGGCTGGACACGTTCAATCCTAATATTCACGTGCAGGAAAAATTTCTCGCTTTTCTCACTTCACCGGAAGGATCGCCGCGACAGACCATCGAAGAAAGGCAATCGCTTTTTCCGTCGTGGAAAGATTATCTTGCGTCTCCGGCGAGGCACGAGCAGACGCCCGAGCCGCCTGAATCCAATCCCAAATACGCGTCGATTGAACGCTAGTCTCCTCGCTTGCCGATCTGCGCCCCATTTTTCTTTTTTCGGCAAATTTAGAATTGCAATCAGCAATGCGCCTGCGCCTATTTACTGATTTGGCGTATGGTCATCATTTCGCACACCCAGCGGACACTCCGGGGATGCAATCATGCTCAGGGAGAACCCGCGTGGGGCTCACGACAGTGGCATCACGAAACCGAGGAGCCTATTTTTTCCTCGGAATGGCGATGGCGATTTCAGTTGTCATAGCGTTTCCCATTGAGCAGGTTGCTCATGAGGGATTTGCGCCGGGAGCCTGCAGCGATGCGGCCATTGACCTGAACATAGGCAACATTCTTCAAGCTCTTCTCACCCCGCTCCTCATCTTTATGTTGCCGGGACCGGGGTCCCTCCAGCAAAAGAAATCGAAGGATGTAACGCCAGCTCGCCCTATGCCCGAAACGTCGTCTCCCGGCACCAGTGCCGCAGGGAAATTCGATCTGCGTCAGGCGAACATATGGCGGCGTTCGGCGGGGTTCGTCGGTTCCGGCTGTTTGTGCGCGGCAGCTATTTCGATTGTCTGGTGGTATTTGCTGCGCGCATACGGGCCCGTCCGCGAGACTTGCCCGGCCCTTTACGACGGGAGCCTCGCTACTACTCGTTATCATCCGGATGCCTTGGATTTCTACCGTTACTACATTTATCTAAGTCTGTTCGCTGCTTTCTGGACGGGTATCACAGCAGGCGCTCTCCGAACCCAGTCCGCGCGAGCGAGCGAAGGTGCCCGTGGCGCCGCATCTCAGTATTTCGAGAGCTTCTATTGGATGTGCTTCCTTGGCTGGGCTGTCCAATATCGCCTCAGCCAATGGTTTGCAACACCGAAGACCAATCAAGATTGGGTGTCGCTATCCGGTTTGGGTTTCATCTTTGCCATCGTGAGTTCTCTTTGTGTTCTGCCGTTCATTCGCCCGATGTGGAACAAGAGACCGCGAAACTGGTGGATGGCTGTTGTGACGACGTTTGGAAGAAGTCTTCTTATCTACCTACTCACGCTTCTGTGCTTCCTCTGGTTAGTGGTGTATGCGGTGTTGCCTCTCGTACCTGCGCTCGTGACGTGGAATGTATTTGGCTTCGCGTGGGCCGCGGTGATCGGAACGCGGCGCTGGCGCCTGTTGCAGGAGCAAGCGGCACAAACGATGCAGCGCTAGTTTGGCTGCGAAGGTTGCGAGTAATAGCCTTGGCGGGCCCGCGCGGTCAGGCCGGGCTTTGCGAGTTTGA
The DNA here is from genome assembly GCA_050012235.1 of Candidatus Acidiferrales bacterium. Classification (GTDB taxonomy): domain Bacteria; phylum Acidobacteriota; class Terriglobia; order Acidiferrales; family UBA7541; genus Palsa-295. The sequence goes on along the minus strand of JBEKHP010000016.1, from coordinate 67,909 downwards.
TTTCCAAGTGGTGATATTCGTCGCGCTTGTCACCCGGCGGGGGATCGAAGGAAATCTCGTAATACGGTGCCGAATCCGAGAGGCATTCCCGCAGCAGGCTGGCGATATCGTTGTTGAAGTTGAGAACCAGGCCGCCGCTTTGAGTCGCGAGCACCGGCAGGCCCAGATCTCCTACAGCCACCTGGCTCGGTTTGCTGACTCCTTTCACGAAGTCCTTATAGTACGAGACCCTACCGATTGACTCGGAGTTGCCGAGAGGATTGATGTTGTAGAGCGTGACACGAGCCTGAAGAAGCTGCGTCGATAGGGTCACAATATTCGCGAAGATTTCATGCTGCTGCTTCGAGTCCAGCTCGACGCGCGGGCCGGAAAGGAGTGGCCAGCCGGGAGAAACCCACAGCATGAGCTTGCGTCCCGGGACGGAAGCCATTTTCGAAACGAGCTGGCCCAGCGTTCGAATGGAAAGCTGAAAGCGATCGGTCGCGCCGTAAAAACCGGCAGCGCGCGTGATGGAGCGCAAGGCGACATCAGTATCGTCGAGCGCGGCGCTCAGCGCATTGCCGTCGGTCGAGAAACTCCCCAAGCTCTGCGTGCCTTTGTCCGTGAACAGCACCAGAGCGACGGGGTACGCGAGGCGGCCTCCCTCTGCGCGAAGGAACTTGTCGATCTCCGGCCGCGCCACGCTGACGGTCTGGTAACTCGCGTTGACCGCATCGATCACCAGGACCACTTCAATCGGAGCCTCGCGCCCAGAAACTGCCTTGAATGAAGTGATGGTTTGCGGAGCATTGTTATCCAGCACGGTGAAATCTTGCTGCTGAAGGTCAGCGACAGGTGGCCCCGACTTTGGGCTTACGACCACGTCCAAGGTGATCTTCTTGTCGGCAGTGGAAGCAGCCGGGGCTGGCGGAGCTGGCGAAGTTGGCGCCGCATTTTGCTGCGCCAAAGCCGCAGCGCCGCACAGCAAAACCGCGAAAATAGCCCAACCGAGGCGTGCCGGGCGTGCAGTGACGATCATAAGTTTTCTCCCGTTCAAGCAAAGCTTGCGGAATTGGCGACGTTTCAGCGGGCGCAGCAAGCAGCGCCCCTACGGATATCGCTACAGCAACATGTTTTGCACGAAGAAAGCGGAGCCAGCTCCCGCACTCCATAGAATCGCGGCGACGCTCCATTTGGAGTGCGGCGGCTTGCCGTCGCTTTCGCAGCCGCATCTTCACCGATTTGCACCGCGCCCCGCGACGCTGATAATGCCATAGACGCGCTTCAAGTTTGAGGAGTTTCGACTAACTTCTGACGTTGACTTGGCCTCAGGATCACTCATTTCTCGAATACCCGCTCCGGTGATAAGATTTTCGGCGTTCACGTGCATCGCACTAACCCGGCTCGAAGGAACAGTTGAACGAACCTCTCGACAATCTGCGTCCGTGTCCCCTCTGCGGGGCATTCGATCGCCAGGTTCTCTTTCAGCGCGACCAGTGGCACGTGGTTGAATGCGCGCGTTGCCAAATGGTTTTCATCGGCGATAAGCCGCTGGCCTACGACGCGCAAGCTTCCGAGCACGACTGGGTCGCAGAGTATTTGAAGGAAGTCTCTCGCCGCAAAACCAATCGCCCCATTCTGATGTTCTTCTCGCGATTGACTCGCCCTCTGCGCCGCGACGCTATGGCACGCCAGCTCGCGCACACCTTGCACTGGAAGCGGGAAGGGAAGCTGCTCGACCTCGGCTGCGGCGATGGACGCTTTCTCGCACTGGCGGTCAGTCACTTCGATGTGATGGGCGTCGAACTCAGTCCCAGCGCCGCCGAGGCGGCGAAAGCGCGTATCCCCGGCCGGACGATACTGGTAAGTCCCGTGACGGAAGCCGTTCTGCCGGAAAGTGCGTTCGACGTCGTCACTCAGTTTGGCTACATTGAGCACGAGTGGCAGCCGGTCGCCGGACTGCAGGTCGCATACCGCGCTCTGAAGCCAGGCGGCATTCTTGTGCTCAAGACGCCGAACTTTGCGAGCTGGAACCGTTCCTTCATGGGACAGGACTGGTGTGGAATTCACCTGCCGTCACATTGCAATTACTTCACTCCCGCGACGCTTCAGCAAATGCTCCGGCAAGTTGGCTTCCAGCCGCTTGCCCGCCCGCTCCTCGATCGCCTTCCCACCAGCGACACGCTCTGGCTCGCAGCCCGCAAACCGTAACACCGCGATTGCTGGCACACCAACTTGCACTTGCGGTAATATGGCGTGTCTTCCGAAACTGGTGGTGACATGCGCACGAGCCTGCTACCCACTGCTTTGCTCGCAATGTGTTTCGTCATTGCGCCCGCATTCTGTTTCGCGCAGCAGCCGCCGCCTGCTTCGCCCTCTTCGCCCGTTTCCGCCGACCGGAACGATCAGCTCGCTGCCATTGCTGGCACAGTCGTAAGCGCAAACACAGGCGAGCCGCTTAAAAAGGCGTACGTCACCCTCTCGCAAAAAGGAAGCCGCGGAGACGACTCAGGCGACCACCCGTTGACCGCGACGACTGACGCCACTGGTCATTTCTCCATCGATAAGATTCCCGCAGGCAGTTACGACCTGTTGGTTACCCGCGCCAATTACTTGCGATCCCACTACGGCCAAGACCAGCTTGATAAACCGGGCGCGATGCTGAGCCTGGCACCAGGACAAAAAATCGCGGACTTACTACTCCGTTTGTATCGCACGGCAGTGATTACCGGAAAGGTTGTGGACGAAGACGGCGAGCCTATTCGGGGAGCGTCTGTGACCACGCTACTTCACACAAAAGTACGCGGAAAATCCTCGATCGATCGGAATGACAATGAAAACACGAATGACTTGGGTGAATACCGGATCGCGGGCTTGGATCCCGGCCGCTATTCCGTCTTCGCCGCTCCTCCGATTGGGTATTACAGACAAGAAACTCCTCATCAATTTGATCAGTACGCTCCTGTGTACTATTCCGGAGCGACTGACATTACGCACGCCTCGACGCTGGAGGTGAAATCCGGCGATGAAATTTCCGGAATTGATTTCGTATTAACGCCGAAGCCTCCGACGCGAACCTATAAGGTCCGCGGGCGTGTTTTGAATTCGCTCACAGATTATCCGGATGCGCGGGTCGCTGTGAGACTTTTTCCGCGCGGAGCGCCAGATCCATCTTTTACTTCGAATCAAATGCAGGCATACCCCGACGGGAAATCTGGAAACTTCGAGATCAAGGACGTTATGCCGGGTGCATATATCGTCGCCGCCCTCTCGCACGCAGGCGGCAAAATACGCAACGTGACACAGATTGTGGACGTGAGTAACACCGACGTCGAGGGGATCTCACTAGTCTTGACGCGCGGAATCGACATCCCAATCCGAGTCGCACTCGAAGGAAAGTCCGCCGGATCTACGGCCGATATGTCGATTGCATTGGTGACAGCCGAGGATGAAAACACTATTAGTTTCAGTGATATGCAAAGCGCAGTAGCGCAGCCGGACGGTTCGTTTCTTTTGAAAGACGTCAGCGACGGATTCTATTCGCTTAAGGTTTCTTCAAAATGCCAGGAATGCTATCTGAAATCAGCCAATAGCAATGGACTTAACTTGCTCGAGCAGGGCATTCGGGTTGCTTCAGGCGCGGGACCTGCGTCCATCGCCATCGTCTACAGCAGCAACACCGGCACCGTTAACGGCGCCGTAACGAATAAAGACGATCTTCCTGCAGCGGGCGCTGTGGTGGTGCTGGTTCCGGATGTAGATTCTCGTCAGAAATTCGAACGGTACAAGACTTCCAACACCGATCAGTACGGGCATTTCGAAGTTCGCGGCGTGCCGCCGGGACATTATCACGCCTTCGCATGGGAGAAACTCGACGGCGTTTCATACGACGACCCGGCCTTTCTAAAGCCTCTGGAAAGCTCAGCCGAATCGTTCGACATCGCCGCGAACGAGCAAAAATCCGTCCAGCTAAAAATGATCCCCGCGAGCGATTCAGCGAATTAGTTTTGATCGCTCCGAAAGCCAAGAGAACGCGAGCCTACTTGAGAACTATGCGCGGGGGCTGTTGGAACCATGTGTCGTAGCCGATGATGAGCCATCCGATGGGGAAGCCGCCCTCATGCGTGACCACGGCGCCGACTTCGCCGGCGTCATTCGGAAGCAGGTAAGAGCGAGTCACCACGGCGGATTCTTGCGGGGCTAAGAGCACGGTGTATGGGGCGGAGGATTTGTCTCCTTCCGGATCGTAGCGCCGTCCGCGCGCGTCGATGAGATACATCACCAGATTTTTCTCCCGCTCCGAACCTCGCCGCGCGCGATTGGATAGGCGCAGGTCCACGCTGTACTCGACGGCGACACTTTGCGGAATCCGCCTGAAGGAGTCAACCGTAGCGCAGTAATCGTCGAAGCACTGCGTCTCGCGGAGATTCACGGTTCGTCGAGGCAGAATTGCGGAAGCCACAATCACGATGGCCATGTACAGCGCCGCACACGCCGCGATTCGGATAAGGATGCGGCCGGCGCGGCTGAACTGTCCGCGAACTGCGCACGCCGCCGCCCACAGCAGAGAACCGAGCATCACGAAAAACAGCAGAATGAAGATCAGGTCGAAGATTGTCATAAAGTACTTTGTATCACAAAGTACGCGAGCTTGCAATACCTACAATTCACAATACCTAAAACGAAGGACCCGCTCGTTAGCGGGCGGTCCCCACGCTGATCGTGACCAGGTTGCGAACCCATCGAGCGGGGCGTTTGTCTTCGGAGACGATCAACTGGAATGGGCCGGAAGTGGTGAGCGGCTGGCCATCGCGAGAGTCGGCTACAACGATCTGGCCATCGTGAAAGGTGGGATCGACTTCCGCGAGAGACAGCACCACCGAGTAGCCGTCGGAGCCAGTGGCGACGACGTAGTTGGTCAGCGCCTTGCCGCGCAAATTCTCTTCGAGCGGCGCGCCCGCCTTGGCCAGCAGCACGGCGAGCGGAACTCCGGAATAAGTTTCGTCGGCGTTGCTGTGGCCGTTGTGAACTTTGACGTCCACATGCGGCAGCGCGCGGAATTCGGCGAACGAAAGGTTCAAGGGAGCGTGATTCGGATCGCCGGTGACCAGCAGCGAAACCTTGGAATTGGGGACGGTCTGCACGGTCTGCGAGGGACGGTCGTCCGGGTGGAGCACAACGATCACGTTCTTCGTTTCGTCGGCCGGAAGCTCGGCGGAGGTGAGATCGATGTAAGCGTAGTCACTGATGTATCCGGGCGCGGAAACGGGAAAATTGTACTGGGCTCCGATGGGCAAATCCGTGGAAAGGCGGCCGTACTCGTCTGTTTTCGTCCCGGGCGTATTAGAAGGCATTCCCAGAACGATCGTTGCGTTGCCGATCGCGGCGCCGCTCGGATCCGTAACAAAGAAAATCACCTTTATGGTAGTGATCTGTTGCGCCTGCACAGCGCTCGGGGCGAATGCCGCCAGTGCGAGCAGAACCACGGCGACCCGAAGCAAACGCAACGCGGAACCGTAACGCAAAAGAAAATTCATGTCAGCATCCCCCCTCACCGCCTTGCGCCATTATTGTGTCTTCGCAGGCTGTCCGGTGCGAAAATAAAAATGGTAATGATTGCGGCACCCGGGATTAAAACTCTCACCGCAATTCGGGCAGCGCGAATCGCACTGCATATATTGATGTACGGTCAGCTCCGTGCCGCACGCGCCGCATAGTATTGCTTGCTGCTCCCACTCGCTCTCCGGCCAGACCTCGAGCGCGTGACCCGCGAGCGCCTCATGGCAATCCTTGCACGCGTAGTACACGCCGCAGCACTTCATCTTGATCGCGACGATGTCCGTAGGCCCGTGATAATGCTCGCAGCGCGTCTCCGCATCCAACTTGACTCCGCGCACATCCAATGCCTTAGGGATCATGTGCTCCAAGGGGAACAGATTACCGCATCCACCCAGCGACCAGCGCGCCTTTTGAATGTAAAATGATCGCGCTAGGGGCGCAATCGCGCGCGCCAGCGTGCGGCGGGGCGGCAATCCATTCGCACCCGGAAAAGCGTACTAGAGCTATACGACGATGCTTATCTACTTATTGGCGTTCGTTGGCGGCGTGCTGACGATTCTCAGCCCGTGCATACTTCCGGTGCTGCCGTTCGTATTTTCGCGCGCGGACCAGCCGTTTCGCCGCTCCGGCCTGCCGCTGCTCACGGGCATGGCGCTCACTTTTGTGCTGGTGGCCACCGCTGCAGCGTTCGGCGGACACTGGGTCGTGCGCCTCAACCAGGGCGGGCGCTACATCGCGATCGCCATCTTTCTGGTGTTGGGACTTACCCTTCTTTTCCCATCGCTAGCCGAAGCGCTTACGCGGCCGCTGGTGCAAGCCGGCGCGAGAATTCAAGGCGGCCCAACGTCCGAAGCCAGCGTCGGAAAATCATTTGTGCTGGGAATTTCCACCGGCTTGCTTTGGGCGCCATGCGCAGGGCCGATCCTGGGATTGATTTTGACCGGCGCGGCGATTCAAGGCCCCGGCGCGAGGTCGTCTTTTTTGCTGCTATTTTACGCATTGGGCGCGGCAACATCTCTCGGCATCGCACTCCTTGCCGGAAAGAAGGTTTTCACTGCGATGAAACGTTCACTGTTTTTTGACGTCTGGATCCGCCGCGTCCTCGGCGCTGCGGTAATCGTCGGCGCGATAGCCATCGCGCTCGGCTGGGATACGGGCTTGCTTACGAGATTTTCTTTTGTGAACACCGCCAAAGCGGAAGAGCATTTGATCGGCTCGCTCGGCACGCCGAGATCCGCGTTCGTTCCAGTCAGCGCCGCCGCGCCGGCGGTTCTTCCCGATGAGGGGCCAATGCCAGAGCTGTCCGGCGCAGTCGGCTGGATCAACTCGCCGGCGCTCACCACCAAATCATTGCGCGGCAAAGTGGTGATGATCGATTTCTGGACCTACTCCTGCATCAACTGCCTGCGCACGTTGCCTTACGTCGAAGGCTGGGCCACAAAATATAAGGATGCGGGTTTGGTCGTCATCGGCGTGCACACGCCCGAGTTCGCGTTTGAAAAAGAGCGCTCGAACGTGGAAAAAGCCGTGCGCGATTTGAAGATCACCTATCCAGTCGCCATCGACAGCGATTACAAAATTTGGGAAGCGTTCAACAATCAATACTGGCCCGCACATTATTTTATCGACGGCAAAGGCCGCATTCGCGCGCACCATTTCGGCGAAGGCGGATACGACGAGTCCGAGCGCGTGATTCAGGAGCTGCTGAAAGAAAACGGCGCGACTTCGCTTGCCGGGGGAGTGCTCAACGTTAGCGGCAGCGGCGCGGAAGCGGCTATGGATGCGCGGAATCTTGCTTCGCCCGAAACGTACGTGGGATACAAGCGCTCTGAACATTTCGCTTCGGCCGAGCCTATCGCAAAAGATTCGCGCAAAACCTACAGCCCGCAGCCCCGGCTTTCGCTGAATCAGTGGGCTTTGGGCGGAAGCTGGAAAGTGGGCGAAGAAAGCGCGGTGCTCCAGTCCGTTCCCGGCAAAATTGTTTTCCGGTTTCACGCGCGCGATTTGCACCTGGTGCTCGGCCCGGCGAAAAACGGCAAGCCCATTCGCTTCGTCGTCAAGCTTGACGGCACTCCTCCGGGAGACGACCACGGCGCCGATACCGACGCGAGCGGCGCGGGCACAGTGCAAGGCAACCGGCTGTATCAGCTCATCCGCCAAAAAGGCGCGGTAGAAGACAGAACTTTCGAGATTGATTTTCTTGACCCCGGCGTGGAAGCGTTTGCTTTTACGTTCGGATAAATTCAAAGAGCGAGGGACCTTATGTTTTCAGTAGATAAGAAAGATCAAATTCCTAGAGAGATGGGACGCCGCGTGCTTTTGACCGGCGGTGCCACGGCTCTGCTGGCAATCCTTTTCTCATATTTTCGGAGGCACGACGGCGTGCGCGCCGAAGCGGCGTCTGCGCCGTCCGACCTGCCCAAGACCGTCACGATCGTAAATTTCACCGACGCGGGCCAGCGCAAAGATACCGTCACCGTTGCGCGCATCGAAAAAACCGAGGACGAGTGGCGCAAGCAGCTTTCGCCCGATTCATTCGAAGTGACGCGCCACGCCGGCACCGAACGCCCTTATACAAACGAAAACCCCAACAATCACGAGAAGGGAATTTTCCGCTGCATTTGCTGCGACACGGCGCTGTTCGATGCCGCCACCAAATTCGACTCCGGCACCGGCTGGCCCAGTTTTTGGGCCCCCATCGCGAAAGAAAATGTTTTGGAGACCAGCGACACCAGCTTGTTCATGCAGCGCACCGCTGTTGCCTGCCGCCTGTGCGACGCACACCTCGGCCACGTCTTCGACGACGGCCCGCCGCCCACCGGTTTGCGCTACTGTATGAATTCGGTCTCGATGCGCTTCGCCAAAGCGACGTAACCGCTGGAGCGCGTTTTGCGATCCTGCGGCTGCAAAAATTAGAAGGGAACTGCTAGAGGAGATATCGCTATGAAACGTTCGATCATTACGCCGCTTTTGACTGTCTTAGTCGCCGTGCTGGCTCTCTTTCTGTGGACGCGCCACAGCTACACCAGCGCCGCCACAATCATCCCCGATCCCGCCGTGGACGAAACTCTCGCCGCGCAAAAGGGCCAGGAAACGGTTGTCTTCGCGGGCGGATGCTTCTGGGGAATCCAAGCCGTCTTTCAGCATGTGAAAGGCGTCACCAGCGCCACTTCCGGCTACTCCGGCGGCACCGTAAAAAATCCCGACTACGAACAAGTTAGCAGCGGCACAACCGGCCACGCCGAATCCGTTCAAATCGTGTACGACCCCTCAAAGATCACTCTCGGCCAATTGCTGAAAGTATTTTTCTCCGTCGCACATGATCCCACGGAACTGAATCGCCAGGGCCCGGACACCGGCACGCAATACCGCTCCATAATTTTCTTCGCCAACGCCGACCAGCAGCGCATCGCGCAAGCCTACGTGCAGCAGCTCGACCAGGCCAAAGTTTTTTCGAGCCCCATCGTGACGCAGATCGTCCCGATGAAAGCTTTCTACCGCGCGGAGGACTACCACCAGAACTACGCCACCGAGCACCCGGAAAACCCCTACATCGCCATGTTCGACCTGCCCAAGGTCAAGAATCTCCAGCAACAATTTCCCAGCCTGTACGTTGCTGCGCACTAGCCTCGGCAACCAGGTTTATTTCGGGGCGTAGAAGAGGTAGTCGGCGGTGTACGAGACGCGGACTTCCTGGCCGGTGTGCGAAACGTCGCATCCGGACGCCGGCGCCTTGCCGCCTTTGGTGTTGAGGCGCTGGATGGTTGTGGCGCTAGAGAGCACGCCGCTGCCGTCGTGACTGACGATGTTGACGAGAAGCCATGGAATGGAATCGGCGTCCGGGGAAGGCGCATTGGCAACGGCTTTGCCGGTAACGCGGCTGCCATCGCTCGCTTCCCAGGAAGGTCCGGCGAAATGTTTGCCGAATGGTTTGCCGTCTTTGTCGAAGAGCTGAGCGTCGGGAGCCTTCAGCGTCCAAGTGATTTGCGCGGAGTCACCCTTGCAGGTGTACACCTGGTCGCCCTTCGCATGAACCTTGAAAAGAAGTTTTTCATTTGCCGGTGGCCGGAGTTGCTGCGGGACTTCTTGCGCGGCAGCTGAGAAGAAAAAAACCGTACTAGCGATCGCGAGCAGCGTAGCGGATGCGAATCCGCAAATGCTATTGCGCATAGAAAACTTCCTCCTCTGAAAGCGCGGCATGGGTTCGAACACAATATAACTGAATTCCCGTCACCTGAGTGGACGATTAGCTGGATAAACGGGCATTTGAAGCATCGCTTCATTTCTCCGTAAGTGCGTTTACCAAGAACCTCGGGAACCTCTCGCGCTGGGCTAGGAATGTTGATTCTGCGGAATTGTTTTGGCCGTGCGGCGGCGTGCGGTTCAATAGTATTGCGTGCCTTTGAGTAACCACTTGTGGCATCCTGCCTCCCGCCGAAAGAGCATCCGAAACTCGGGTGATTCATAGAAGCTAAAACTGAAGAGGAGAATAGTCATGAAGAAGTTTTGCGTGGTTGTAACGCTGGCTGCAACGCTGATGGGCGCAGCTCTGCTGGTGAAGAAAACTCCGAAAGTTGCCGCGGCGGCAGGGCCGACCGGCATCAAGAACATCGTTTTAGTGCACGGCGCGTTCGCCGACGGCTCCGGCTGGGAAGCGGTCTTCAACATCCTCACGAAGGACGGGTACACGGTGGCAGTGCTGCAGCAACCAGAGACTTCCTTTGCCGAGGACGTCAAATTCGCGACGGCAATGATCGACCGGCAGCCCGGGCCGGTGGTCCTGGTAGGCCACAGTTACGGCGGGGCGGTTATCACCGAAGCCGGCAACGATCCAAAGGTCGCGGCGCTTGTCTATATCAACGCCTTCGCGCTGGACGCCGGGGAAAGTTGTGCCACCATCGAGAAAGCCGTGCCACCAGCCGGGCAGGGCATCAAAGCAACCGCCGATGGCTACCTCTACATTGACCCGGCATCCTTCCATTCCGATTTCGCAGCGGATGTTCCGGAGGAGAAGACCGCGTTCATGGCGGTGTCGCAGGTTTTGTTCTCTCTGGACTCGTTCACGACGCCGGTTAAGACTCCTGCCTGGAAGACGAAACCCACTTGGTACATGATGTCCACCGCAGATCATTCAATCAATCCCGAGCAGGAGCGCATGATGGCGAAGCGCGCCCATGCCACGACGGTCGAAGTGAATTCCAGCCACGCGGCCTACATCTCGCATCCGAAGGAAACAGCCAAGCTCATCGAACAAGCTGCCACCTCCGCAGCCGCCAATAAATAGCCAAACGCGCGGCCGCGATGAAGGAAGCGGCTCGCTCGAGAGTGGGCCTCCGCCGATCCTGGGCGATGTCGGCTGAGGCCCAGGTGCGGCGGCGCGCCGCGCAATAGAATTGCGTGCCTTTAAGTAAATACTTGTGGCATCCTGCCGTCGACGGAATTCAAAAACGCAGCTATCGGCAGCACGGTCCGAGCTTGGGATACGCGATTTAGGCCGTGCCTCGCAGGGGTCGCCAATGAATTCTACCCAGCGATACGTTCTGATCTTTTCCCGCGTTCTCGTAGTAGTGATATATCTGGTGAATGGTCTGGGGATCATGAGCCAGGCCGGCGCCGCAAAAGAGCTCGCCGAACATGGCGCTCCCGCCAATCTGGTGCCCGTTCTCATGTTCGGCGCCAGAACACTTGAAGTAGTTGCCGGCTTTGCTTTGGCGTTGGGCATTTATCCGCGACTGGCGGCTGTGGCACTGTTGGTCTTTCTGATTCCCACCACGTTCGTGGCGCATTCATTCTGGCAGGCAACCGGCACAGCCGCTTATATTCCGCAGCTCATCAACTTCCTGAAAAACACATCCATGGCAGGCGGCTTGCTTTTTATCGCGGCGACGCCATCGCAACCGACGCTGTTTCCGCGCACTTCGCGGTCAAACGGTCGGGAATGAATAGTAGGAGCGATCGCCGTTGGCATTTTCTGTTACTCGCTCTGCTCATCTCGCTCGCGGCGTTGTCTGCCGGCGCGCAGACTCCGGATCCCCAGTTTCCCGGTCCGCCTCCCGACCCGTTGCGTCCGCCGCTGAATCCTTTTCCTGCAGAACAGGATTGGAGTTTTCTGGCGGACTCTTCGAAGCGCACGGACTTCTTCGATCCGGTGAAATACATTCCGTTTGGCGACAACCCGCAAATGTATCTCTCGCTGGGATTCGAATACCGCATCCAATACGAGTATTTCGACAACTTCCTGTTCGGCGCGGGCCCTCAAGACCACAATGGATACGTTTTCAACCGCGTGATGCCCCATTTCGATTTGCATGCAGGGAAATACTTCCGCCTATTTTCCGAGTTCGAGTTTGATTACGAAGACGGCAGGACCGGCGGCCCGCGGCCCCAAACCGATGAAGACCGCGGCGACGTTCATCAGGCGTTTATCGAGATCGGCTCTCACGTCAGCAGCGCGCATGGCATAAGTCTGCGCGCGGGACGCCAGGAAGTGGTGTTCGGTTCGGGCCGCTTGCTCGACAACAACGAAGGCCCCAACGTGAAGCTGAGTTTCGACGGATTTCGCGTGATCGCGGAAGGTGCGCACGCGCGCTTGGACCTTTTCGCGGTGAAGCCGGTCGATAATAATCTCGGTTTTTTCGACGATGTTCCACATCATGCGCAAAGCCTTTGGGGAAGCTATCTCACCGTTCCAGCACGCATCGTGAGCGGCGGGCAAGCCGACGTTTATTATATTGGCGAGGACACGAAGTCAGTCACATACAACCGCGGCAGTGCGCACGAAATTCGCCACACCGTGGGAACCAGATTGTTCCGCCCGATAGGGAAGGGCTTCGATTACAACTGGGAGCCCAACTTGCAGTGGGGAAGTTTCGGCAGCGGCTCGATTCGCGCCTGGAGTGTGTCAACCGAAACTGGATTTACTTTCGATCGCATGCGCTTTCATCCGCGGCCATTGTTACGGTCGGACGTTTACAGCGGCGGCGGCGGTCCCTCTAATCAGAACCTTGGCACCTTCAATCCGCTTTTTCCGCGCGGCGCATACTTTAGCCCGGCCATTGAGCCTTTGCTGGGTCCTCAGAACCTGATCGATGTGCATCCCGCCGTTCAATTCCAACTGAAGACCAACATCACCGGAGCTTTTTCCTGGAATTGGTATTGGAGGGAATCCACGCACGACGGAATATACGCTATTGGAAGCGGAGCCCTGATCGATCCAGCCGTCGCCAGCCGTGCCCGCTATCTCGGCACGCAAGGAGATCTCGAGATTCGCTGGTCTCCCGCGCCGCACACCATCATCGCATTCAACTTTCTCGGCTTTAAGCCCGGCGCGTTTTTCAACACGGTGACCAACAACGCCGGTCCCATAGCTGCGAATCTCGGTTTCACATATCGCTTCTAAAGCACAGGACTATGCCGACGAACTTTTTGGACCTAGCGCGTGGATGTCACTCGCTCTGCCCAGAGAGCAGGAACTTCCTGGTTTTTTTGTCGGGCAAAAGAAACTCGTATTCCTGATATGAGTCGTAGGCGGTCTCATGTTGATCTTTGACCAGCTTGGCCTTGTAGTCGCCCAGAGCCAATAGTGATGCATACTTGGTAGCCCCACTAAACCCACTAAGCTGATACTTCTTCGAGTTGATGACGACATCCAGCCTTTGCCCACCGCCAACGAAGCACGATGAGGTCACATGCACAGTGATCGAGTACTCATCCGGCGCCGGCGCTGCCCGTGCCAGCGTGGCGAGCGTGGCGACTAGTAGCAGAACAAACAGTGCGGCCGTCTTCATGTCGCCTCCGTGAATTTCTCTGGCGCATACTTCGTGCGATTAAACGTCCTCGCATAAGACGTGTAGTAACGATACTAGGGTACTAAGATCGCCGCGTACCCATCAAAGCGAGATGGCAGGATCACGCCCTTGCCTCTGCTGCGCCCGCGAAAGCGGCGGCAAGCCGCCGCACTCCAAATGAAGCCTCGCCGCGATTCTGTGGAGTGCGGGACCTGCCGCCGGCAGGCAGGGCTTGCTCCCGCTTTCTTCTACCAAGCGTGTTGCCGGGGCAAGATCCTGCAGGGGCGCTGCTTGCTGCGCCCGGCATGGGTGCTTGGCATGTCGCGACAATATCGGCGCCAGTCCTCCGCGGGATAAAAGGCTCGCGCGCACGAACAACAATAGCCCACGGTTCAGCGGGTGCAGCATGCTGTGTCTCTACGGAACAATTCAGACTGGGCTATGCGCGGTCTTCTTTACCCTTTCGCACAGGCGCTCGCGATGCGTCGCCCGCGCGCGATTTGGGGCTGCTAATCTTCAAATACCCCTTTGGAGGTAAGTGTGTCCGCAGCGGTGCCGTCGCACGACGGTGGTGCAGAAAAGCGTCGCTCAACTCGAATCGTCCACGCCGTGCCGATCACGATTCGGGGGATGGACGCGCTCGGCCAGGCGTTCGAGGAATACACGTCCACGGTGACGGTGAACTGCAATGGCTGCAAGTATGAGTCCAAGCACTACGTCCCAAAAGGCTCCCAACTCACCATCGAGCTTCGCGGCCCTGAGCGCGGCGGATTGCCGCCGAGAAAATTCCCAGCTCGAGTGGTCTGGGTCCAGCGTCCGCGCACCTACCGCGAAATTTTCCATGTGGCATTGGAGTTCGAAGTTCCCGGAAATATTTGGGACATAAAATCTCCGCCCAAGGATTGGTTTCAACATCCTGACGATGAGGAGTTGATCATCCCGGTCTCTACTGAGCGGGACGTGCCGGAGACTTTTGCCCTTCCGCTGGCGGCTTCTATCGAGGAAGACTTGGAAGTAGAACCCTATTTGCAGCCGCCCGCTCGCTCAGGTTCGGCCGTTTCGGCCGTCGCGACGTTGCCCGAGGTTGCCACGCTACCCGAGGTGGATGTCGAAATCGCCGAGCCTGTCATTCACCCGCCTCCGGCTACTTTGCAGCAGCATAACTCGGAGCTTGAGTCCGCGCGGCAAATGTTAAGGACAATCGTGGAAGCGGCGCTGGCCCAAGACATCACGCTCTTGCGCCAACACCTTGAATCGCAGCTTCAGGCCTCGGTGCAGGAGACGGTCAAGTCCTATGCAGACCGCATCGCCGAACACGTTCTGAAAGCGGTTGCGGAGCGCGCAACGGAACTCACTGCCGGGGTTGTTGCCAAAGCGCGCGAGAAGGGAAATGTCGCGGAGCTGGATGCGAAGATTGCTTTAGCGGCGCGCGAAGCTGTAAGCCCGTCGCAGAAACCGTCGCGCAAGCCGACGCCTGCCAAGCGCGCGCGTAAATCTTCCAAATAGGGAAGACGCGGGAACTTGGTTTCGATGGCAACCGAAGTGCTCTACAGGAAACCTGTGCTAAAACGAACGGTTTCAATCCGGTTACCGAGTATTCTGGTAAGGAGCTTTATGTCGCGGCCGTTCACTCTTTAGCAGCCATATGCCACGACGCGCAATTTTCTTTATCCATGGGGGATTTGCATGCGAGAGATGAGAGCTTCGAAAGTGCCAGCCGCCGGCGAAACCAGTTCGGACCGCCGCCGGTCGTACCGCGTACAGATCACCATGCCGGTGCTGGTCCGCGGAAAAAACGGAGAGGTGCCGTTCACTGAAGAAGCCCTCACCGTCTCGGTGAACGCGCACGGCTGCATGGTGCGGCTCGCGGCCAAACTCGTGCGGGGGCAAGAGCTCGCGATCGTCAATCCGAAAACGGTGGAAGAACTGCCTTGCACCGTCACTTTTATCGGGCAGAAGGACTCCGGCAAGACCGAAGTCGGCCTCGAATTTATCGAACCATCGCCGCTCTTCTGGCGCATCACCTTTCCGTCCGAGGATTGGGATCCCTCCGAGCGCAAACAACATTCCACTCGCAGCACGGGCGCTTTGCCCAAGCGCTAAGTTGGCCCCGAAGAGGTTGTGTCACAACCGCAAATCCCAGCCCTCAGCGGCTGAAGCCGCACCGATTTTGCACCGTTGTGGCACGACTAAAGTCGTGCCCTGACGACAATCGGAGTTGCTACACAAACTCTGAAGCCCTTCGAGCGCGTCTCCGCCTCTTCCTCACATCGTCCGCGAGTGTGGGCGATCGGCTTTGGCTCTCGCCGCAGTCCTTACTTTAACGAAGTGATGGATCAGACGCTTCGTCCGTTCCATGAACGCCAAATGGTCGCCGAGGCAGCTTTCGAGCAGCACGCCCACGGCGTGGTGGCCGGAAACGTCCGCGGCCGCGACCAACGTGACATATTCCCCCGCGCGCATGTGGCTCAACTGATTGGCCTTTGCCAAAATGAAGAGCCGTCGCGCCACCGGAGATTCGATCTCCGAAAGCTCCTTGCGGAAATCCTCGACAAAAACGTCGTGGAGCCGTCCCGTGACTTTCACCCGTCGCTCCCCGATCATTTTGAAAGCCTTGTCCAGCTTCGTCAGCGTTTGCTGCGACACTCGACCCCGAGCCTCCAGCGCCTCCTCTATTTCAGGGTTCTTCGACAATTCGCCCAGCTCCCGGTACACCGCCTCGGTAAGCTCGGTGCCGTGCCGCACCTGGCTCAGCATCGTTACAAACAGTTCCTTCGGGTTCTTAACCCTCATAATTTATTCCTCCTTCAAAAAGCGTTCCGATTAGTTTGGAGTGCGAGACCTGCCTGCCGGCAGGCAGGGCTTGCTCCCGCTTTCTTCGACCAAGCGTGTTGCCGTAGCAAGATTCCGTAGGGGCGCTGCTTGCTGCGCCCGCCGTGATTCTTTGCAAGGTTCAGCGAGAGGGCCTTTCCCCAAGGGCGGCCCTCTCGCTTGTTATCAAACGCCCCGAAGGGCTCAATCGAGAGGAATCATAGAGCGATGAGAAATCGAAATCTGTTCAAAATGACACTACGTGGCCCGGTAACTGAAGAGCTTTTGGCATTCTCGGCGCAGAAAACCGCCGATGACGGGAACGGGGTGATTGCCCTTCTTGAGGACATACCGGCAGGGAATCAGACAAGCTCGCCACTTGTAGTCTTCCGTGCCGCGCTTGCGGCCATACGCGGCAATATCTTCTTGTGAAACGCCGTAAACGACCGCGCCAATTCTCGACCACACGCAGGCGCCCGCGCACATGGCGCAGGGTTCGTGCGTGGAGTAGAGCACGAAGTCGGTCAGGTACCGGCCATAGCCGCTCGATACGTACTTGAGCGTTTCCAACTCCACGTGCTTGATGCTTGATCCCGAAGTTTTTACTCGGTTACCGGCGCTGGAAATAACAACCTCGCGACCGCCCGTGACGCGTGTGATCACCGCTCCTATGGGATAGTCGCCCCGGTCGCCGGCGCGTTTGGCCTCTGCAATGGCCAGCTCCATGAATTTCTTTCGCGGTTTGTAGGACGCAGGGATCATGCAGATAGATTATATCCGTTTGTCGCGAGCGTTTCCCCGGGTAGCACTCTGCACGGGCGTCTAGGGTGCTGTCGGCGGATTAGTTCGGTCCTTCTCTTGGCGAAGGACTCTGACCAAAGTGAATCCGAACAGTGCGACAACGATGCACGACGTGACCATCGCATAGATAACAAGTGCTACGCCGAAATGCGGCAGAGATCGGCCGCCGAACAATGCGCAAATCGTATTAACTCCTGCAACGAAAGAGAAAACTACCGTAGCCGCAACCCATCCGACCGGCCGCTCCATCGCCCGTTTCTCAAGAGCCCGCTTGTATGGAACCCACCAAGACTTGTAATCGTGCATGACGCCGAGCTTAACGTTTGGATTTTGACCTGACCATAGTACGCGTGACTTAACCGTTAATAAAAAACACTGATAACAGTCTAAAGCCCAGATAAGTCGGACTGCCACACATTATCCCGACATCCGAGGGCGTCCGGACTACGGTCATATAGCTCGGAACCTCAAATTCCGGCTACAATTAAGCGCAGCGCAATCTAGCGCGGCGCATGCCATGAAAAATCGCAATCACACCTCGGTCTTAACTTTGAGAGACACTTTCGGATTCGCCGCGATCTTCGCCCTCGTCGCGCTGGTTTTGCTCGCGGCGCTGCTTCCTGCCAGCGTGCGTGCGCAAGCGAAGCCTTTAGCCGACGCTGACATCGTCGCGCGCGTAAACAACGACGTCATCACGCTCGCCGATTATCAGAAAGCCGAACAGCAATTGCGCGACGAACTGGCCCACGATTGCCAGGGATGCCCGCAGGACCAGATTGACGCGCAGTTCAAGGAGCAGCAGAAAGATTTGCTGCGCGGCATGATTGACCAGTCGTTGTTCGTGCAACGCGCCAAAGACATGGGCATCAGCGTCGAATCAGATCTGGCCAAGCGCCTCGACGAGGTGCGCAAGCAGAACGCCCTCGCCACCCTCGACGATCTGCAAAAAGGCGTCGAAGCTTCCGGCCTCAGTTGGGAAGGTTACAAAACCACCATTCGCGACGGGCTGCTGCAGAAGGAAGTGGTGCAGCGCGAAGTCGGCTCGCACGTGGACATCTCCCGTGACGAAGTGAAGCAATATTATGAAGCGCATCCGCAGGAATTCACGCTGCCCGAGCGCGTAACGCTTTCGGAAATTTCGGTGAGCACCGAAGGAAAAACTCCCGAAGAATTTGCCGCCGTGCGCGCCAAAGTGGAGGGCCTGCGCACCAGCGTCCTCAACGGCGACGATTTCAACCGCGTCGCGCAGCTTTATTCCCAGGGCAGCACCGCGAAAGAAGGTGGCGCGCTCGGTACCTACAAAAGGGGAGAGCTTTCGCCACAGATCGAAGCCATCGTTTTCCAAATGAGCAGGGGCCAGATCAGCGATGTAATCCAAACCCGCACCGGATTCGAATTCCTGTTAGTGGACGACCATTTTCAGGCCGGATTGCAGCCCCTGGACAAAGTGGAAGCTGACATCTTCAACACCATCCGCGCGCAGAAGGTGCAGCCCCTCTTGCGCGTTTACCTCGCCGAACTCCGCGAACAAAGCAACATCATCGTCAAGTCCGGCTACAACGACAGCGCCCTGCTTTCTGGCGCGAGCGTTTCGTCCGCGGACAAGTCTCACCTCTAGACGCCGATAGTAGAAGCGCTGAGGTAGCCTAGGATTGATAGAAACAATCGCATACTTCCACAATTGACTCCGGATCCGGGTCTGGCGGGACCGGCAGCCACTGGCATGCGGCACCGCCCCCTCCCTCACATTCGCCTCCGCAAGTCTGATCCAAGCCCACCTTAGCGAGTCTTATTGGAAGCAACTTTTTCGCCACCTTTCCCTTGGTAGCCTTCGTGAAGTGTTTGACAACGGCCTCAAATCTCTTTCTCGGAATCCATACTTGAACAAACTCCGCCGTGTCGTTCAGCAGCGTCCACGTGAGATTGACCGTACACCCTGCAGCTTCCTTTATCGGTTTCGTTCTGGAAGGAGGTCGCTTTTTTTGTTTGCTCATGCGGCGATTATCTACTTTCATATTCGGAAGTCAAGGAGACTCAACGGGAACAGGCGCCGCCGTTCGCTTGGCGCCGGAACACCCAGTTTGTCGGTAACTCGACACGTTCCAAACGCGCGGATCACGACTTCACAAGAATATCCTTGACAATAATTCGTGGCTTATATAAGGTAACACCTATGAATAATCTTGATGCTGCTTTCTCCGCTTTGGCTGACCCCACCCGCCGCGCGATTCTTGCGCGCCTGGCCAAAGGGGAAGCCACCGTAAATGAATTAGCGAAGCCGTTTGAGATGACGCAACCGGCCATCTCGCAACACCTGAAGGTGCTCGAAGACGCGGGACTCATCGTTCGCCGCGTCGAAGGCACCAAGCGCCCGCGGCGTCTCGCGAGCGCCGGCATTGCCGCCATGGACCAGTGGCTGGCCATGCTGCGCAAAGCTTTGGAGAAAAACTACGACCGGCTGGACGGAGTTCTGGCCGGCATGGAACTCAAAAAAGGAGAAAGGCGATGAGCAAGCTGACACTGAAGACCGAAGGAGATACGCACGTAGTTGTGACGCGGCATTTCGCCGCGCCGCCGGAAGTGGTGTACCGCGCGTTCACAGATCCGAAATTAGTCCAGAAGTGGCTGCTCGGCCCGGATGGTTGGACCATGCCGGTCTGCATCATTGACCTGAAGCCCGGCGGCAAATTCCGCTACGAATGGACGAATGGCAAAGGCCATGGATTCCACATCGCCGGCGAATTTGTCGAGCTGCAGCCTTTCAGCCGGATCGTCCATATCGAGCGCATGTACCTGCCGGATCCCACGCCGGACAACTACATTGAAACTCGCTTTGATGCCGACGGCACCGGAACTTTAATGACCATGCGAATGACTCTGCCCGATGCGAAGACGCGAGCAGCCATGCTTGCTACCGGCATGGAGCGCGGCATGGAGATGAGCTACGTGCGCCTGGAGGGAATGATCTAGTTTTGAGCGTTCATCACGACTGGACCGGTCTGCAGCACTTGCGCATCGAATAGCAGAATTCCTGTTAGAATCCGCCAACGGAGCTGCTTTCGTAGCGCCGGCGTCCCGCCGGCTCTTTTGACTTTCTCGGCGGCGCCGCGAGACGCAGGCGCAACAAGACGACCCGGCCGCGTTTTGCAGTATTCAACCTCCGTAGGGGCACAGCATGCTGTGCCCGCTGCAGCGCGGCCCAGAACGCGCAGAGGGCAAAATGCCTCACCTCTAAAGAGGTGAGCTACATGTTGGGCGGTGTCGCGTCAATGTAGCTCTGCGGCAAGGAGATTTGCATGGGCGTTGAAGCATGCATACCGGTAATTCCGAGCGCAGACCTGGAAAAGAGCCTGCGATTATGGGTGGATGGCCTGGGCTTCCATACCGACACGGAAATGTACGCCGACGGCAAGCTGATCTTCTGCATGCTGCACAAAGGCAGCTTGACCTTCATGCTCAACAGGCGAGCCGGCTCGCCAATCAAACCAGAGGATTACAACGGCATTAACCTTTACTGGGCGCCGTCGGATATTCGCGAAACCAGAGAACGCCTGCTGCGCCTGGGCTACAAAGTGTCCGAGCTGGAAGATAGAGACTACGGCCAAACCGAATTCTTCCTCACCGACGACGACGGCTTCTCCCATTGCTTCGGCGTCGCCACGAAGAAGTAAAACATTCGCCTCCGGTGAGATGAAGCTGCGCGTCCATTTCTGCCTGCCAGATCAACTCACTCGCGGCACTTAACGAGGGTTCTGGATCATCGATGCCACCTCTTCGGGCGTCTCCTTCACCCATTGAACTTTGCCATCGACTGTGTGAATTTCGGTAACGTTGTTGAGCGTGATGATCGAAACAATTTGGTCCGGGTTGATGAGGATAACCCCTACTTCTTCGCCAGAGTTGTTCGCTTGCCGAAACCTTATGAGTGCCATTTGAGTATTCGTCCCAATGGGGTTGATCCAGATCGGCACCGATCTTAGACAAGTTAGCCTGTACAAGGGCTGGTGGTTGAAGCAGAAGTAGAGCTTATCCGGCAACTGTTCCGGGCGACGACCTGCCAGCGTCCATTCGTCCTGCGCCATGTATCAACAACAGCAACATTTAGTTTGAAAGGATGTCCGTCTTCAGTGTACGTCACAGTGCCAACGGCAGTCACAATGGCAAAGTCGCCGTAGACCTTCGGGGAGAGTTCGCGCATGGTCCAGGGCTCCTTGATTTCCATGTGGTTGATCAGATTATCCAGCCACTCCGACCGGGGCGCCCACAGCTTACCGTTCCAACCGTAGAGCGCGAATTCCGGCGCCATAAGCGCTTCCAGCTTCGCGCGATCCTTAGCGTTGCTGGCTTCGGTCCAAGCATTTGTTAGCGTCACGAGTTCAGCGGAGCCTGCGTCTAGACCTGCCGGTGAAGTCGGTTGGCTCGCGGATTTTTGTGGCTGAACAGGCGGCACGCAGAGAAGAAGGAGGACGAACACTACAAGTAGTTGCTTCATGGGCGCTCCTAGATAGCTAACTCCCAGAAATCTATCACATAACCGGAAATTAGCTCGATTCGTTGCCCATAATGAAGAAGGGTTTGTTTTCGAAGCTGGCGAATTTCGGGCGCAGGCGCTCGGTATTGTAGTGCATCTCGATGTTCACCACTTTTTTGGTCCCGGCGATGGACTCGATCGGAATATCGCCATAGCGTCCATTGCTGAGAACCACGAGCCGGCCATGCGCTCCGCGTAGAAGCAGATTGAGCGCGATATTTCCATACACCATGGGCACGATGGAGTCGATTACGTCCGGATCGCCGCAACGCGCCAGATAACCGAGCTTCTGGTTCACCACTTCGATTTTCTTTCCGTTGTTGAATTTTGCGGAGAGATCCTTGATGCGTTCGGAGACGAGATCGCCGATGCCTCCGAGTTTTTTGTGGCCGTAGGCGTCGGTGGAGTCGCTTTCGAAAATCATTTCGCTGCCTTCGAACGTCGCGCCTTCTGAAACCAGCACGATCGAGTAGCGGCTGGGATTCTTCAGCCGGTCGGCGACCAGCAGCTCGGTGAGGCGTTCGATATTAAATTTGTATTCGGGAATCACACAACGATTCGCGGCCCCCGCCAAAGTGGGAAGCATGGCCGTGTAACCGGCGTAGCGGCCGAACACTTCGATCACCATGAAACGTTCGTGCGACCCCGCGGAAGTGCGCAGGCTGTTGACCAGCTGCAGAGTGCGCGTCACACACGTGCTGAACCCGATGCAGTAGTCCGTCCCCGGAACATCGTTGTCCATCGTCTTCGGAATGGCGACGACTTTGAAGCCCTCGCGATGCAGCCGCAGACCGTAGCTCAGCGTGTCATCGCCTCCGATGGGGATGAGCGTGTCAATCTCCAGCCACGCCAGATTTTTCAAAACTTCCGGAGTGAGATCGTTTTTCTCCGCAGCGAATTTTCCCTTCAGGTGCTCCGGAACGTTGGCCTTGCTGACGCGGCTCGGATTGGTTCGCGAAGAATGCAGGAACGTGCCGCCGGTACGCCCCGCGCGATCGACGAGTTCCTCGTCGAGAATCACAAAATTGTCGGAGTTGTCGTAATCCTTCTCGCGCACCATGTCCACGAGTCCCGCCCACCCGTGCCGTATGCCGATCACCTGAAAACCTTCGCGAATCGCGCGCAGCGTGACGCCGCGTATCGCCGGATTCAGCCCGGGGACGTCGCCCCCGCCGGTAAGTATCCCAATGACGCCTTTCTTCGTGCTCACGCTAGCCATCGAATCCGTCGCTCGCTCTTCCGCGAATCTTTCGCGAATCTTTCGCGAAATGTGCACCTCGAAAATTATCCTACGTCGCCGCCCTTTTAGGAAGCTGCGCGGAGAATGTAGTGTCCTAATTTGTCTCGCGAACATTCGCCGCCTCTGTTGCGTCTGCGAAGGCAGCGGCAATCCGCCGCGCTACAAATTAAGCCTCGCCGTCGGGGCCGACCCGCCGTGAAAATCAAAAGAGCCGGCGGGATGCCGGCTCTAGCCTTCGCGAAAGCGCTCCCTTCGCCAATTCTCTCAGGGTGAATCCGAAGGATTCACAGGCTAACGAATTCCTTCGCAATTCACGAAAAGCCGGCACAATCGCTACAATATTCGCGGCCGCCATTCGTCTTCACATATGGATGAATGATCCGGCGACGATCACCTTGATGAACGAGCAAGACCGTCAAATCTCTGAAATCGTCGCCGAAGAACGCTCCCGGCTGCGCAATTTCATCCGCAGGCGCGTGCCCGATCCCTCCGACGCGGAGGACATCGTGCAGGAAGTCTTCTACGAACTGGTGGAAGCGAACCGCCTGCTGATGCCGATCGAGCACGTGACCGGATGGCTTTTTCGCGTCGCGCGCAATCGCATCACCGATCTTTTCCGCAAGAAGAAGCCGCAGAATTTCAGCGACGCAGCGGTCGAAAACGAAGACGGGGAACTGCTGCGGCTCGAAGATCTGTTGCCCTCGCCCGACGCCGGGCCGGAAGCGCTCTACTTCCGCAGCGTGCTGCTCGACGAATTGGAATTTGCGCTCGACGAACTGCCCGCCGAGCAGCGCGAAGTTTTCGTCGCTCACGAACTCGAAGGCCGCAGCTTCAAAGAGCTGTCGGCGGAAAGCGGAGTGAACGTCAACACCTTGCTCGCGCGCAAGCGCTACGCCGTGCTTTATCTGCGCGAACGATTGCACAGCATTCACGACGACTTTTTAGGGAAATAAGGAGCGCAACATGATTAAAAGACGCATAGCGATGATTATTCTGGCCCCGATAGGAATCGCGCTTTTTATTATAATCGGCGGCGAACTGGTGATGCATCTCTGGAACTGGCTGCTGCCGCCGCTGTTCGGATGGCGCCAAATCACTTTCTGGCAGGCTTTCGGGCTGCTCGCTCTCTGCCGCATTCTGTTCGGAGGCGTCGGCGTTCGCGGCCGTCATCGTTGGAATCCCCGGCGAATGGACGGCCGCTGGGAAAAGATGACGCCCGAGGAGCGCGAGAAATTCCGCGAGAATTTCCGCTCGCGTTGGCGCGGCTCCGCACCCCCGCCGGATGAAACCAAAGCGCCAGCCTGATGCCGCCGCGCTTCTGTGGAGTGCGGGTGCCTGCCAAGCTCCCGCTTTCTACTCCCGGACGCGCCTTGCCGTAGCAATACCCTGTGGGGGCGCTGCTTGCTGCGCCCGCTGAAGCACAGCCGGGCAGGCGCTGAACGCGGAATATGTTTGTGGGTCGCCCCTTTAGGGGCGACATAAGACGATCTGAGGAGATGGGCTTCAGCCCCTGAAGCTTTCTCAAGAGCAGAATCGCGAGGCGAGCTCGCCTCACTTCCGCCGCATTATTGCTGCTGCGGGTCCAGCGATGTATCCAGTTCGTTTATGTCTAAAGGCTTCACCACTCCGACGAATTCCAAGCCCGTCCGATATTTTCCGCGGCCCAGTTCCTCGCAATAGGCAACCCGCGCCGCGGAAGTAAAGTGCCCGGCCGGCAAGGAAACCAAAATGGTGTCGTCGGTAAACCATTCGCTGGTCGAAATCACGCGCACCCCGCGCGAGCTGACGTTCTCGGTAAACGCCCTTTCCACACCCAATTTCCCATGCGTCCCGATCAGCATCGCTGTCAACTTCATATCCACACGGCTTTCCGCACGCTGCGCTGCGAAGCTTTGTCTCACGAGCATCCTCCCCGCCAGAATTGTCTAGCTCCGGACGCCAGTGCATCCGCCTGCGAGTCCGGACCCACCCCTATGCCTCAATGTTAGCTAAGCTTCGCGTAGGAAGTGGGGAAGTAGCCGCCGTTCTGTCGAAAACGACAATGCTCCCAAACGGCACACCCGTCCGCGTTTTGCCGTAGCAACTTCCCGCAGCACGCGCCGCGCCATCCTTTTCGCGCTCCGCCACGATATACTCGCATCGTGGCCTCGCAAATCTACCTCGGCACCTCCGCTTTCACCGCCGCCGGGTGGGACACCGCCTTCTACCCCGCGGGGATGAAATCCGCCGACTACCTCACCTACTACGCCACGAAATTTCAAGCCGTCGAAATCGATTCCACTTTCTACGCCACGCCCGCGCCCGCTACCGTCACTCGCTGGAAAAACAAAACGCCCGAAGGCTTCATCATCGCCGCCAAAGTTCCTCAAATTATCACGCACGAAAAATGCCTGCTCGATTGCGACGACGACTTCGCGCAATTCATCGAAACCATCAGCCTGTTGGGCGATCGTCTGGGCCCGCTCCTGCTTCAGTTCCCGTACTTCAACTCGAGTGCCTTCCAGAGCGGCGTGCAATTCCTGTCGCGCCTGAAAGCCTTCTTCAAGAAGCTGCCGAAGGACAAGAAATTCGCCATCGAGATTCGCAACAAATGGTGGATCAAGCCGCAATTTCTCGACGTCCTTCGCGAGCACAACGTCGCCTTCGTCCTGCAAGACCAATCCTGGATGCCGCGGCCTGCCGAGCTTTTCGAGAAATGCGATCCCGTCACCGCGGACTTCACCTACATCCGCTGGCTCGGCGATCGCAAGGGAATTGAGGCGCAAACAAAAGTCTGGGACAAGACCATCATCGACCGCACTCCCGAAATACAGGAGTGGGTAAAATATTGCCGCCAAATCCAACGTCGCGGCATCACTATCTACGCCTTCGCCAACAACCACTACGCCGGCCACGCCCCCAGCACCGTCGCCCTCTTCAAGCAACTCTACGGAATCGAAGACCCCGCCAGCGCAACAACGCCTGCCACATCCGCGTCCGCCGCTCCCGCGCCCGCGCTAACTCCCGCGCCCGCGCCAGCTCCCGCTGCGTCGCGAGCTCCGGCTCCCCCGTCAGCGCCAACTACCGCGTCCGCCCCTAAGCAGGCCAATCTCTTCGCCGCGCAAAAAGACGAACACGCCGACTAGCTCGCAGCAACCCGCTCGCATCTTGACGTTTCTGGGGTTTCAGCTTTCGTCGCGATGAACACGCAAAACTTCATTCCGCTCCCAGACCGCCCGCGCAGCCCAAATCAATTCCGTAGGGGCACAGCATGCTGTGCCCGCCGCAGCAAGCCCAGCCGGACTGTACTGCCCGCTGACCTCAGCCGCCCCGCATGCGCTCACGAGTGCGGGAGCTTGCTCCCGCTTTCTTCGCCCAAACGTATTGCCGCAGCAAGAGTCCGTAGGGGCGCTGCTTGCTGCGCCCGCTGTAGCGCCGCCCATCACGCACAGGAGGCGAATGCCTCACCTCTAAAGAGGTGAGCTACATGTTGGCCGGTGTCAAAGGGTCAGCCTCTCAAGTCAACGCCGGAGGCGTGGCACAAGCTAGCCCAGCGCGTAAGCGCTGGGAAAAATTCCGAAGAGAAACCAAGCGCCGTAGGTGCGGCACCCTCAAATTTTCATCCATGCCTGAACTGACGCGACGTGCGAGGCGGACGGTCGAGAGGGAAGCGAGGCAAAAAAAAGAGGCGCATGGCAAACTCACACGCGCCTCCCTACAAATAAATCAAATTTTCGTGTACCTCAGGGATCACCTCCTTATCGACACAGCATGTCGATTCCGCATTATAAATCCACCTCCGCCGATTCCGTCAAGCCCGCGCAGCTAACTCTTTCGCACCACCGAAGCAACCGCTCATCGCCGTCGCCGCCCGCGCGGCACGACCGCGGTGCACAACTCCGCGCTACCCCGCGCCGCGCAAAATTCGAATCCGCTTGATAATTTCCTTCGCCGTAGCATTCGCTGCGCCTGCATCGGTCTTGCGCCCGTCGCGATTAAAATTAAAAAGCTCAGCGCCTTTCGGGTCAAACACTCTCGTCACCGACGCGGTTGCCACGGGACCATACGGACCGCCCGCTGCTCCCGTCCCATAACCAATCCGGTAATCGTAGCCCTGGCTCACCAGCTCAAACCTCATGTGATGATCCGCCCCGTGATCGTTCAGCTTTTGAAACAGCAGCGCCCGGTCCAACTCCTTCGCGTCAATCCTCACCTTGATCACTTGCTGCCCCATCGCCAACTGCGCGAACCCGCAGCTAACGATCAGCACCACCACTAAATGTCGCAGAAAACTCATAGCTTCCCTCCGTCCCAAAACTGTACCACGCCTCAGCTTCGCATCAAGAAGCACCCGCCGCGCGACGAACGCATCAGTACCGATACCCAAATCCCGCCGCATACTCTCTCTATAGGGGCGCGGGTGCATGCGGGCTCTTCGCGCACCGCATGCCGTCGCGAGTCTACGCCTGCCACAGTGCAGCCGCTCTTGACATTCAGGCATGACTTAACATAAAAGCTAATATTCCTCTTGGGAGTTACACGATATGACAAAAGAAAACATTCAAGAACGATTCAGACTGCTGCTGCCTTTCCCGCCTCCCTGGATCATCGAGGGAGTGGAATGGTCATTTTGGTCCTTTCACCTCACCGGCCAGTCTTCCACTTCTGTCGGTAACGCGAGCCTGTTTTTCGCCGAAGTCATTTTCGCTCATCCGACTATACTAATCGCTCGGCCTGGCTCCGGACCCATTCCGATGCCGTTGGCTCCGGCGCAAAGTGTGGCAACGCCGCTTGACAACTCGAACATTGTAGGAGTCTCTGCGGGCTTATCGGGCGTCTTCGATTGCAATGGTGCCGACTTCCAGTTGCTGGATTCAGCGGGACTTCAGTCCACCCCAGTGAACACATTTCTTTCCGGATCTACGACCGTGACGGTGAACAATGGGATAGCAACACTGACCGACATGAACCTGGTGTTCTCGAAGAACGTTGCTAATTCGCCCGCCTTGTTTGCTCTGTACGGACCAAAAAGCTCAATCGGTCAGCTCATTTATCACCCATCATACGGTTGTGCCGGCACGTGGAAGTTTAAACAATCTTGGGCTGCATTTGGTCCCTTGGCCGGCCTTGGTCAGCCTCCGCAGTATTCGCTCGCAAATCCGCCACTCCCGGTCCCCGCGTTTCCACCCGGAGGCGAATTCTCTAAATAGAAGTTGCGGGCGGAATTCCTTCCGCATCACATTGACTGCCTCATAGCGTCGCGCGCGCCGGACTTCAGTAGCTTTGTGGGTCGCGGCTTCTTGCCCTGAGTGCGTTGGCGAAGGGTAGCCGCGACATAAAGAACTTCTCTGACGAATTTTCCTTTCGGCGGATTTTTCGCCGAGCCTTCGTTTTCGTAGCGCTCGAGCCGTGGCGATCCCACGGCATCGCCGATGTTGAGGGCGATTTCAACCCGGCCTCTGCCGCCGCGATACAACTAGCCGACGGAAATGAATTAATGTAACGTGTGCGCACGAATTCCAGCTAAGGCGCTGCGATGAAATTTTCTCCGGGACGTTACCTCTTCGGATTCGCGATAATCGCTACCGGCATCTGCGCATTGGCCTCGCATAACTACGACCAACTCGCCGCCGTTCCTCACCACGCGATTCTCGCCAGCATCGTAGCCGCCATCGAAATCCTCGCCGGCCTAGCCGTTCTGTGGACGCGAACCGCCCGCCCCGGCGCAATCGCACTCGGTGCAATCTACTTCATCTTCTCTTTGCTCGCAGTACCGCTCATCATTCACGAGCCGCGCGTTTACAATAATTTCGGCAACTTCTTCGAACAATTTTCCTACGTCGCCGGCGCTCTGCTCCTGTACGCGTGCGCCAGTCCAATCGCCGAGTCGCGAAACAAAAAACTCGCTCAGATCGGCTACTACTCCTTCGCTCTTTGTCTCATCTCGTTCGCGCTAGAACAGCTTTTCTATCTCTCTGCCACCGCAACCCTCGTCCCGAAATGGCTTCCCCCAGGACAAAAATTCTGGGCCATCGCAACCACCGTCGCGTTCGCTCTCGCCGCCATCGCTCTCCTCACCGGCTTCAAGACCCTGCTCGCGTCTCGATTGACCACCGCGATGCTCGTCGGCTTCCTGTTGCTGGTATGGCTCCCCGCCCTCTTCGCCGCTCCCCATGATTTTGCGAACTGGTCCGAAGCTATAGAGACTCTCGCCATCGCCGCCTCCGCGTGGCTTGTCGCCGACTTCCTCGCCCATCGACGCTCCGCAGAGCCTTCCGCCGCCACCTCAGCCTAGTCTTTAAAATTTGTCATCGAACTCGCTTCACCAAAATAGCCTGAATCGCAATCCAACATCCCAACACTTCCAGAACAGCTAGAAGAACTGCAGTCACGCGAAACGGCAGCACCCATGGCGTCGTGGCCATATAGAAAACGTTAAGCGGCCCCGGGGTTACAAAATGCTCCGTGCCTCCGATCACGAGCCCTACCGCCAGGGGAAGAAAAAGAAGAATGCCGCCGACGCGGAGAAAGTGAGCCCACAGCAATACCAATGCAACCGTGGGCACCAAGTTTATCGCAATCGTGGCGGCCAGCAGCTGATGGTCTGTAAGCCCCGGAGTGATTTTCGCCACCAGAACCAGGTGCCAGAAGACGACCCCGGCATGCGCTAGAACGACAAACGTTGCATATTGAGCGGTGCTCTTCATAGGGCCTCAGGCCAGAGACGGCCTACTCCTGCCTATTGGCCAACTGTTCGGCGCGGCACCGTCGTTCGCTTCAAGCAGGATTGAAACTCGCGGGCGTGCCGATTTCTTCTTGTCCCTAAGAAACGAAGCGCGCGTGCGAACCGTTCGCCTTTTGCTTCTCATTGAACGAACGAATAGATCTCGTCACTGATCCAATAATTCTCCAAAACAATTGCAACGAGCATTCCCGCCGTCCACAACCCCCATCGAAAACGTTCGCTGCTGAGAGAAAAACTCTGCAACGGAATATCCACGATGTAAGCCGCGCAGTAGCAAACATTCGCCATCAGCGCGAGAAGGGCCACGAGCAGAAGCGAATGCAATGTCATTGCCGGACGAAAATGAGGCCAGGTCAGTGCCAGCCACAGAGCCACAACTCCGGTAAGAACCAAATTGTAGATCAGCCGCCGCGGCTCCCAAAATCGAACCGCATCCATGAAAATCCCTGCAGATTTTCCCGGCGGTGCCCCGCCAAAATCCTCAGCTCGAGTTGGGTCTGCGTCTTGCAATGTTTTCGCCTCCTCCGAGAAGCAACATCGCAATCATACCCTTTCCCTTTGTGTAAAGTACTTTGCGTAGCAAAGCGTAAGACAGAAGAGTCACCCCGGACCTTTAGCAAATCGGCTGGATCGTCGTTGGGGCTCATACAAACGCCGGAGGCGTGGCACAAGCTAGCCCAGCCCGTAAGGGCTGGGAAAAATTCCCAAGTCGGCCGAGCGCCGTAGGTGCGACACCGCGACGTCGGCGCGTCGCAAGTCCTTCCACGCACCGCCGGAGCTCGCCACCCGCTGCCGCATTTTGTCCTGCCTACGCTCTCTTGTTCTTTTCGTCCCAAAGCTTCGGTTCCCACAACTCCACTTTGTTTCCCTCGGGGTCCATCACCCACGCAAAACTCCCGTTCTCATGGTATTCGGGCCCCTTCTGAATCTCCACGCCGCCCTTCTTCAGTTGCGCGATCATTTCGTCCATGCTGTCGATTCGATAATTAATCATAAAACTCGATTCACTCGGGCTGAACCATTTCGTGCCCGGCTCTGCGACCGCCCACGCCGTAGCACCCTTGTCCTCTGCTTTGTCCTCGACCCATTCCAGCGCGCAGCCTCCCCAGTCCTCCAGCTTGATGCCGAGATTTTTCTTGTACCATTCGCCGAGCGCCTTCCCGTCTTTTTTCGCTTTAATGAATACGCCGCCAATTCCAGTCACTTTCGCCATTTTTCCTCTCTCTTAAATAAATTTCCGTCTGGTAATAAAATTACAGCGCTTCCATTTCAAATCGTTGCAATCCGCCTCACGCGATCGCCGCACTCTGCGCCGATTCCGCCCGCGTCTTTCTCCTCAGCACCGCCGCCGAAATCAGCGTGATCGCCAATCCCACCGGGAACGGCTCGATAAACGTGTACAACACATTGTAAAACGGATTCGCGTACATCACTTTCATCTGCTCCATCTCCGCGATTTTCGCCTGCACCACCGCCGCGCTCGCGCCCGACGCCTGCGCCTTGGCAATCATGGTCGCCGAATACTGCTCCATGAAGTCCGGAAAAACCGTGCGCTCCAAAACTTCCCAGGTCGCCACATAGAACACGCACGATATCAGCGTGATGCATATCCCCACAGCAAACCCCTTCGCAAAGCTGATCTGCCCTTCCGCCACATTATCCCGATATGACCGGATCCCGAAATACACCAGCAGAAACGACAGCACAATCGACGTGTACCCCAGGATCAGCGCCCGGTTGTTCCCAATCTGCCGGTAAAACGGAATAAAGCAAACCATCAGCCCCGACGAAATCACCCCCGAAATCAACCCAAACGTAATCACTGTCTTTTTCACTCGCGTATCCTCCAATATTCAAAGATTGCCGCCCGCCGCTCGACGACTCACAATCCAGCTCGACGACTCGCGCAATCTACCCGCCTCCCGCGAACTTGTCGTCATCCTTTCGGGTGATTTTGCCCCGCAACCTCACAAATCATGCTTTGGAGTGAGCTACCCGCCTTCAAGACCCTGCCTGCCGCGCCAGGCCGCCTCCCGTCTGAGGCGCCTGAATTTTTTTTCGTAGGGGCGCTGCTTGCTGCGCCCGCTTCAACGCAGCCCGCCACCGCGCTTTCGTCCGGCCTGGCCGGGCCGTTGCTTCAGGCTGTCATCCCGTTTACCCTGACGAAGGGAGCGAGGCCGCCTTCTGGCCGACGAGGGATCTGCTGTTTGTTTCAATGGGTGGCGCCGCCCGACTCTACCACCGAAGTGAACGTTTATCTTTTGCCAGTTTTGCCGAATCTGGGGAACTACGGCGTGAACTATCTGTGCGCTCCCGCACAAACGCCGGAGGCGCGGCACAACTTAGCCCAGCCCGTAAGGGCTGGGAAAAATAACCAGGAAAACCCAGCGCCGTAGGTGCGGCACGGAACGGATGAACAACCAACGAAAGGAAAAAGATCCGGCGGGGACGCCGTTCCGAGTCACAAGATGTAGTTCAGGTTTATCCTGACGCAGGAACGGGTATTGATACCTGAGGCCGGGTACCCTACGCCCGCCGACGCCTCACAAACGCAAGCGGCAGAATCCCCAGAAGCATCATCGCGAGCATCGGCGGCTCGGGCATTTCGCGAATCGTAACCGTTCCAAACCCGTAGGGACCATTGAGGTTATTGAATAGCTGAGGAACTCCGGAAAAGAAATCGTTCGCGCACGTTCCCGCCGGGCAAGTGTAAATAGTACCTACGTCCTCATGGGTTCCTGGCGGAGGCTGTACGAATGCGATCGTGCCAGTTCCGAGATCAACTTCCGTTCCGCCGCTTCCAAACATTTCAAGAACGCCATCCGCACTATAAGATGGTGCGTAGCAGCACCCAAAACCCGAAAGCGGCCCAGTAGTGGTGACTAAACCACTTCCAACGACATAGCCGAGTTCGAGGCCGTCCAAAGTGTATTCTGTTTCGAACGAGCCATTGAATGTTTCAACGCACGGAGATGTGCCGACGCCCGAGCCGCTCGGTCCGCAAGCATTGTCTCCAATGAAAGTTAGATTGAAGGTCCAAGCAAAAATAGTGCCGTCGCTGCCGTCTGCGCGTGCAGCAGGAAGAAACAAAATCAGTGCCGCCGCCAACACAAGCATCATTTTCGTCATAGTCTTTCGTCCTCTTTCTGCCGAATGCAAGCTGCTGGCAGCGCCCAAGCCACTGGCGGGTAACATACTCCTATATGTACACATACTGCAATCTTTATAAGGCGGGCGGCCGCGCCCTTCCACCAACCACACGCTGTCATTCCGAGTCTGCTGCGGCGGACGAGGCCCGCCTGCCGGCAGGCAGGAATCTGCTCTTGTTTCTGGGCGCCTGGGCCGGTGGCCAACGCTTTCACACCACTGAGACGAACGCTTATCTTTTGCGGGTGCCGCACTCTTCGTTTTTTGAAGGGTGCGGGTTTTGAAGTTTCATCGCGGAGGTGACCCACTCGAACTTTCACGGTTCCACACCGCGTGCACCCACTCCTTCAAAGCAACCAACCAAAACCCGCACCCTTTGCCAACCCCGCAAAGAGTGCGGCACCCGCAAAGGAAGGTTCAAAAGCATAAACAACCGCAAATCACGTCAGCGTTAGCCACCTCAGCGTTATCATCCGCATTCGTCATGGGTCAGGAAGAAGAAAGTGCGCAAGCGACGCGAAAGGATCGGCCACCGGAGTCTGCTTACACCACGACCGAAACTCGCGGGGGTGCCGAATCTTTTCTGCGCGTTGGGACTTCACGGCACTTCTACTGCAGCTGGCCCTCTGGGTGCTTATTCCTGTGAGCATATGGTGGTGGATTTTATTCACGCGCAAGAGCATCCGCGCACAATTTCGTTGAGGTTATTCCCCGCCAAAACGGAATACGATTCCGGCGCTATACCGGAAATTGTTCTGCCGGTTATCGGCGCCGTCGGGAAACGTCGTCAAAAAATACTCGGCCTGAACGGGACGGACTGCAAAATGGCGCGACACGGTCACATCAAGTCCGCCCCCGGCCGTCATCGCAAAAGCAGTCTTCGATCCCAGCACAATCGCATCCGAGGCCCACATGGCCCCCAGGAGAACCTGGGCAAACGGCGTGACCCTCCCGGCCCGGAAATTCACTCGAGGTCCGAACAGATACGAAATCTGATGCGTGGTCGCAAATCCGTTGCGGGCCACGGCATAACCACCCAGATCTCCCACGACGCCAAGCCAGCGAGTCACGTTGAATTCCAACTGGCCGCTTCCTCCGTTGCCATTGACCGATTGCGAAGGCGGGACGTGCGTGATGTCGTTGGTTGCGTTGTCGCGCATGTAGTCGTAACCCGCATAGGCTTCAAACCTGGGCGTAACATCTTGCGCTTTCGTCGGCAGCGCGAAACCAAGCACCAAGACCAACACAACAAAGCCCGATGCATTCTTCATTTTGCGTGCGCCTCCATTTGGATTTTCGCATTCTCAAATGGTCCCCGTGCCACAGTTTAGCCTGTTCGCCAGTTGTCGATTGTGAGAAATGGTTCCTGCCGATTCTGATGACGCTATTATCGCAGGGGTTGGCAACAGTCATCCGGGCGGGTGGCGCACCCTTCCGCACAACACCCCAAATTCAATAACGCCGAAGTAGTTATTTTCGGGTGCCGCACTCTTCGGTTTTTGAAGAGTGCGGGGTTTGACGTGCACGCTCTCGCCGCAAGCCTCAGTCTTTCTTAAATTTAGATAGCAAATCCCTCGCCACGCGAGCGCAAAAATCGCAGTTTCGCGCTTGGGAATTGACCCCTCCAAGCGCCACTCCCTGGACGACTTGCGAAACGCTCACGCGAATTCAGATTTGCATCGTGTGGTAGGCTAGAAATGGAGCAATGTGCAGCGCACAAAAAGTCGGCGCAGTGAGCAGTTCAAGCAGGGAAGTAGCTATTGGTGTGTGCCTTGAGCTGCGAAGCGTTTGCCCTGAGCCGCGAAGGGCGCCCGTTTGTCCGCGGTCGGACTCTCCTGCGCGACATCCGGCGCAGGAAGCAGCGCCCCTACGGAAGAAGCTCGGGGGCGACCGGTTTTCACAATTTCTACCCGGTTCTGGCCTACGAGTAGAAAGCGATGTAACTCGCTCAAAAC
Organism: Candidatus Acidiferrales bacterium; assembly: GCA_050012235.1. Taxonomy (GTDB): domain Bacteria; phylum Acidobacteriota; class Terriglobia; order Acidiferrales; family UBA7541; genus Palsa-295. The sequence continues at coordinate 33,375 of JBEKHP010000016.1, read as the reverse complement.
AAACCACCGCGACATTTCTACCCGGTTCTAGAATTGCACCACATGTCTCACGTCAGGACACGGCTTTAGCCGTGCCGTCACTCGCTCGCCCTGACAAAGAGAGGGCCGTTCAATGCCGTCATACCTTTCGCGCTGATTCACCTGCGCGAGTTTTCGCCTCTGCGCCTGATCTACCCGCTACGACACCGAAAACGCAAAGAGCTTGCGCGGGTGAACTAGCGCAAGCGGTAATGACATCAACGCAGTCTGCTTTTCGTTTTTCCAAGAAATCTACGTCCGTGACTTGTTCCTTTCGCGCAGATTCACCTGCGCGAGCTTCTGGTTGCGGGCCTATTCCCGGTGCAACCAAAGTGAATTTCAAGAAATTTCTAACCGGTTCTGGCACACAAACAGAAAACGATGTAACTCGTTCAAAACAAACGACAGAAAATTTTCTAACCGGGGCCAGAACTGCATTTAAGCGATCAGCTGTGGCTCTGCTTTTTTCGGCGATTTTCGCGCTCTCGGCCTGGGCGCAGACTTCGGCTCCGGCTAAGTCGCAGGCGCCGCCCTTTAGCGATGTTGTTGTGAACGGGCCGGTGACCTTCCCGGGTGCGCCACCAATAACGCTAAACGCATCCAGCGTGGAAAACTTCCTCGACCAATACTTCGCGCAGCACATGGACGCGCTTCACGTCCCGGGCGCGGTCGTCGCGATCGTAAAGGACGGCGAAGTGGTGGCCCTCAAGGGCTACGGCTACTCCAGCCTCGAGAACAAAACTCCGGTGGACGCCGAACACACCGTCTTCCGGCTCGCCTCCGTGTCCAAAGTTTTCACCGCGACGGCCGTGCTGCAACTCGTCCAAGAAGGCAAGCTGCGACTGGACGAGAACGTAAACGACCACTACTTAAAACTTTTCCAGCTCGAAGAGAATTATCCGCGTGCCGTCACGCTGCAAGGGCTCCTGACGCACACCGCGGGAATAGACGATCGTGCGATTGGCATCATTGCGCATAGCGCTGCGGAAGAAATTCCTCTGGCGGCTTATTTGGCTCAGAGAACCGCCGATCGCGTGATGCTTCCCGGCGATCAGTACAGCTACTCGAACGACGGTTTTTCGCTCGCGGGATACATCGTGGAAGCGAGATCCGGCGAGCCGTTCGCGCAATACATTCAGAATCACATTTTCGCTCCGCTCGAAATGCGGCATAGCGGCTTTGTGATTACGCCGGACCTCTATGAAAAACTCGCCACCGGCTACGATTACGATTACCGGCGCAGAACATTTGTCCCGGTTCCGCTGGATTATCCCGACATTGTCCCCGCCGTGTCCTTGGTTTCCACCGCAAGCGACATGGCTCGCTTTATGATCGCCGAGTTGCAGCTCGGCCGTTACGGCTCGCAAAGAATATTGACCGAGGATTCCGCGCGGAAAATGTTCGCGCGCCAATATACGAACGACCCACGCCTTCCCGGCACCGCCTACGCCTATTGGGAAGAGTTTCCCAACGGAATCCGCGCCCTCCGCCAAGACGGCGACTGGATGGGCGCAGTCAGCACCATTTATTTGCTGCCCGCGGAGAACGCCGGAATTTTCGTCGCGCTGAATACATCGGACCAGCGGCTGATCAGCGAGCTCGTCCCCCAATTCATGGACCGCTTTTTCCCCGCAAGCGCCGAAAATGCCGCGGAACCCGCTGCGGTCGCGGCGTCCGATCCGCCGGAGCGGTTCGCAGGAAGCTATCGGCTGAATCGCTACGCGCACTTAACCATCGAGAAACTCGGCACGCTGCTCCGCGAATGGGAAGTGTTTCCCGCCGCCAATGGCGCGATTACTCTGCTGAATCCGAATATCGGCCTCAGGACTTACGTTCCGGCGGGCCCGCTCCTGTTTCGGCGGGAAGGCGAAAAAGACGAGATAGCGTTTCATCAGGATAACCACGGGCAAATCGACCGCCTCTTCGTCGGCAGGTACGTTTTGGAAAAGCTTCCGTGGTGGGAAACCGCCAGGGTGCAGAAAGCGCTCTTCGCGTTTTTCGGCTTCGTCTTCGGCTGCGCGGTTCTCGCCGGCCTGGTTGCATGGATCAGGAAGGGAAGAGGCACGTCGGCCGCGCTTGCCGATAAAGAGGATAAAGCCGTTGCCAAGCTCCGTTACTGGACTGCGGGAGTTGCCGCCGCAAATTTATTTTTTCTCGCCGGAATGTTTCTGGCGTTCCTCAACAAAGACGCCATGGCCTTCGGGCTGCCGTTCTACGTGAAGCTCCTGCTGTGCATTCCGCTGATTTCGACGGCCGCTACGCTCGAAATTCTTGCGCAGATGGGAAAGATCTGGCGCAATCATTCCGCGAAGACCGGGCCGCGCGTGTTCTATTCTCTGGTAGCCTTCGCCGCCGTCCTCTTCGTCCCATTCCTAGCCTACTGGAACCTCCTCGGCTTCCACTATTGAGCCCACCATGAAAACTCGAAAACACAACTCGAAAAGAGCTGGCACAAAAGAAATGGCTGAGAGATCATCGGGTGCAGCTATGAAGGATGCATTGTTTTCTGAATTGCAAGAAGCTGTTCGGGACGTAGCCGCGTATCGACGCGGCGGACGAAGGGATTTGAGGGTTTCGCGTTTTATGGCTACTCCGAAACCGCTCAAGCCCGTTGAGATCCGCAGGATCCGAAAGCGGCTTGGAATCAGTCAGCCCATGTTCGCCAGGTATCTGGGGACAAGCGTGGCCTGCGTCCGGAGTTGGGAGCAGGGCTCGCGGCGTCCTCAAAGCACAGCGTTGCGATTACTCTGCCTCGCGAGAAAGAATCCGGCGATTCTTCTCGAAACGGAAGCTTAAGCTATGGATGCGAAGGGAAATGAACGGTATGCTATGGGAAGGCAACGCCGGATGCGTCACCGCGACGGCGTTCAATTCGGAAGCAAACTGAGGAGAAAACATTGCACACATATTCAGTGAAGTTTTCATACGAAGACCGAGCAAATGGATTGACGTACGTGGAAGTAAAGCAGGAAGGCTCGACCATTCCTGTGTCGGTCTCGAAGGCCCTGCGCGCCTTCTTCAAAGGACTCGACCGCAAGCAGCGCTTTGACGCCAACAAGGGATTGACGATCTCCTGCAGCCGCGAGGCGTCCGCCGGCGAATAAGCACCAGCGGCGTAGAGCGGCCGGAACCGTGGCGAAGCCGAATCCCTCTCCTCGGAAAACCGATGACTCGGACGGGATAAACTGCCCGACGTGCGGCGCGCCGTTGGAGCTTCGGCCAGTCCCCGGCGCGAAGCAATTTCCCCGGCGCCTCGAATGCCCCCAGCACGGATGGACGGCGGAAACCCCGCGCCCCATCCGCATGCGCTTCCACAAAGACCGCCCCGACTGGTAAAAGCCGGGCCTCTCGGGCTGTCTCCGATTGAACAAAATGCGAAACGCAACTTCTTTGGGGGAGGGGTGTTTAACTTGATAGACGCGGACGAGGGTAACCGGAAGCGTCTGAAAGAAGAGAGAGTGGAAAGGACTTACGGGCTCAGAAGGGGCCCAAACATGAAATATTTCATAATGTTGGCGTTGCTTGGAACTTGTTTAGTTGGGGCACCGAACGCGAAGGCGCAAGTGGCGGTTGGAGTAGGAGTGGGGCCAGTGTACGGCGCAGCTCCTGTATGCGCGTATGGTTATTACGGATATTATCCGTATGCATGCGCGCCTTACGGGTACTACGGCCCTAGCTGGTTCAATGGCGGGTTGTTTATCGGAGCGGGCCCGTGGTTCCGCGGCGGCTTCTATGGACGTCCCGGATTCGGATGGGGGCGGCCAGGGTTCGGATGGGGCGGTAGGCCTGGATTCGGTGGACGACCTGGATTCGGCGGCGGACCGGGATTTGGTGGCCGAGCGGGAATCGGCGTACGTGGATCGGCTGGTGCTGGATTCCGCGGCGGATTGTCACGCGGAGGTAGCGTTCATTCCGGCGGCAGCTTCCATGGCGGCGGTGGTTCACACGGCGGAGGCGGCTTCCACAGTGGAGGCGGTTCGCATGGTGGCGGCCACGGCGGCGGACACAGGTAAGATTCAACAATAACGGAAATGGTTTAACGGCCGGCGGCGAAAGCTGCCGGCCGTTTTTTTTGGTTTGGCGTGAAGGATCGAGAGTGCGAGACGAAGAATTAAGTGCTGGCCAAATACGCAGCTTTTGCGGGCGCATTAGGGGCGGGCAAACGAAGGCTCGGCGAAAAATCCGCCGAGAGGAAAATTTGTCGAAGGCGTTTTTATGTCGCGGCTGAAGCCGCGACCCACAATGCAACCCTCGGGCCCGATATGAAGGGCAGCGGCGGAACTGGAGCGGGCGCCGCGTGTGGGGTGAGGTCGCCTCCATCGGGACACCGGGCGTGGCGGGGCAGAAATGCAGCGGCAAGATGCCCTTCGACTACGCTCAGGACAAGCCGTGTTGAAGCCCGGCGCTACGAAAGGCGAAGACCGGCGAATCTAGTTGCCGACGACGAAGAGTTGGCCGTTGTTTTGGGTGTAGATTTTGCCGTCGGGGCCGATGGAGATGGGGGTGTAGGCGGCGCCGATGGCGGAGTTGAGGAACATTTTTCCGGTGGGGGTGGTGAAGATTCCGGTATTGGATTGGGGCAATTCGTAAACGTTGCCGTCTTCGCTGTTGACGTAAACGTTGCCGAGCATGTCGATGGCGGGCATGTTGATGCACCACTCGTAGCCGTTGGGATGATCGGCGTCGATGGTAGTGCTTTGGAACTGCCATTCGATATTGAAGCTCGCGTCGAGTTGGGTGATGTAATACGGGCCGTCGCTGGTAGCGGTGTCGCAGACCGGACTGTTACCGCTGCAATAGGCAGTGGAGGGGTAATGGTTGTCTTTTATGACGACAGAGAAAGTATTTCCGTGAACCCAGACCCCGGGCGTGGAGTCCCAGCCGAAGCTGTAGGCGCCGACATAATTTCCCAGCGCATCGAAGCGGAAAAGATGGCCGCGCGAGAAATTATAATTGTCGAGCGCGCCGAAAACGATGGAAGCGTCGGGCAAAACGGTCGGTGAGGAAGAGGCTAGGTCGATGACGTTGCCCGAACCCGGGGTGTTTGTTGTGGGATCGACTCCGACGGTGGTGCCGAAGAGGCAGGAGTTCGGCTCGTTGGTGACACCTTGTGCAGCGATGGGCAAGAGAACGCCGCATCCATCGGACAGACGGTTTTGCAGCGAAGCCTGCCATTTGGGGGAGAGGTCAGCGGTATTTACGGCGAGCAAGTAAACGACCATATTGTCGAAGTGCGCGCGGCTGACAGTGTAAATGGTGGAGCCGTCCGCCGAGACTGCGGGCGCGACATTGATTGAGGGTCGCTGCGAACCACACGCGGTCGGGAAAAACGGGGCGACAGCGGTGGGGCTTGGCGGCCAGGGAAACGCGGGTTGCGGACTTTGGTTGGCGAAAGTTCCGGGGCAGGTGAGTGACGTTCCCGCGGGCGCGCCGGGAGTTATGGAAGCAAATGTCGCGACGATAAAGGAATCGTCCGGAGCAATTTTTACCAGCCAGGAGCCGGCGACGTCATTCTGATTCCAGGGATTGCCGGCGATGTTGAGCTGGATCACGTTGTAATAGATGTTGCCAGCCGCGTCGGCGGTGAGCGGGCTGGCGACGAAAGTGTTCTCCGGAGTAACGGAGGCATTCGCCGTGAAGGGATTGATGAGCGAAGCGGAAATTCCGGTGTTCTTGTCCACTTTCCACACGGTGCCGGAGGCGCCTGGGACGTAGAGGAAGTTGTTCGCGTCCACGGGATGAAAGACAGGTTCCCAGCCTTCCAGCCCACCCCATCCACTATTGAAATCTGTGGCGTTTGGTTCCGGAACCCAATCGGTGCCGAAATTCCATGCTTCCACGAGTTGATTGTTGACCCAGCTAAAGCGCGACTCGGTCCATTCCATAGTGTTCCAGGTGTTGGGGCCGCAAGCGGCGCCGCTGGTCCACTGGCCGGCGGGATTGCAGGAGTTGTAATTGCCCTTCTTCATCACCATGTAGGTGTCAGTTCCGTCGGTGATGGGAGCCTGCTCGTGGACGGTTAAGGTGGGCTCACCGAAAAGCGGATAGTTTTCCGCTTTTTCCTGCGCCACGAACGGATCGTATGTAATATCCGCAAGAGTGTGGTTCAACGGCTGGCCGGTGGCGGCGACCATTCCGGTGTGCTGCGGATTCGCGCCCCACTGCGGCCAAAATGGCGCGTTCGAAGCGTTCTGCGAGCCGACGACAAAAGTTACCGTGATTATTGCGGGAGAACCGGTGGCTCCGGGATCGGTTACGGTGATGTGTCCGGTGTAGGTGCCGGCGGTGAGAATTCCCGTGGCGACGAAAATTTGCATTGTTTCCGGCGCGGTGCCGTTGGCCGGATCGACGGTGAGCCAGGGCTGATCGGATGAGGTCGTAAAGTTGAGCGTGCCGGCGCCGGTATTGGTGACGTTTACGGAAGCGTCCGGCGGATTAAACGGGCTGCCTTGGACGGCGGAGAAGGGGACGGCGTTCGAAGAGAGAGACAAAATGGGTGTGGGTGTGGTGACGTGCCCGCTTCCGCCGCCACAAGCGGCGCACATGGATGCAATTGCGGCTAAAAAGATGATTGCTGCGCGCTTAGAAAAAGCTCCAGAACGAAACGGTCCCAAAATCCGATTCATGATTATCTCCGCGCATCGCCTGATGCGGAACGGCAGTACCGGGTGCGTACGTTACTATGACAGGGAAATGGCGAGAGCGTGAATCTATTAGCATAGTTCGCAAACGACAATTTTGAGTTTTGCGGGCTGGATGGGCCTTAATGCACCGCTTGATTCACACAGCTTGCGGAATCTTTTCGCGCGCTGCGTGCCCAAGACTCACAGCTAATTAGGATGCGGGTATGATGTACGGAGTTACACAAGAGGGGTGTTCCGGTGGACGAGTCTTCTATAAAGAGCGAAAACTCAGCATCTGAAACTGGAAAGGCCAGCGATCATCTGGCAAACGAGCGGACGTTTCTTGCTTGGATTCGCACGAGTATCAGCATCATCGTGTTTGGATTTGTGGTGGCGAAGTTTGGGATCACGCTGCGGGAATTTTTGCGGGTGCAGGGAACGGGGGTGCGCGAGAGCGGCGAGTCCCTGGTTATCGGCGTGGGATTCATCGCCATGGGGATTTTTATGGCGCTGGCGGCTTGGTTTCGGTACCAGTCAACCATGCGGCGGATAGAGGCGGGGGATTTCAAGCCGGCGGGGACGATTGTTACGGTGTTGACGGTGGTCGCCGCGATATTCGGAATTATTTTGGCGGTGTATTTGATTTATACAGCGCGGGCGCTTTGATGACGGTGCAGTCGGGGACAGGGTGTTGTCGCGTTCGGGCGGGGTCAGGGCATTTGAGGGGCGGCAGCGGTGAGGGTTTTCGCGAGCCAATCGGCGTGGGGGAGCCTGGAGGCGGAGAGAACCTTGAGTTCACGGGCGAGATCATATTCGACGCGACGGATTTCGGGCTTGGCGTCATGCAACAGGAGATACGAGGCGCGAGGGTCGCCGTCGTAGGACAGACTGACACTGCCGGTGTTTGCGATGGTAATTCCGGAGACGTTGCGGATGAAGGATCGATGGATGTGAGCGTAGATCGCGATTGGACGGCCGAGCGGAGAGAAGACGGATTCCAACTCGGCGTCGGTCGCTTCGGGGGCGGGGGCGCGCCAGAGACTTTCGGGGGTGGCGTGGACGAGCGCCATCGAAGCGTGAAACTGGACACGCGGGAGGGAGCGGAGCCAGGCCAGGCGCTCTGCTCCCAGGGATTCGCGGGTGGCGGCGGCCATTTCCTCGATGGCGACGAAGAGTGAGTGCAGATTGAGAGGTTGCTCCTTCGCGAAGTCGCGAAGCGACTCGGACTTGAAAAGCATTTCGTCCGTGTTGCCAGCCACGCCTGGCCAGCCTAGGCCGCGGATGCGGTCCACGATTTCGCCGGGGCTGGATCCGGAATCAGCTAAGTCGCCGCCGTGGAAGACAAAGTCGGGAGAGGTTTGGCGGAGATCGGCTAGGACGGCTTCGAACGCGGTAAGGTTGCCGTGGATGTCGGATACGATGGCGATGCGCATCGAGGTTAGGGTTACATCGGCGGATAAGAAAGTCAAAAGAGCCGGCCTTCGGGAACTAGGGCGAATGCGAGCACGGGGGCAACGAATCGGCGGACGCGGCTTCGGTGTCGCACCTACGGGGCTTGGTCTTTCTTCGGAATTATTTCCAGCCCTTACGGGCTGGGCTAGCTTCTGCCGCGCCTACAGCGCTGAAGAAACGAGAAATCAAAAGAGCTGGCCCTTCGTACCTCACGGCAAGCGGGCGCAACGTCCTGGAAAAAAAAAACAGCTTCATGCCTGGAATTTTGGTGCGGCCCTGCTGCACCAGCAGCTCGAACGTTCGGCGACCCATGAGAAGCGTGTCGAACTGAGCGAAGAGCGCGACAAAATCAATGTCGGGATCCATGATGATCCAGTCGAACTCACCGTGGGGGCCAGCGATGTAACCGTCGAGGCTCATGGCAACGTGGTAGCAAATCGGGCGCACGGGGACCTCCAGCGTAAATTCGCAGAACAGTGAGATGAGAATTATTGCGCAGGATGGTAAAGACTGGCGAGCAGGATTTTTGACAAGCGAGAAAGTCAAAAGAGCCGGCTAGACGCCGGCGCTACGAAAACCGATCCGAGCCTTCCCTGCAGCGGTCGCAGCCCCGCGACGCCATCGGGATGCGAGAGGCGCGCATGCTTGCCCGTCCTTAAAGGAATTGAAGATTTCTTGCCGACCGGGCGGCGAACTTACGGGGTTTCGGGGAGGGAGTAATCGAAGGAGTAGGAATGTTTGCCGGAGTCGATGATTACGGTGAGCTTGCCGGATAGGCCGGTGAGTTGGCCGGTGCCGGAGTCGGGGACGACGGTGATGCTTTGGACCGGGGCGCCGCGGGTTAGAGTGCCGCTGTGCTGGAGGACGAAGCTGCCGGTGCGGCCGTTGAGCGTTCCGGTGACGCGTTCGATGGCGACGTAACCGGCGGAACCTTTTACGTCAGTGCCGGCGGTAAGCATGGTGCCTTTGGCGGTGGCGTCGAGGTCGCCGTGATATTGCTTGTCGAGGGAATATCTGGCTAGAGTGGAGCCTTCGGCTTTATCGTCCTCGCCCTGAGGGGCCAGCTTTACGTCGAATGGGCCGGTTGCATGTTTTGTCACGGGGACTCCGTTTTGTGCGGCGGTTTGAGTTGGCGAATGCGTTCGCGAGAAAGCGATCGAGGCCAAGGCTGCGGCGAAGAATAGGCAGATGGTGGCGATGACGAAGGCTCGAACGCGAGTTTGAATTTTTCGTTGCGTAGCGATTTCCATGTCGGCAACTAGCGTACTCTGAGTCGTCTCGCTTGGGATAGCTTATTTCGTGCTAAGGCTGGAACTCGCGACTGCGTCTGGTGTCTATACTTCCGTGTGGCACGGTGCATGAATCCGAAGAAATCTGCGGCGATCGGTTACCTTCGTGTTGCGATGGCTATCTTGATAGGCATCGGTGTGGTGCTGTCCGCGGCATCGCCTCGGGCGGGGGATTCGCGGCTGCAGGAGAAGGGGGCGGCGCCGATCCGCGTGGAATCGAGCTTCGTGCTGGTGGAGGCGACGGTAAAGGACGAGTCGGGCAAGATAGTAGACGGGCTGACCGCGGATGACTTCCGGGTGAAGGATGATGGGCTTCCGCAGACAGTCGCTTACTTCAGCCGCGACGAGCTGCCGCTCGCGGTGGCGTTGGTGGTGGATGTGAGCGAATCTATTGTTCGTTACTTCGAGGAATTGACGGATTCGATGGCTGCGGTGCTGCCGAAACTGAAACCCGAAGATCAGGTTGCGCTGTTCACATTTTCCAATACTGTGGAGAAGCGGGCGGACTTGAACACAGATAAGGGCGCGGTCGCCGAGCGGCTGGGGGGCCTTACGCTGGGCGGCAGTACGAATCTAAACGACGCTATTTATGAGGCTGCGAGATACCTTGGCGAACGCGCGCCGGCGATGCGAAGAGTGATTATTCTGGTGAGCGACAACATACCTTCTCAGGAAGGGAAGTATTCTCCGAAAGAAGTGGAGAACGAGATCCTGAAGGCGGACGCGGCTTTGTACAGCCTGAAAATTCCGGGTGAAAATTCGTTCGGAGTACAGCTTTACATCGAACAGGCGGAAGGAAGGCTGGTGAACGTCGGCAGACTAGTGGCGCACACGGGCGGCGAGGTTATCGAGGTAAACAAGGAAAGGGCTCTGGGGCCGGCGTTTGCCACGATAATTCAACGGCTCAAGGCTCGTTACACGTTGGGGTACACGCCGATTGGGCATGCGCTGCAGGACGGGCGGTACCACAGCGTGGGAGTTGTGATGGCGGGCGAGCGGTGCAAGAAATGCCGCGTGGAAGCTAAACGCGGATATTTTGGGACGCGGCCGCCGGGGGCCGAGAAGTAGGATCGCTGGGCGGGGCGTCGGTGTCGCACCTACGGCGCTTGGCCGCTCTTCGGAATTATTCCCAGCCCTTACGGGCTGGGCTAACACAAAACACCACGAACTGTAAAACCCACGGATTCTGTTTTCTCCCTATTTGACGGGGTAGCCGAGAAGGTAGGTTATAGCGACGAAACCGCGGGGTTCTTGGCCTACTTCCCAGACGTAGCCGTTGGCGTTGAGGGAGGCGATCATTTCGCGGAGCTGGGCGGTGGAGTAGGCGCGGAGGCTGGAAATTACGCCGTCGTAAAACAAGAGGAAGGGAATGACGGGGAGGATGTAAGTCCAGAAGAGACGGGAAAAGCGGAAAGGGCGAATGAAGGGCGCGGTTAGGAGGGCGCCGAAAAACATTATGGCGTTTTGCGCGATAGTGAGTGGATGACGGCGAGCGGCTTCGAAGATTCCGATGCCTTGGCGATTGTCCACGGCGTTTTGCAAAATGCCGATGGCTTCGGGCTTGGGAAAGTGGTGGAAGGAACTGAAAATCGTGCGGAAGCCGACGAGTTGGGCGGGGACTTTGGTGGCGTCAACGGATTCGGGCCAGTAGGTGATCTCGCCATGCGTTTCTTGTTTGATGCGCTCGAAGGCGGGCGTGTTTGGATACAAATCGGTGAGGCAGATTTCGGCGAGGCGGCCTTGGGCGTCATGCAGGGAATCGTGCAGCCAGAGCCAGGGGCCGCTGCCTCCGGAACACAGGTCCACGACGCGGGAAGCTTCGCAGGCCTGGAAGGCGTTGTTCAGTCTGGGGGCGCTGCCGCGATAGATGCGGCCGAGGCTTAGGACGGATTGCAAGGCGTCGGTGAAGTAGTCGCGGAGGAAGGCGGGGAACCAAGGCTGGTCGTGAAATTCCCAGAGGGGCATGAACGGATTAGTTTAGACCATTGTCTGCCAAGTTCGCGAATCTCAAGTTCTCGTGCGCATATTTAGTTTTCAGGCGGCTGCGGGTTTCCAGAGGGCGAGGGTGGCGCCGGTGGGGTCGGTGAAGATGCTCATCCAGCCGATGCCGGGGAGTTCGGTCACTTCCATTACGATTTTGGCGCCGAGGGATTTGGCTTTTTGGGTTGAGGCGGCGATGTCGTCCACTTCGACGTAGGCGAGCCAGGATGAGAGAGCGCCGGGGACGCGTTGTTGCATCATGCCACCGCCGGTTCCTTTGCCGGGTTTTATTACGGTGTAGGTGCCGCCGGGCATGGGGACTTCGTCGAGTTGCCAGGCGAATAGCTGGGAGTAGAAGTTCTTTGCGCGGGCGATGTCGGTGGTGTGAAGTTCGACGTGGACGAATGGGTTTGGCATTTCGATCCTCCGTGGGTAGTTCGGGAAGCGACGGGCATATATTAGCGCAGTTGGGTTGAGCGGTGTTCTCCTCATCGTACGGCTGCGAACATGAGGAAGGAAAGATGCCCGCCTGCCCTTCGCGAATGCCCCCAGGGTAAAAAGGCGGCCGCTACAAAGGCGACGGCACGGCTGCAAACACGGAAAGAGACGGGCTCGGCATTGCCAAGCACATTTGCCGGGCACAGCATGCTGTGCCCCTACGGTCGACCAGCAAGATTGACATGGAGGGTCGGGCAGAGGGGACGTCTGGGTAACGAGCGGTTCGTACCAAAGCGAAAAACGACGACGAGACACCGGTGGTCTGACGACCGCGCGCGAAGATCACAAGAGCCGGCGGGACGCCGGCGCTACGAAAATCGAAGGCGGCGTTCGTTGAAATTCATGGCGCGCACAGATCGCCTGGGCGACACGGCGGCGGGCGCAGCATGCTGCGCCCCTACGGAAATTCGAGCGAGCGCGAAATGTCATTAGGCGGCGGCGGGAGTTTGGGCTTTTAGGCGGCCGGCGCGGATGGCTTTTACCAGGGCGGCGTGGTCGCGGTCGGTCTGGTCGGCGTAGGAAGCGGCAAATTCGGCGAGGGCTGCGTCGAATTTTTCACTTTTGCCGAGATAGCCGCCGATTTGCGCTGCGTCGCCGGTGCGGGCGTGTGCGCGGGCCAGGGTCCAGCCGCAGATTTCGAGGTACTCCAGCCAGTCGCCGCGGGTCATGTTGTCCAGATCGATTTTCATTTTCATGTCGCGGAGCTGGCGAAAATAATAGCTGCGGCCTTCTTCGTCGCGAGTCCAACCGAGGAAGACGTCGCTCGCGGATTGCAGCATGCGCTGGCCGGTGACGACTCGCTCGCCGTGATTGAGGTAGCGACTCTTTCCCGCGTAAGGCTCGAGGACGGAGGGAAGCGCTTCTTTGAATTGGAGGAGCATGGGGTCGTGCTCGCCGGCCATCAGCAGAGCTACGTCGCAGCGCGTTCCTACGCTGCCGACTCCCACCACTTTTCGCGCGACGTCGATAATGTGATAGCGGTCGAGAATCACGCGGCGATCTACGGGAAGAGTCTCGCGGTAGGCGTGGAACATCTGGGTGACCTGCTTTTGCATGAGGTCGCCCTCACGCGTGTGGTACACGAGTGGGGGATGATCGACGATTCGCGTGCGGCCATTTATAACATCAGCGATTTTGGGAAAAATGTGCTCGGCGGTTTGCAAGCGGGCTTTGGCCTCGATTTGCTTCCAGCGAATTTTCGACGCGATAGTCTTGGCGTCTTTGATGAATACTTCGGCGTCCATGCGGGAATACCAGACTTCCAGGTTGCGCATTTCGGCGTACTCGCGGATGTGTTCGCGATAGGATTGCGCCATGGTAAGGACGGCATCTTCGCAGCGGTCAACGCCCATGCCGAGTTCACGCGAAGCGAGGACGATGCTGGCGGCGAGGCGCTTGACGTCCCATTCCCAGGGGGCTTGAAGAGTTTCGTCGAAATCGTTGATGTCGAACAGAAGCTGGCGCTCGGGGCTGGCAAAGCCGCCGAAATTTGCGGCGTGGCAATCGCCGCAGGCCTGCACGCGAATTCCGGTGGAGGGAGTTTTGGAGAGATCCCATGCCATCACTGCGGCCGAACCGCGGAAGAAGGCGAAAGGGGATTGGCGCATGCGGCCGTAGCGGATGGGCAAGAGTTCGGGGAGACGGCCGCGGTCGGATAGGCGGAGGATTTCTATGGGATCGGGACGGGATGAGGGAGGAGTCCAGTTAGCGTGGGAGCTGCGGGGAACTCCTTTGCGCAGGGATTTGCCCGCGGTCATGCGGGATTGGATGCTGGGGCCCATCAGGGTTGAATCTTCGCGGCGGATGCTGTGAATCTTGGCGCGTTCGGTGGGCATGGGCTCGAGTTTATGGTAGCGCGGGGGTTGGGGCAAGTCATGGGGAATGTTTTGCGGTGGCGATGAAATTTGTATGTGCCGCACCTACGGCGCTTGGCCTCGGTTCGTAATTTTTCCCAGCGTTTACACGCTGGGCTAGCTTGTGGCACGCCTCCGGCATTGATTTGGGAGACAGTGCGTTTGACGCCGGCCGACAGGTAGGTCAGCTGGTGCGAGGTGAGGCATTCGCCTCCTGCGTATGTGATCTGCGGCGCTGCAGCGGGCCCGCCACGGCGGGTAGGCGCAGCATGCTGCGCCGCCTTCGGACATTGCAAGGGCAAATCAGCCCGGGGGGGGAGCTGGAACCAGTTGGTGCGCGGGAGCGTCTAATATAATAGAATCATAGTATTGGTGATGGTCCGTCATGGAGCTAGCGCGGCGGAGGGTACGACAATGATGCAGTCAGCCCAGCAGGCCACAGCAACCAGGCAGTCCACAGTTATCGGGCAGTCCGCAGCAATCAAGTCGATCCTCTTAAAGAGCTTACTCGGAATATCGTTTGCGGCGGTGCTGGCATTGGCGCCGGCGCCTGCGTTTGCGCAACACGGGGGAGGGGGCGGAGGCGGCGGATCGCATGGCGGCGGAGGCGGTGGCGGGTCGCACGGCGGCAGTGGGGGCGGCGGGCACGCGAGCAGCGGACATGCGAGCAGCGGCAGCGGATCGCACGCCACATCTAACGGAACTTCTTCCGCGAATTCGGGCGGACATTGGTGGAATCCGTTTCATGGCAGCGGCGCGAACGGCGGGGCAGCGGGAAAGGCTGGCAGCACGGGCGCGGGAGCGAATGCTGCAGGCGCGAACGCGACTACCCGATTCGCGGCAGGGAATAACACTTGGCAAGAACCGCCGGCGAACGCGCACGCAAATATGCAATCTCATTTTTACGCAAACTCGAATTCCAGAGCGACGGCTTCCGATAGCCGGACACTTCACCGCACGACGAGCAATGGAGATTTTTCGTCAGCCCGTATATCGCAGAATGATTTTCGACGGCGTCCGATCATATATTACCCGTTCAATCCGTTCGGTTTTGGGTATGGATATGGGTATCCGTTTGGATTTGGCTTCGGCTTTGGTTGTGATCCACTCTGGGACATCAACTGTCCTCTGGGCTACGACTTTGGTTATGGCGGCTTCGGATACGGCGGCGGGTTCGGATACGGCGGCAACTTTGGTTATTACGGCGGCGCGACAGGATTGGGATACGGCGGCGGATCGGACATGAATTTCGAGGTCAGCGGTACCGACGCTGGTGCTGCGGGCGAAGATATGTCTTCTACCGTGGAGAAGGCAGGTGAGTGGCAGAATGCGCCGGACAACAGTTCGCAGAGTAATGTTGCGAACGCGCAGCCTTACGTGGTGGTTTTCTTGCGCGACGGCTCGAGCTACGCGGTGAGCGATTACTGGCTGGCGGGAGGCAAGCTGCACTACGTGACGTCCTACGGCGGGGAAAATTCCGTGGATGCGAATCAGCTTGACCTGCAACGCACGGTGAACGAAAACGCGTCGCATGGAATTACTTTTACGCTGCGGCCGGCGCCGGCAAGCGATGCTACCGGCGGCGCGCCAAAGAGTTTGCAACCGGCGCCATCCAACGACAACCAAACTCCGACGCAAAGTCCGCAGTAGTTTGACTCTGCAAATCGGGAGCTTCAGGCGGGCGCCGCGGCGAATCGGCGGACGCGGCGTGGGTGTCGCACCTACGGCGCTTGGGCCGTCTTCCGGATTTTTCCCAGCCCTTACGGGCTGGGCTAATTTTTCTGCCGCGCCTACGGCGCTGA
Source organism: Candidatus Acidiferrales bacterium (assembly GCA_050012235.1). GTDB lineage: Bacteria > Acidobacteriota > Terriglobia > Acidiferrales > UBA7541 > Palsa-295. The sequence goes on along the minus strand of JBEKHP010000016.1, from coordinate 17,860 downwards.
AGAAACGAGAAGTCGAAAGAAAAATGCTGCACGGGTTTGCCGCGCGACAGCGGGCGCAGATGCTGCACCCCTACGGATGCGGGGTTCGCCGCACCCGATCGGGGAGCTTCAGGGGCTAAAGCCCCTGGTGATGAACTGCGGTAATGTCGCCCCTAAAGGGGCGACCCACAAAGATTGCTTCGTTTACAGGACGGTGCTAACTCCTCGGCTTGTTGACTTCGCAGTTTGCTAAGGCCACAGCTTGCTGACTCACCAGCTTGTTGACTTCGCAGTTTGTTAAGGCCACAGCTTGTTGACTCCGTAGTTTGTTAACGCCACGGCTTGCTGACTCCGTAGTTTGTTAACGCCACGGCTTGCTGACTCCGCAGCTTGTTAACTTCGCGGTTTGTAGCGCCACGGCTTGCTGACTCCGCAGCTTGTTGACTTCGCAGTTTGTTAAGGCCACAGCTTATTGACTCCGCGGTTTGTAGCGCCACGGCTTGCTGACTCCGCAGATTGTTAACTCCGCAGTTTGTAGCGCCACCGATGATGTCGATTCGCGTACATGCATCGTGGTAATCTTGAAACGGCATGGGAAAATTGCGGATATTGGTTGCGGACGATTTCGAGACGGTCCGCAAAGGCGTGTGCGCGGTTCTTTCGTCGCGCGAAGACATCGAAGTGTGCGCGGAAGCGGCCAACGGCGAGGAAGCAGTGCGCAAGGCCAAGGAATTGAAGCCGGACATCGTGATCATGGATTTCTCCATGCCCGTGATGGACGGCCTGGAAGCGTCGAAGAGAATTCTGCAAGCGTTTCCGGATATGCCGATACTGATGTTTTCGATGCACAAGATGGAGGCTTTGACGCAGGCGGCTAAGAACGCGGGCGTGAGCGGGTTCGTCACAAAAGGGGAGTCGGCGCAGAATTTGCTGCGGGCGGTGGACAGCGTGTGGAGGAGAGAGCCTTTCTTTATACTGGAATCGTAGGCGCGGCGGAGCGAAAACGAAAAGGGGAGAGCCAAGGCTCTCCCCTTTTTGTGGTTCGGAATCTTTCGGACTTAGCGGTCGGCGCGAAGCATCACGGTCAACGGCTTGGTGGCTTCGAGCTTGGTGGCTTTCTTGAGTTTCTTGGCCATGTTGTTGATCCTCCAGTTTTTTGTTTGCCTTATTGAGCAGACGCCTGAATGGATGCACATCGGGTGCCAAAGCTGCTTGCGGATTGGGCTTTGGCTATGTCCTTTGAAGGCTTGCAAATAGGCGGGGGCGGCGGAGGGCCAGCATGAGGAAGGTCGCGCGCGACGTTGAGTAAATCAACGGGCGGTGAATTATTCAACGAACACCTACTCATCCCGGCGCGCCGGGGTGAGGCATTTTTGCTTGCCTTACCACGAAGAAAGTCAAAAGAGCCGGCGAGACGCCGGCGCTACGAGAACCACAAAGCGCCTGGGCGGCGTTACAGCGGGCGCAGCATGCTGCGCCCCTACGGCGTCTGGGCAGGTTTACGCAGGGGGTGCGGCTGCGGAGTCGTCGGTGTGGACGCGCTCGGGGCGGAAACCGATGCCGACTACGTAGGCGGGAATTCTGCGCAAGATGGGGAAGTGGGTGAGGAGTTTTACGACCAAGGGAACGGAGAGTTGTTTTTGGCTGGCAAGAACGCGGCCGATGACGCGATTCTGGATGAGGACCTGCATTCGCTGTGTCATGCGAGTGGGGAATTCGCGGCGGCGTTGAACGGCGGCGAGATCGTCCTCGGTGACAGTGCTGTACGGGACTTCTGACGCAGGCGCGGTGCGATTGTCTGTTGCTGCCGAGTTGCTGCCCGCTTTCGCGGCGGAAAGAGCGCCGTCATTTTGCAATCCGTTGCGCAAAAAAGACGAATCAATCGGAGCGGCGTTCGATGCTCCAGCCTGCGCGGGCGTGAGACCCATGGCGAGTGCTTCGGGAAGAGCGCTGTCTCCAGGCGACATTTCGGAATTTAGCGCGTCCATCAAGAGAACAGCGCCGGGTATGGAGCCACGCCGAAAAGCGGGCGCAAGAATATTGGCGGCGGCTACGGCGTCTTGTATCGCGAGATTGATGCCGACGCCGCCGATCGGCGACATGGCGTGCGCGGCGTCTCCGATGCAGAGCAATCCCTGGCGATACCACTGCTTCAGGCGGTCCACGGTAACGGTGAGCAGTTTGATGTCGTCCCAGCTTTTTAATTCAGCGACACGATCGCGAAAATAAGGCGAAAGTCTGGCGATTTCTTCGCGGAAGGCGGGCAAGCCGCGTTCACGAATGGGGTCGAACCCGCCTTTTGGAATCACGAAAGCGCACTGCCAATAATCTCCGCGCTGGATCTGCACGAGGATGTGGCCGGAATCAATGTGACCGAAAGTTTGCGCGGGATCACTTGGCTTGCGCGAAATGCGCATCCAGAGGACGTCGATGGGCGAGCCTAGATTTTCCACTTGCAGGCCGGCTTGTTCGCGAACGACGGAACGGCGGCCGTCCGCGCCAATTACAAGTTCAGCACGGACTTCGAGCGGGCCGAATTGGGTTTTTGCGCGTACGCCGGCGACGCGATCGCCCTCGAAAATCAGGCCGGTGACTTCGGCCTGCATGCGCAAATTAAATTCGGGATAGCGTTTGGCGTGGTCGGCGATGAAATTCAGGAAATCCCACTGCGGCATCAGGGCGATAAATTTGCAGTGCGTGGGGAGATGAGTGAAATCAGCGACGGTCGATTTCACGTCGCCAATTTGCACGGCTATATCACGAAGCTCGTCGTGTGGTAGCTTCAGGAATTCGTCGAGAAGGCCAAGCTCGTGCAGGACTTCGAGCGTGGAGGGATGGATGGTGTCGCCGCGAAAATCGCGCAGAAAATCGGCGTGTTTTTCGAGGACCAGGACTTCTACGCCGGCGCGCGCGAGCAGATAAGCCAGCACCATTCCCGCCGGGCCACCGCCCGCGATGCAGCAACGCACGTTGATTTTCTGAACCGGCGCTTCGTCAGGCATGGTCGATTACATTCAATTCGTGCGGCACGTGCATTTCAGAACTTGTGAAAGCACTATCATGGCCTATTGTACTTCAAAATACGCGGTGCTGACCGCAGAACGGTAAGTCCTGGAGATTTCATCGGCAGGTGGATTAGAATTCGAGGTAATTCGACGAGGCCTGGCAATGAGGCACTTGGGCATGCCGCCAATCGCTTTTTGTTGCGCTGCGCTGCTACTTTATATGGTTGTCGGCGGTCAGCCGCATGCTAGCGGGCAGCAGCCCAGCGCGGATTTGCCAAAGGTGTCGTTGATAGACAAGCCGGCGCCGATTTATTCCAGCGACCCGAATGATTCGTGGAATCGGATTTTCTATTTCTTGTTCTCGCGACGGCTTGAAATACGTCTCTCAGATGATTTTCCGGAAGGCGCGCCGTTTTTCGAGAAGGTAAGTACTCGGTCGTTCGAACGCGATGAGGTTGGAGATCGAGCTATCGACCCGCTCTATCCTGGCACTTTTGTGAATACGGGAGAGCTGGTGGTTCTGTCAGACGCCGCTTACCCCGAATTCGCAAAGTCATTGAATGATGCGCTGACTGACGAGATCCCGCGTTCTAACGTGGCGCGAGCCTTGATGCAGAACGATCTGTGGGGCGCTTACGATATTCTTTTTTACAGACTGGTTGATCCGTTTGAGGCGCAATTCGGCCGGCGCAGGCGAGCGTTGCTGGACTTGACGGCGAGATTGATCAAGAAAATTGCTCTGACGGCTGAAGAAATTAGAGCGCTTCCGGATAATTATTCCGCGGCGATTCGGGACGACTCGCTTACCGATGTCTTTCGGAAAGATAGCGGATGGATCGAAGTGCGATGGTTCCCGGAGCGCGACCATGATTTTTCAGCAGGTTTCAGGCGCGTGTCGCGCGTATTTTTGAAGCCGGCCCATCCACCGGGCGACATACAGAAGTTTTTGAACGCGCAGCGGGGCCGTGACGAAGATTCTTTCGGCCGGACGGCAAACCCGGTGGAAGATCTAGACGGCGTTGCGCTCGTAACCCAACTGCTGGTGATTGATAGGGAGGGCAACCTGCTTCCGACGAGGCTCACCAGCGAAGTTCAGGTGCGACACTTCGAAAAAAATGAGAACGGAACATTTAAGAGAACGACGATGCAGGTGTGCGAAATCAGCCGCAAATTATCCGTCAGCGCGCCGGAATCGGGCGGGTTGATTCTCGAAGACGACGATTCGCGAGCGTATCTGGGACATTACACTTTCGCCCAGGTGCAATCGCGGCCCGCGAGCGGCGCTTCGGATGCGCATGAAACTGAGGTGATCTCTCCGCCGGTGCAGGTGAAGCTGAGAACGCGTTGCGCGCAGTGTCATCTGGAAGATCTTACGATGATTCGCACGTTCGCGATTGGTATGCCACCGCATGCTCCTTCGGTAAGGCAGTTGGATCCTGAAGCCGACGAAATTGCGAAATTCGACATCGCGCAAAAGCTGAAGGAGGGGAATTTCCGGGCGCTGCGCGCGTATTTTGATGGGCAAAAAACGCGCTGGTGAAAAACGTTGCGGTGGATTGTTGATTCACTGAAGGCAGCCGCGCTAAGTTGAATGTGTTTAGCTAGTTACAGGACACGGGGCGAAGTATTTAAAAAGTGCGATTCAAGAAGTGCTCACACGGAAAATTATTTTTAGAGGGAAAATTGCGTGTAACTTATTGGAAGACATTTAGTTGCGCCTTGGACGAGTTATGCTCACACGCACAAGGACTTGCATTATTTTTTGAATTCGCGTAGAACTTTTCTTGTTATTGTCGAAATCCGCGCAGAGAAGACCGCAGTTCGCTTTATCCGAAACGCAAACACGAACCTGACGGCATGAGCATTGCCAAGTACTAATGGCGGGCGCAGTATGCTGCGCCGCCTACGCGTGCTCGGTGCTGGCGTACGCCGAGGTTCCCACGTCGGCAACCGGCGCGCCAATCGGGAGATTGGCGTTCCGGGCTACCTCGACCCCTGCATTCCTGAAGTTGTACGCAATTTGCAACGCACGTAAATCTGCTTTGGAGGACGCATGCCGAATTACAACGCGCAAGTTCCGCCATATTCAATTTTTCCGGGCGATGTGGCGCTCGCCTTCAACAACGAATCGCCCGCGGCGGGGCAGGCTAGCCAGCAATTCGCCTTGCCCAGCTACGCAGGATTTCCCGAGAACGGCCGCACGATACGCTGGCAGATCAGCTTCGGCACAGCGCCCACGGCGGTCAGCATCCAATTGCAGACCGCGATGAACGATGTGGATGCGCAGTACGCCGTACCTACAGGCGCTGCCAACATGAACTCCACGTTGACGACGGGCGACAACCTGGTGGCTACCGGGGTTCGCGCGAATTTTGTCCGGGCGAAAGTTATTTCGATTACGGGCGGCGCCGGTGTGACCGTGCAGATTTTGGGATGACGCAGTCTTGTGTCCGGTGTAACGGCGAACGTGTTCTTCGCGCGGGTGTTTAGTTGCCTGCGCAGCAGCGGGCCCGCCACGGCGGGCAGGCGCAGCATGTTGCGCCCCTACAGACCCGGCACGTAATCGTCGCATCGGTCTCGATGGTGCGATCGAAACCTTCGTCGCGAAACGAGCTTCCTGAGCGGGGGCGGCGGGTGTTACCGTGATGATCGGGTCGGGCTGCGGAATCCTAGGCGCCCGAGGAAGGTAACTCGATTTGGCGGAAGGCGTGTTCGCGATCAAACGGTTGGGTCATGGCAAGAAAGCATTTGCCGCGGTGCTGGCGATTGGCGGGGCGATCGTCGCGTTGATGCCTGGGCACTTGCGTGCGCAGGCGTCCGGAAAATTGACACCGCCGGCGCCGAGCCAATCTGCGTCTCAAGCTCACACGGAGCCGCCGTCTGCAGCGCAAACGGCTGAAGCGCCGGCGCAAGTGGTTCAGCGGACGGTCAGCGTGACGTTCGATTACGATTTTTCTGCTTTTCCGCCGTGCTCGGCCAAAGTGACCAAGAAGTGCATTCAACAATTCAATGTGTGGGAAGTTTCCGCGCCTACGCCGATTTTTCTTTTTAGTATTCCTATTCCGCCAGACGCAAAAGGATTGGTGAAGGGAATTACCGGGACGGCTTCGAAAAAACGAGCCTTATTTACGGGGCCGCATCGGTTTGGAGTGTCGGCGAAAATGGCTCCGCCGGGTGGCGAGTCGGATCCGTATCGATGCATGGTTTTCGCGCAAGTGCTGCCTGACAATCCGGCGGCACCCGTACAGACACCAAGCAGTTCATCTCCGCAAAAATAATCTTCGTATTGTTGTGCCCTCTGCTTCGCCGAATTGAATGTCGACCTCGTTGTTGATTGCCTGTGTTCGGGCGGGCACAGCATGCTGTGCCCCTACAGTCAAATTCGAACTGCGTGATTAAGAGCAACTGGCTTCATCGATGTGGGACACGTCCGCGCCAGCGGAAAAATCGACGCCTGCGGGACTCGAACCGGCTTGGCGGAGGGCGTGTCCCGCTACCCGTTTGAAGAAACAAATCAAACATGCCCGTTCCGCTGCGCCTTCTGCGCCGATCGAAAAACCGCCGGCGAGACGCCCTTCGACCGGGCTCAGGGCAAGCCGGCGCTACGAAAGGCGGAAAATGGCGATAGCTGCAAACAAGAAGACGCAGCAGGTCAAATCGAAAAGGCGCGTTGACATGAAACAGCAGGTCGGCGGGCTGGCGGAAGCGCTGCGGGAAGAAGGGATTGACGAACGTGCGATCGCGCACGGGTTCGCGAGTTTGCATAGCAAACTCAGCGGGAGCGAGGACAAGGGCGATCTGAAACTTTTCTTTGACGTGCTGAAGGAAAATCATCGCACGCTTGAGCCGCCGAGTGCGTCCGATCGCAGCAGCGCCAATGACGGCCCTGTCACGATAATCCTGAAGCACAACGTTCCGCGGCCGGCGCGTTAGGAGAGATTCTGCCGGCGGATAGTCGGCGAATGCGTGTCAGCGGGCCCGCCGCGGCGGGCAGGTGCAGCATGCTGCGCCCCTACAAATGCGAGCGGCGCTGCGTTCCGGGTCTGCCAACGACCTGCTGCGGACTTTATGCTAACCGTCACATCCGGGATGGAGCGTTTCGCGAGTAACGAAGCAGGACGCACACATGTCGACTTGCACTACGAGCCGTTTCCTAAGCAGAGGGAATTTCACGCTTCGCCGGCGAAGTACAGGCTTTTCGGCGGGGCGGCGGGACCGGGAAAATCGAAGGCGCTGCTGATGGAAGCGGTTCTGCAGGCACACGAGCATCCGGGAGTGAATACGCTTTTGTTGCGGCGGACATTTTCCGAGCTGGAGCAATCCCTGCTGCTTTATTTTCGACGCGACATTCCTCGCGAGCTTTATAAAAGCTACAACGAATCAAAACACGTGGTGACGTGGTGGAACGATTCCACGACGCGCTTCGGGTATTGCCAGAGCGAAGCAGACGTTTACCAGTATCAAGGTGGCGAATTTCTTTTTATCGGAATTGATGAGCTTACCCTCTTTACCCTCCGCCAGTGGCAGTTCCTCACGTCACGTAACAGGTGTCCCGTGCCGGACGCGTTCGCCTGCATGGCCGGTGCTACCAACCCCGGTAACATCGGGCATGCGTGGGTGAAGTCGCTGTGGATCGATAAACAACCCGCGTCCGGCATGGAACATCCCGAAGAGTTTGACGCAAGCGATTACGATTTCATTCCTGCGCGCGTTTCGGACAATCCGATTTACGCGGGCGATGAAAATTATTTGAAGACATTGCGCGCGCTGCCTTCGCATTTGAAGCGGGCGTTTCTTGATGGCGACTGGGACGTTTTCGCGGGGCAATATTTTGACAGGTTTGATTGCTCGCGGCATGTGGTGCGCGCGGAGCGGGTTGATTGGAAGCCGTGGTGGGCGCGGTGGATTTCGATTGATTGGGGGTTTGAGCATCCGGCGGCGGTGTATTGGCATGCGCAGGTGCCGGCGAACGGCGGGCCCGCCTTAGCCAAAACAGCGATTGGCGCTTCAGCAGATCCTTCACCTGGCCAGCAGGGCCAGGTTCAGGATGAAAATCCTCGTCGGATTTTCACGTATCGCGAGTATGTGACGCATCGGACTTCGCCGCGGGATTTGGCGCGGGAGATCGTTGAGCGGAGTCTCCTCAGCGGACATTCCGCGCGCCGGGAGGAATCTGCTCTTGGTCCGTACGCACCGCAACAGCAGATCCCTCGTCGGCCACAAAACGGCCTCTGTCGGGATGACAGCGCGGTGAGGACTGGTAGTGGGCAGGAGAAGATTGACGCGATTTATCTTTCGCCGGATGCGTTTGCGCGGCGGACGGATGAGGCGTCTATCGCGGATCAGATGGGCGACGTTTTCGTGGCGGCGGGAATGCCGCGTCCTGTTCCGGCGGACAACGACCGCGTGGGCGGGTGGATGTTGATGTACCAAATGCTGGACGCGGGGGAGTGGCTGCTCACGGAGAATTGCGTTGAGCTGATTCGAACGATTCCGAACCTGGTGCGCGATCCGGCGCGGGTGGAAGACATTGAAAAGATGGATGGCGACGATCCCGCCGACGCGGCGCGGTATGGGTTGAAGTCGCGTTATGGCGCGGGACGAGCGTGGCAAACTTCACCGCCGCTTGAACAGCGGGTTGCGGAGCGGGTTACGTCAACGGATCCAACGGGACGCGCGATGCAAATGCGCAAGTTTCAGGAGGAAGAGAAGCGTCGGGTGCAGCCGGTCTCATTTTTGCATCATCACCGGCGGAGATAGCACAGCCGCTTAAAACCTGCACAACCTATGAACATTCAGACTATTTGGCGGAGAATTTCGGCGACGCGTTATACGCGGGCGCTGGAGGCGGACGTGGCGCGGCTGAGGGCGGAGAATCGGGCGCTGCTGAATTCGATACTTGGAATTGCGGGGGTTCCGCCGATTACGGTGCTACCTGATTCGGTGTCGATAGGAGCACAGGAAGCGCGGTCTCTGCGTCTCGAAAGCGATCGTGGAAGTGGGACCGCCGGCGCCACGCAGGTCAGGCTTCCTGTTGCGAAAATGAAAGCGACGGACGGGAAGACGCAAGGGGCAAACATGGTCACGCCGATGCGCAAACGTTCGTGGCACCAGATTTACCGCATGCTGGAGATTGATTCGGCGAGGAAGAAGCCCGCCTCGGCGGGCAAGCCACAGGAAGCAGTAGACATCCCACCGGCTACGACGCGGGGCTAGTGCCGGGCGTAACGGCCTCGGCCGTGCTTCAGCGCGCACCGCACGCGGTGCCTCCACCGGATGTTTGGGCTTTAGCCAACTTGCCGGCGCGCACTTTTGTTTTACGTTTTCCAATACATTTGATTTTACAAAACTGGAGGGAACATGCCGTTTATTCGAGGGCGTTACCACATCAATCCAATTGCCGGGGAGGCGCTGGAAGCGGCGCGGGCGGCCGAAGCTGCGCTATCTGAGTTGGAGGAGGAGGCGGATGGCGCGCTGGCTGATTCCGCGGACTCGCAGTCAGATCAGAGTGGAGAAGATGACGACGAGTTCGGCGGAAACGCTTCGCAAGCAGGAGCCGGACCGATTCACCGTGTAGAGATCGAAGCGGCGGAGCTGGTGCCGTCGCATTCGGGGCGGGCGCAGCGCGGGTTTGTTGCGCATGTGCATCGCGAGGGTGCTGGAGCTCCTGGGATGCGCGGCGGGGTTGCGTCGAGCTCGCCGAGGCTGCCGGGGGAGTATTCGGCGAGTGCGTATGCGGCGCGTCCGCAGACACATGTCTTTGCGGGGCATCGAGATTTGATAAGTTTTCTGCGGGATGAATTTGCGAAGGATTGCGCCAAGTAACGAACTAAGCGACATCGCGCTTGATCGGTTCTTATTTGCGGAGACGCTTACAGAAGCATTTCGACATCCCAAGACCCCAGAAATATCCCAACGTCAGCCATAACGCCAGGTCAAACAGAATCCTGTAAAAGCCGTGGGTATTAAAGAAAAACAATCCGGGGCGCTGGTAATAGTCGAATGCCGTAGTAGTGACGAACATCGTCAGGCCAAAACCTAAAATACCCAACAGTATCCACCGGCGCTTAGCCTTGGCGATGACCTTGTCTTCGTCGCCGCTCGATAACGGTTCCATTGCTCAAACAATAACATAAATCCACACGTCCCTAGCGAGACATACATGTCCACACAGAAGCAAATTCCGATAGCGGATCCGGCGATTGTGCCGGTGGAAGGGCCGACGCGGGCAGCTAATGCGGGAACTGGATTTGCGAGCGCTGCGAATTCGTCGCGAGGACTTACCGAGAGCGCGGGCATTTCCGTCGCATCTGCGGCGAATCCTTTTGGGGCGAACAACGAGCAGTTGCCGGATAGGTTGCAGGAGGCGTTGCGACGGCTCGTGTTCCAGTTTTCGACGGAATCGGAATCGACGCGGCGGCAGGAAGTGCGGCGGATCAAGCAGGCGCACCAATTTTGGCGGGGGCTGCAATATTTGTGGTGGAGCGAGCAGGACCAGAACTGGCATCTTCCGTTCGAGCAGAAAATGACGGACGGCTCGACCATCGAAGATTTGCCGCGTTACGAGTTCGTCACGAATATTTATCAGGCGTTTGGGTTGTCGCTGGTTTCGGTGCTTTCGCAGGACGTGCCGCGGGTGCGGTTTTTTCCTTCGTCGGCGCAGGCGGAAGAGGATGTGGCGGCAGCGAAGGCGGCTACGGAAGTGGCGGGGCTGGTTGAGCGGAACAATCGCGTGGGGAATTTGATTGTCGATGAGGCGTTTCAGCTTTGGACAGACGGGAAAGTTGGCGCGTATGTGCGGTTTGTGGTGGATGGGCAGCGGTTTGGATTTCATCCGGAGACGGAGATTGGCGCGAGGGAAGTAAGGATTGGCGGGGATGTTTACGTTTGTCCGGAGTGCAGCGCGGAGACGGCGGCAAACGATACGGGCAGCGAAGGATCGCTAAGTGGCAGCATTGATGCGCCGGGCAACGAAGGGCAACAGCAGATCCCTCGCTCCGCTCCCTTCCTTCGTCAGGGCAAGCGGGATGACAGCGTTTCTTCAGTTCCGCCAGAGGCCGATGTTTCGCAGGGCTCATCTGGGGCGCTGCAGTGCAATTTTTGCGGGGCGGTGTTGACGGAAGAGGATTTTGTGGCGGCGGAGACGGTTACGGTGCCGGCGGGGCAGACGCGGCTGCGGGTGCCGAACGGGCAGGAGGTGATCACGATTGTTGGCGGGCTGGAGCTGAAGACTCCGCCGTGGGCGAACGAGATGCATGAGTATCCGTACTTGCAGTGGAATCTCGAGGTGCATCAGGCGCGCCTGCGAGCGGCGTATCCGCATGCGGCGGACAAGATTGGATCGCCGGTTGCGCCGGGGGCGCAGCAGTACGAGAGGCTGGCGCGGCTTTCGCAATCGCAGGGCGGGCCGCTGACCGAAGGCGGGGACTTCAACATCAATTTGATTACGTTTCAGAGGACATGGCTGCGTCCCTGGGCGTTTTTCGCGCTGGACGATAAATCCATGCGCGACGAATTGCTGCAAATGTTTCCGGACGGGGCGTACGTGGCGTTTGCGGGCGATGCGTACTGCGAATCGCGCGACGAAAATATGGACGATCACTGGCGCGTGCTGCACGCGCTACCGGGAGACGGGTCGAGCGGGCGTCCGGCGCTGGGGGACGCGCTGATCAGCGTGCAGGAACGGTTCAATTCGCTTTCGAATTTGCAGATGGAAACTTACGAGTACGGAATCCCGCCGATTTACGCGGACAGCGAAGTGCTGGATTTCGATTCGTTGCAGAACCAAACGGCCGAGCCAGGTTCGCATTATCCGGCGCGGGCGAAACCGGGCCAGTCGCTGGCGGCGGGATTTTTTCAGCCTGAGCCGGCGGAAGTTCCCGGCGATCTCGCCGAACACGCTGCAAATTTGATGGGGCCGATCGCGCAGTTTCTTACCGGAGCTTTTCCGGCGCTTTTTGGCGGAGCGATGTCGAACAACGACACGGCTTCCGGCTACGCGATGGCGCGGGACCAGGCCATGGGGCGCATCGGGCTCGTTTGGCGGCGGATGAAATTCTTCCATGCGGACATCATGCTGCTGGCGGTGGATTGTTTCCGGCGCAACCGTCCGAATGATGTGGAAGTGACGCTGCTGGGGGCGGGAGCTGCGTTCGAGTCGCAATGGATTCGGTTGGCAGACCTGAAGGGGAATTTATTCAGCTACCCGGAGACGGACGAGCAGTATCCGACGCTGTGGTCGCAGCAACGCGCGGTCTTGTTGCAATTGATTGCGAATCCTGACCCGCAGATTCAGGCGGTGCTGGCGCATCCTGAGAATATGGCGCTGGTGAAGAGGCTAATTGGGCTGGAAGAATTTGTGATTCCGGATGAGGAGTCGCGCACGAAGCAGTACCGAGAAATCGCGCAGCTTGTGGCCGAGCTTCCGCTCGTGAAGCGGCAGGACGTGACCAGCGCGGTGAATCCGGCGTTTAAGGAAGCTGTTGCGAGCGGTGTTGACGCGGAGATTATTTTGCCCAGCATTATGCCGGACGAGTTTGCGGACAATCACGCGGTGGAGTTGGAAATTTGCATGCGGTGGTTTTCGTCGGATGCGGGGCAGGTGGCGAAGATTGAAGCGCCGCTGGGGTATGCGAATGTTCGCGCCCACGCTTTGTTTCACCGCGATTACTTGCAGAAGCAGCAAGCGGCAGCGGCACCGCAAACATCTCCGATGGCCGCGCCGCGAGCGCGTAGATAGTCCATTGGCCGCGCCACAGCGGGCGCAGCATGCTGCGCCCCTACGAAAGCAGGGTGATTAGCCACATTTATAGAGTGCGTTCGATGTTGGTGGTAGAGCGGGAGCTGCCGTAGGCGCTCTTTTGTGTTGGCGGCGGAGCGACCAGGCGGACGACGTGCAGGAGCCTTTCGGGCTTGAAGGGTTTTGCCATGCAGACGACCGCGCCGAGCTGATGGCTGGCGGCGTAGTCGGCGGGTTGCGCTGCGCGCGTCAATAAAATTACGGGGACGTGCTGCAGGCGATCGTTGCGTTTGATGATCAGGCAGAGATCGTGGCCGCTCATGTCCTTGCCTTCGACTTCCGCTAGGAAGCAAACCGGCACGGTGGTGCGCAGAACTTCGAGCGCTTCCTGAGCCGTAGGCACGACGATAACGGTGTAGCCGTCCTGACTAAGAACGTTGCGCATGATGTCGGCAGTGCGCTGATCGGATTCGACAGCGAGAACGACTGACGGCTGTTTCCTTTGCGCGGCCGGGATTGCGGAATTGCGGCCGCCGACGGCGAAGGGATCACCCTTGGCGGCATCCTTGCTGTCGTTTATTTGCGCGGCTTTGGACGCGGCGAACTGAACGGCAACTCCGTAATGTCCGCCGTCTTGTTCGGAGACGCGGACTACTTCAGCGCGCTGCGGGGTGTTCAACGCAGCAGCGGCGGTGGAGTACGGAAACGTGACGTCGAGAATCTGGCCTTTCCAGTAGCCGCCGCGGGTGGCGGTGAAAAGGAGGCCGTCGCGCGAGACGTCGATGCTCTTGCAGACTTCTTCAAAAGGCTCGGGAGAATCCACGGCGCGCACGTGAACCTGCGCGGAAATTTTCGCGCGTTTGCGGCGGCGTCGTTCTACTTGAGCGGCGGTCTCTGCGGCGGCTTTAGCGTCTGCGGAAGTAATTGTCGTGCTCATCCCACACCTCAGAATTTTTCGGGCGCGTGGCGTCCGGGCGAATCAGCGGCGGCTGAAGAAGGCTTGGTCCGCGCTGGCATATATAGATGTACAGGGTGGTGGCGAGGCGGGGAATAGTACCTTGGTTTTAATCCGACGCAATTTGAGATGCACCTGTCTGCGGCTCGCGTAAGCTAAGGTCTTGCAGCAGGTTAGGAGCGGCGATACCTGTACTCGTACGGTTACCTGTAAGAATCAATGTGGAAAACAATCTGGAGCTCGGAGCTAGATCGTGACACCTAATTTCCGATGACATTGCCAAGCACTCGTGCCGGGCACAGTATGCTGTGCCCCTACGATGCGGATCTTGGCGCGGATCAATATGCGTCGAAGTTGTTGTTGTTTTCGCCTTGGGAGCGCTGGGCGAGTTTTCGCTGGGAGATGTTGACGACCCAGGAGGCGATGTTGGACTGCGTCACCGGTGCGGGGAGACGCTTGAGCATGGATTTCCAACTGTAAAATTTCAGGTACATGTCCTGAACGTTTTTCTCGATTTCTTCGGCGGAGAAATTTTTGGGCTTGATGTGGCAGAACTCGCCGGGGAAGCGGCCGATGTCTTCGAGACGCAGAATGCGGTCGTCGGCCTTCATTTTTTCGAAGAACATGGTGCCTTTTTCAGGACAGAGGATATTGAAGTAAGCGACCGGAACTTTTTCCTTGTGCAGGAACTCCAGCGTGTGTTCGAAGACGCCCTGCTGTTCGGTGTCCCAGCCGAAGATAAAGTTGAGCGAGTAGCTGATTCCGCGTTTGCGCAGATTGCCCAGCATTTCGCTGTAGCGATCCACCTTGTTGAAATTTTTGTTCATGCCTTTGAGGGTGGCGCGGTCGATGCTTTCGAGGCCCATGTTGACGTGGAGCAGGCCGCTGCGCTGGGCCAAGTCCATATACTCGTCGTCGTAGCATAGAAACGAAGTCCACAGCGCGGACCAGCGGAGCTTCAGCGGAATCATGGCTTCCATCAAAGCCATAGCGCTGGCGCGCTTGCCGCCGAAATCGCTATCGCCGAAGAAAACATTCTTCGATCCGGTGTGCTTGATGTCCTCGATCACGTCTTGAACCGGGCGAACGCGAAAGCCTCCGCCGAGGTACAGGCGCTCGGAGCAGAACTCGCACTGCATGGGGCAGCCGCGGGAAGACATTAGCGAGAAGGTCTTGAACGGGCCGTATTTTTTCAGATCCAGCATGTCCCAGCGCGGCAAGGGCAAATTAGCGATGCTTTTCATCTGGGGCGCTTGATAAACCTTTTGCAATTTTCCGGCCGCGGCATCTTCGAGCATTTGTGACCAGATCGGCTCGCCTTCGCCGATTCCGATTGCGTCGCAATGCTTGGCGGCTTCGTCGGGGTGAAACCAGACATGCGGGCCGCCCATGATCACAGGGATGCCCCGATCGCGGAACTTGCGGGCAACGTCATATCCGCGAATTGAGTGCACGGTCCAGGACGTGATGGCCACGAGATCGGGCTTGCAATCGAAGTCGATGTCCTGAAGCTGTTCGTCAACGAGTGTGACATCCCAGCCCTTCGGGGTGAGCGCGGCGAGATAAGGAAGCGTGAGGGGCACGAGCGCACGCATACGCGATTTGAAGACGGTTCGGTCGTTTTTTGAAAGGTAGTGCGAAGGCTGAATGATTAGGATTTTATTATTCATGACTCTCCGGGTAAAAAAATCGAGTGATATCCTTTCTGCTGCGCGCTACTGCACGTTCGCGGCGAGATGGACTGCAGGTTGTTGATTCGCTGGACAATCAGTCCCCCAGACCTGGCTCAAGATCCAGCTGTTCCAACGCCAAAATTTTAGCTGTCGGCTTCCACGGATGTCAAGGCCGGAGAATCTTAAGAATATACATGGAGAAGCCACTATGGCTGCCACCCCTGCCACGATCAACGGTTCACAAAACGGTCCGGTCGAACCGGGCGTGAAGTCGCCGGCGCGGACTGCTGTGGAATCGGGGACGCCGAATCTCGGCGCGACAGATGACGAAATTCTGGGCTTGACGACGAAGGTGCGGCGAAGAGATTCTCGCGGCGCGCAAACGCCGGCGGAGACTTCGCACGCAGCCACTGACCTCGATCAACTGGAATTGGATTTCGCGGGCGAAAATCGAGGGCGCAACGGCGAGACAACGAGCGGTGTTTCTTCCGGCGCGTCTGAAAGACGGAAGGCCGCAAAAAACGGTGATGCAGAAAGCATCGACGATCGCGCGGGGGCGGCGGCTGAAGCAGTCACTGCAGCCGGCATAGCAGAGCCCGCGCACTTGAAAACGGCGCTCGAAGCAAACCCCGAATTGCGCGCGGCATGGCGAGAGGCGAAAGCTTATCGCGAAACTTTTGCAACGCCGGAGGCAGCGCGCGCCGCCACAGGGATGCTCGCAGACCTGAATAGAATGGACGCGCTGTTTTTCTCGCGCCGACCGGAAGACCATGAGCAGCTCGCGCGGGCGGTGGCAGATTTGGACCCTGATGCGTTTGCATCACTCGCACGCGCGATGACACAGGTTGCGCAGACGGCCGGCGCCACGTTTCCTGCAATCGCCGCGCGATCGGCGGTAGCGAATCGTGCTGCCGGGGCACAGTCTGCCGCAACGGACAGGGGATCGTTCGGCGAGCCGCGAACACGCGGGGAACTGCAAGAGCAAATCCCTCGCTCCGCTCCCTTCCTTCGTCAGGGCAAGCGGGATGACAATGCTGTGGTGGGCCCCAACGCTCCGGCAAGTAGCGTCGTTTCTGGCGTCACGCCCGCACAGGAGGAATTCTTCCACTCGACGAATGCGGCGGCGGTTGAGGGCGTGGTGGAGGCAATCGAAGCGCAGGTGGAACGGCTGCTGCCGGAAGGGATCTCGAAAAGCGCGCGCAATCGCGTGGTGGGAGAGATTTATCGCGAGCTGGATTCCACTCTGCGAGCAAATCGTACACTTACACAGCAGATGCGCGACGCGTTTAGGTCTGGCGAGCTTGATACAAATCACCAGAAGGCGATCGTTTCGCTGATCACGGGACGCGCGCGGCAGGCGTTACCCGGAGTCGCCAAACGAGTGCTCAATGAATGGACGACGACGGTTGTCTCCGCGAATCAGCAGCGTCGGGAGCGCCAGCGCACTGCCGAACGGCGCGTGGACATTGGCGGAGCGGGCGGCGCGGGGAACGAAGGACGGCACTCGATGGGACCGCGCGAAATAAACTACGCGCGCATGTCGGACGCTGACATTCTGAATTTATAGCCAAGGGCGCAGAAGATTCTACGATCCTCCGCAATTGCAACACGCGTTCAGCGCTTACAGTGTGGTGCGGCCAGTGGAAACCTTGTAGGAGGAGATGGCTTTCGCAATTGAATTTACCAGCGCCTGTACCTGGGCGGCGGTGTGGCCATCTGGAAGTTTCATCAGGCCGGCGGTCATCAGACCATTGACCGCAGTGGTGAGATCCGAATCTACCTGGGTCCAATTCACAACTCCATTCGAGGTGTCGGTCACGATGTAGGAATCAATCACGCGCAGACCGACGCCGGGCGTGAGCATTTGAAGCATGCCTTCGTTGTCATTCATAGCGGTGACGAGATCGAGAGTGAACCACTGTAGATCCTGCACAGTGGTGCCCTCCGGAGGAGTAATGAAACCGCCGGCAGCCGCAGCGTTCACAATTTGCGAGACCGCGAGGTCCTGCGCGGACTGATTCGCCGAGCCGTTGGCATTTGTGGGAGGCATGGCGTCTGAAATCGCGCTGGCAATTCCAGTGAGCAACAGATAGCTGTGGTGGGTCTGCACGATCAGCGAGACGGCCACGCCGTAAGCTTCAAATTGCGGCAGAGTCATGCCGTATCGAGGCGAGGTGATTTTTGTGGTGACCGCGTTGGCCACGAAACACTGCACGGCGGCGGCTTGCGATGCAGTACAGCTTTGAGCGCGCGCGGAAGGCGTGGCGGAGACAGCGGTTGCGAGACAGATTCCCAGCAAAGCAAGATTTTTCAGTCCCATGGTAAACGACACCTCATTATAAATTTTTAACGCGGTTTCTCTGGAAGGGGGCTGAGACGAGCGCCGAGATGCTCGCTTGCTTCCTGACGCCTACATCCTCTCCTGCGGCCGGAAGGCGTGCAACTGGCCTAGAGGACAGGTGGGCACTGGTACCAATGGACAGTATGCCTCGATCCTTGGAAGTGAGGA
>JBEKHP010000015.1:0-85936 GCA_050012235.1 Candidatus Acidiferrales bacterium | reverse complement strand
TGGCGGGAGCGTC
Source organism: Candidatus Acidiferrales bacterium (assembly GCA_050012235.1). Lineage (GTDB taxonomy): Bacteria > Acidobacteriota > Terriglobia > Acidiferrales > UBA7541 > Palsa-295. The sequence goes on along the minus strand of JBEKHP010000015.1, from coordinate 85,923 downwards.
ACGCACAATTTTTGCCAATGCCAAGAGTTTCGAACTAATTTTCAGACCGGCGCGGTCAGCGGCATCTGGATTGATGAAGAAACGGACTCGGTTTTCCTCCAGCGTGAACTGGATGGCACCTCCCGAAGATGCGAAATCATCGCTTTCACCGATCACTAAGACATACTGGCCACGAATCTTGGCGAGGACTTCGGGCAGCAGATGACTCTCAGAGGCCGCGACGAACAAGATTTGGCAGCCGCTAATGTCCGCAACACGTTTTACGCGTGCGACACTTGCCGGATGCTCCGCAATTACCTTCCCTCGCAACGCATTGTCGAGCGCGCTGCCGAACGGGTCGGTCCCGAGTATGCAGACCAAAAAAGGAGATTGAGGACCGGCGAACGCATTCGTAGGCCAATCCACGAATTTAGCGAAATTGAAAAGAAAGGCGGCCTTTAACTCATACTCGCTTGGCGGCCTCACCTGCGCGGGCAAAGCCGTCGGGAAATTATAGGCCGAGGAAAAAAGAATCATTTGCAAGAAAAAGAAACGCAGAGAGAGCTTGGAATTTCCGCGACGGCCGGCGGCAGCGCTGGATGATAAATGACTCGGGCTTGTGCGACGCAAGTTCAATTTTTGGACTCCGCCATCAGAATCGCCACGTGAACTTGGCATAGGCACTGCGTTTGATCAGAGTAGATGTGGCAGCTCCGGTCGACTCGATGAACTCAAGGTGCTCATCCCTTACGAGATTTTGCCCGACCAAGCTGATGGACAATCCTTCCCGGTAATGCCAGGTGAGCCCTGTGTCGACCCTGGTGTAAGAGGGAATCTTTGGATCGTTGAGACTACCCACGAAATACGCCGAGGTATCCCACGCCAGGTTGTGAGGAAAAATAAAGTGTGATCGAAGCTGAGCTGAATTTACAGGGCTGCTTCCCTCCGCAGCGGACACCGAAGTGGTGTCCTGGCTCGACGGATCTAAGTGCATATGAATTTGTTCCAAGGCATATCCCGGGCTGAGCGTCCACCGATCGGTTACCTTCCAGTTCGCGGCGATCTCCAGTCCTTGAGATTCCCCGTGCATCAGATTTTCGAGAATCGAAGGTATGAATAAATGAGGGGGAGCCGGCGTCGTTTCGAAAACGGGTGGGGCTGGCTCAACTGTTCCCTGATGGGTATAGCCTCCGTAAAAAGCCGCCACATCGATCGATAGACGTTTCAGTGCGGTGATTCGGGTGCCGGCTTCATAAGCGGTCAAATCTTCGTTCTTAAAATGAGGATTACCTACCAACCCGATCAGGACTGGCGTGCCATCAGGTCCCACGAATCCTCCGAAGTTTAAACGTTCGGCAGTATCCAAACTGGCAGGAGTGCGAGCAGCTCGTGAAATCGCGGCCCAGAACATTTGGTGGCTGTTCGGCTGCCACGTTAAGCGGGCGCTCGGCAGCAATACGAACCCGGTGTAGTAATCATGCTCCAGCTTTGTGCCCAGTGTCAGGTAGAGCCGATCCGGCGAGAGGGCAATTTCATCCTGAATGAATGAACTGCCTATTTGAGTGTTCAGGTCTGCGGGGTTCAAACTTATGCTGAGATCCCCGTGGGTATGCGAAGACGAGTAGCGATAGCCCAATCCCCAAAGAATGCTTTGTCGCTGGCCCCAACTGAAGTGGTGTTGGAAATCTAAATTTAGCGTGTATCGCCCTTCATCGAGAACGTCGGGGCGCTTGAACTCATCATAGGAGATTTGAAGGGAAGTGTCGGACCGGGCAGAGAAAGTATGATTCCAGGCCAGCTGAAGAAAGCCGCCGGACAAATCCACTCCGGGGTCAACCTCTTGAGGACCTGGCGACGTAACGGACTGCAGAGTGAGATTCGGGTTGCCCTCCCGTCCTGCGTACATGCTCCCTTGGATGGTCAGCATATCCTTCGGTGAAAGATTGCTATCCACCCGAAAACCACCGCTAAGAAGGTGCCAGCCATCGCCTCCGTTTTGGCCGTCGAGCCCCGGTAGCTGGGCCTGATTAAAATACTTAGAATAGACTCGATAATCGGTGTCCTTGCCAAGTGTGCCCCCGTATTGCGTCGTCGCAAATCTCGAGGGTTCCTCCACCGCCAACAATCAACCCTCCGTGCGTATCGGCGGCCTTTTTGGTGATGATGTTGACCACGCCATTGACGGCGTTTGCCCCCCAAATCGTCCCGCCGGGACCGCGGATCACTTCGATTCTTTCGATATCCTCAAGCGGCATATCCAGCACGTCCCAGAAGACGCCGCCGAAGGTGGGCAGGTATACCGTGCGGCCGTCCACCGCGCTGACGGCCCAGGTGTTCGCGTTGATTTGAGCCACATCCATCCCCGGCACCATTCTCAGAAGATCGGGAATGTTCGTCGCGCCGGAGCGGCTAATATCCTCGGCCGTGATCACGAAAATTGCCGAAGCTGTGCGCGAAAGCTTCTGCTCGTCTTTCGAGACTGACGTCACCTCGACATTCATCAGATCTTCCAGACTTTTTGTTGTCAGGTCCGTTGAATTCTGTTGCGGCCACGCCGGTAAGGCCAGAAATCCCACCAGAGCGATTTGCGCGAGAGTGCGCGAAGCGATGCACGAGAGAAACTCGATCCTCACTATCCAACCACTTCGCTTGCGCATTCCCCTTCCTTCTGCCCACGAGGACTGAGCCAACGGACCCTCGTTCGATAGCCATCACGACGGCGAACGGAACGGGTGGGAAAGGAGCAGACAGGAGGCCAAACTGATGATCGTCAAGTGATGCCAAGACACCTAGAATCAGCGAGCTGCCCTATTCGGAGAGGTAAGATTGCTCGAAACAGTGGTTCAGGAAGGCCGAATGTGCGGATCGCAACACTCAGCTCAGACCCACATTTATTTGAAAACAAAAGCTAAAAGCGCTGGCTAGGTTAGGTCAGCCGAAACGTTGCCCTGGCTAGGTTTTGGCCGCGTCAGCCAAACAGATCGGTTCCTTATGGGAAGTATTGGCGGATCAACCGATTAGATGGTGTTGCATCGACCAGTTGAGCTGGCAGCGTTAATCAGGCACTGAAGCGTTACCTGTGATAACGCCTGTCTTCAACACCTATCTGAAAAGAGTCAGTTTCTGCGAATGCGGCAACCGGAAGTTAGCTGCCTCATCTCAACAACACAAGTGATGGCTGGTGCTCGGGCTCCAAAGGCAAAATGCGCCACCGGACGTTATCCGGCAGCGCATTGGAGGCTACCTTCGACGCTGGAAGCTTTGGGTGGTGAGTGGGGTGCGTGATCTAACAGTGAGCGACGGGTTCAACTGACACCTGAAAAACCGTGCCCAATCCGTTTCCGCGCCACCAATAGTAAGCCGACCCCGAGCAGCATGAGGACGCTTGAACTCGGCTCGGGCATGCTGGGCGTGGACACGGCGCCGAATGACAAGGTGCCACAACCAGTATACCCCTGACACCCATCAGGGTAGCCGGGTCCGACGATGTCAACAACGTAGAAGGTGAGCGATGAGCCGACGGACGCATACCAGACGTATTGATCGGTGCTCTTGTCCCCGGAGGGGATGGACACTACAGCGGACAGGCTGTCGAACGTGACGTCCATGGTCGTGGGTGCGGGGAATACCACGTCGGTCGCAGTGGGGAGGGCACATACGCCGACACACCCCATGGTCGTAAAAAACGGCTCGTAGGAGTCGGCGTGCGCCATGGGCGCGCCAACGGCCAGCACTAGCACCGTGAGAATAACCCACAATAATTTTCGCATTGTCGCCATTCCCCCTAACCAAGATTTGCACTTCGCAACGTGGGCAAAAGTGAGGGGCAGTATGAACGAACGCCGCGTGAAGGCAAGTACAAAATAAATTTTGTGAGTACTAAAACCAGCCTCTGCCTGGGCATTGGGGGCAAGCTCCCCGGAATGACGCCAGGCGGCGGATTGCTTTTGATAAATCGCGTTATCACAAGTAGTCGACTCGGTCAGAAGCGGTTCAACTCCTGGTAAGTCGCGTTACCGGACAAGTGCTTTTCCGGTGCTTCACTTGTCCGGTTGCGTCGACCGCCTGAGCTGGCAGCGTTAATCAGGACTTCGCAGCTATATGGGTCTATCTCCACTGCCAACCCTCAAGCATTCGTCAGCCGATTGGGCGCGTGGCCGACTCTCCCACACCTCCGAGGTGACCGCTTAAATTTTGCGGGTGGCGCACTCTTCGCGTGGCGCGCCCTCCCGCGAAGCGCACACTTCTCGGCGGCTTTCTCGCCGAGCCTTCCTCTTTCGCCTCTCGCACATTCCAGCAAGCGCGCCACCGTCCGCTCCGCCCTCATCTCAACGCGAAAATAAAACGAAGGCGCTTCGCCACCCAGCCCGATCGAAAAATAAAAATTCTTGTGTACATGCGCGCAGAGGCCATAATTCTTGTGTACATGCGCGCAGAGGCCATACCATCCCCGAATCAACGGCCCCTATCGCTACTCGATCCAGGAGGCTTTATGAACCTGTCCTTCCCCCAAAATATCGCCGCTCGAATGCTGTGCCGCGGCTTATCACTCGCTGCGATCTTAGCTTTCGCAGTTCTGTCTTCTGTCGCCCGCGCCGACAGCGTACCCTCGGCAACCTTCTCTGGCAGCGTCAGTCAGTCCAACGCGTCACTCTCGGGCCCCGGCACCCTTAACGGCGCTCTTTGCTTCTCTGGCCCGTTCGGCGGTTGTGAAAATTCTTCTGTCACCCTCTCCTATTCCGGCGGAACTGCGTCAGCCTCTGCCAATGGAACCACTTCCGGCGGCAACGGCGTGCCCAATGCCACTGCAGGCGGCACTGTCATTTTCTACTTCATCGTATCCGGCCCTGCCAACACCGAAGTGCCCTTGATCGTCACCGCCAGTGGTTCGACCTCCGCCAGCGGAGTCGACGTTATTTCCCAGTCCCAATTCATGAGCCCGGGCGGCTCCTTCGATGCCTGTTCGTCGTCAGGGGCCGGGGCCGCAGGAGCCTGTTCTAACGGCACGGGCGGCGTGGAACCCACGTCATACTCCGGGCAAAAGTTGTTCAGCGTCAGTTCGGACACACTGGAAGACATCGAAGTAATAGTCTCGGGAGCTTCGTCCTCAGGTTCAGGAACCTGGTCCGCTTCCGTAGATCCCACGGTCGAAATCAATCCGGACTTCGCCGACGCCGCCGAATTCACCATCGAATTCAGCCCCAACGTCGCCCCCGCAAACATGCCCGAACCGCCCACGTGGACGCTTCTCCTCATCGGCATGGTCGCGATGGCCGCCTTATTCCGCGCCACGCAATCGCGTCGAACCCGCGTGCCGGGCGTTTAACTTGGCGCATTCTCCGTCTGCCCCGCCCTGTGATTCCTCGTGCGCCGCGGCGGGGCTGGCCATGAAGCTTTAGCCGCCCCCGCCCGCACCCCCTCGAAATCTCACAGCACCCAAGTCCTTGTATTCCTGCTCCCAACTTCCTATCATTGTCGCGATGAATATTTGGTTCACGACGGACGCGCCTCACGGACGCGAGCACTCGCGCCCTCAGCATCCCTCCGTCTGTGACCCGCACTTCGCGCATTTCGTCTCCGCCGGAAAAGGAGTTCTCCATGCCGCTCGCTCGCGTCGATCTCGCACAAGGTAAATCAGCCGACTACCGCAAAGCCGTCAGCGACGTCATCTATGACGCGATGATTAAAACTATAAATGTCCCAAAAGACGACCGCTTCCAGGTAATCACCGAGCACTCCGCGGACGGACTGATCATCGATCCCAACTATCTCGGAATCCATCGCACCGCCGACTGCATCCTGATCCAGGTCACGCTCAACGAAGGCCGCACCCTCGAGATGAAGCGCGCCTTCTACAAAGCCATCGCCGACGGCCTTCACGACCGCCTCAAGCTACGCCGCGAAGACGTCATCATCAGCCTCGTCGAAGTGAAAAAGGAAAACTGGTCCTTCGGCAACGGTGAGGCTACCTATGCTTAGCCGTCGACTCGTGAATTCGGCGCGATTGGTCGCAACTTTCCCCCGCCAAACAATACTGTCCCCCGACACGAAAGTTGTCATCCCGAGCGAGGCCGCCTTTTGGCCGACGAGGGACCTGCTGTTTGCCCCCGGGAGCGGCCTCGCCCCCTGTTTTCGTGGCGCCGGTTTACCCCGACGAAAGAGGGGCGTCTTGCTTGCCCTGAGGAACGAAGGGCCGGCTCTTTTGACGTTCCGATCTCTCGGGCGTCCCGCCTTCCTCACGCCAAAACGAAGACTCGGCGAAAAATCCGCCGAAAGGAAGGTTCGTCAGAGACATTTTTTTTCCAGCCCTTACGGGCTGGCCTAATTTCTGCCACGCCTCCGGCGTTGGTCCAGGAAATCACAGACTCCGGAAAAACGCGGTAGGCGTTCCGTGAAAATCTTTGTGGGTCGCCCCTTTAGGGGCGACATAACCCAAGGCAAGAAAAAGGGGCTTCAGTCCCTGAAGTTCCCAAGGAGCATCACCCAATGACCCCCGCCGCCGGCGAGCAATCCCAGGCCTCACTCCCCGCCGCGCAATCCGGCGAATTCCTGATTGGAGGCGACCTCCGCATCCATCGCCTCGGTTACGGCGCCATGCGCATCACCGGCAAAGGCATATGGGGCGAGCCAAAGGACCGCGACGAAGCCATCCGCGTCCTTCACGATGCCGTCGCTCTGGGAATTAATTTTATCGACACCGCCGATTCCTACGGACCCAGCGTCAGCGAAGAAATTATTGCCCAGGCGCTCTACCCCTATCCTGCAGGGTTGGTGATCGCCACCAAAGCCGGCTTCGAACGCCCGGGCCCGGATAAATGGGTAACCAACGGCCACCCCGAATATTTGCGCGCCGCGTGCGACAGAAGCCTCAAGCGTCTGCGTCTCGAGCGCATCGATCTCTTCCAGCTCCATCGCATCGACACCAAAGTCCCCGCCGCGGACCAGCTCGAAACGCTGAAAGATCTTCAATCCAAAGGAAAAATAAAACACATCGGCCTGTCCGAAGTCAGCGTCGCGCAAATCGTCCACGCGCGGACCATCGTGGAAGTGGTCACCGTGCAGAATCGTTACAGCGTGCTCGACCGCGCCGCCCAGGACGTTCTCGATTATTGCCAGCGCGAAAAAATCGGTTTCATCCCGTGGTTTCCACTGGCCAACGGCAAAGTCTCCGCCGCGGAAGAGTTCGCGCGCATCGCCGCGCGCCTGAAAGCCACGCCCTCGCAACTCGCTCTGGCCTGGCTACTGCGCCGCTCCCCGGTGATGCTCCCCATCCCCGGCACCTCGCGCGTAGCCCACCTGGAAGAAAACGTCGCCGCCGCCGCGCTAAAGCTAGACGACGCCACCATGCAGGAGATCGACAAACTCGGCGCGAAAACTTAACCCGCGCAAAAGGTGAGAGAGCAAACCATGAAAATTAGCGCAAGAGAGGACAGACGATGAAAATCGCAGCGTTGATCGCGCGGATTCTTGTGGGCCTAGTCTTTTTCGTGTTCGGGCTAAACGGCTTCCTGCACTTCATTCCAATGAAAGGGTTGCCGCCCGGTCTCGCGGGCCAGTTCTTGACCGCGCTGATCCAGTCGCATTACGTTTACTTCGTGAGCGCCACTCAACTCATCGGCGGCGTGCTTTTGCTGGTAAATCGTTACGTCCCGCTCGGCCTCACGCTTCTCGGCCCGGTAATCGTGAACATTCTCCTCTATCACGCCACCATGGACCACGCCGGCCTGGGGCTGGCAATCGTCGTCGCGATTCTCTGGTGCGTCGTTGCCTACCGCGATCGCCAATATTTTTCGGGCCTCTTCGTGCAGAAAACTTCCTAGAACATTGCATGCGCCTACAAAATTTGATTCGCGGAAACTTCGGGGATCAATTCTTCCTGCCGAACAAATGCGGAATGAGCGACGAACGCTTCTCGCCGTCTTCCTCCGGCTTCAGCAGCGCGAGGCGTTCGTGAGCCTTGGCGTTCGTGGGGCTGATTTCCAGCAGCTTGGCGTAGACCGAGCGCGCCCGCTCGGGAAGCTCCATTTCCTCCAACAGCTCGCCGAACTGTAGGTACACCGGCTCCTTCCAGGGATCCAGATCGATGGCTTTCTGAAAAAGTTCCACGGCCTCGTTTTCGTACTGCGAGATGGTCCCCAGGCTGCGCGCCAGCAGCGCTGTGTACAACGCCGATTCCGGCGCCGCTTCATGGCACTTGCGCAGCCAGACGATCGAGCCCACGAAATTCTTCGCGCGAAGGCATTCGTTCGCGCGATTCATCCATTCGTCGAGGGACTCCTCCGCTCCGGTCTTTTCCCGGTGCATCCTGAAACCGCCCGCAGCCGCCAGCGATTTGTCGTACGCCGCCCGTTTCTCTTCGTTCGCCAGCGTCTTGTAGGCTTCCGAGATGACCACCATCAGGTTTTTCAGCGGCGTAATCAACTCGCGATTGCCCATGTGGTTGTCCGGATGAAATTTGCGCACCATCGAGTAGTAACTTTTCTTCACCTGCACGCCCGGAGTTTCCGACGTGACTTCCAGCAGCTGATAATACGTGGACTTCCCGGTCAGCTCGATCAATTGCTTCACTTCCTTCTCGAATCGAATCCGCGCCGCTTTCTCGCTTCTCGGAGCAATCGCGAGCTTCCAGTTACTACCCGCGCGCAGAGTGGAGGGATGCGAAGCCACGGGCTGCAAGTTTTCCGGCGCGGATCTTGCAACCGGAACGCCGGCGGGAATTTGCTTCGAAACCTGCTCCGCGGCCGACAAAAATCGATGCAGTTTGGCGCGGTCTTCCGGTTTCATCTGCACGAACTGAACGCCCATTCCCTTCCCGGGCTTCGAGTTGCGCACAATGCCGCGCCCGCGAACCTGTCCAGTGGGCAAATCAAAAATCAGATCGATGGTGGAACCGTCGCTCGGAGTTTTCGCTGCCTGCAGAAAGAGCCCGCCCAGCCCCATCACTTCCGCGCGCGAAGTGGTCGTCTGCGCGGCAGACCGCCACGCCACCCACAGCCCTTTAGGCGCGCGTATGCGCGGATACTTTCGAAATTTTTCGACTTCCGATGCCACGTTCAGCCCCTACAGAAATGGCGCGTTCAGCCCTCAGGGTGCGCGTTCAGCCCCTACAGACTTCCCTGCCACAAGTCTATTCTCTGCCGCCCCCGCCGTCGCACTTTCGAGGAAAATCCGCGTCAATGAGTAACGCAAAACAATATCGAAGAGGATGGGCTGGTCTAGCGTACAGGTGCGCGGCGGTCGCGGATGGGTAAGCAGAAAACCGTTGTAGACTCTTCCGATGCTCAAGCCACTAAGCACGAGATGGAAGGTGGCCACGCTGCTCGCCTGTTTGATTCTCGCGGTCGTTCTCTGGATGATTCTTGTAACGGATGCGCCTTAACGCTGCACTCGCCCAAATCGCCGGACGATTAATTTCCTGAGTCCAGATGCCAACCGACGTTGACCCATTTGCCTTGGCGACTGACAAACATTTCCGTCGCCCGCCCGGATTGCGTTGAACGCTTGCCGTCCATTTCGATTTCGCAAACATATTTCGAGTAAACGATGGCGGTGTATCCGAACATTTGGATTTCCGTCTGCGGGAATTCCAGACGGACGAGCTTGCCACCCTTGGCGGCAAAATCCTTGGCGCCGGCGAGAACGGCGTCGCGGTTCTCCCACTTTTCGGTCTGCTCGATGGCAATCAGTTCCGGGGCCACAAGCTCAGCGAGCCGCGGACCGTCATTTGCGAACCAGGCGCGCCATACGGCTTCGCGAGCGCTGAGCAGTTCCTGTCTATCGTCGCCCTCCACCGTCTGCGCTTGCTGCATCTCAGCAGCGAGCGTATCCGGATGCAACGTAGTGTCGGAGCCGACCTGATTCCACCCATCCGCTAGTTTTGCGTACACGTCGAGCACCCGAAGTTTTCGCGTCGATGATTGGCCTTGATAGTCATAGGTCACATCGGCGATGTACGTAACGATGCCAACCTCGCCGTAGAAGACCACGTCGAATTCCAGCATTTTGTACCCGGTCATTTTCACCGGTGAATGGAGGTAGCCATCTACATCTTTCATATACTGGTCGATGCCGTGAATCGCGGTGCGGGAGCCCGATTGGAAGCCAGTCCACTCGTTCGCATGGGTGGCGCGAATCACTTTGGCGTCCTTGTGGATGTAGGCCTGGAAAATCTTGTCGATGTGACTTCGAATGGCATCGCGGTCCGCCGCGCGTTGGTCCCCTGCCTCCGGGCTAATTTGCATAGCGTGCGCAGATCCCGCGCCAAGAACCAGAATAACCAAAACGAGGAGCAGAGATAGCTTAGCGAGCTTCATTGCCGTTCTCCTTTCACACCGAGCGGGGGTTTACTTCTTGGTGTACTGCTGCACCAGCTGCTTGTACCGCGGGTCGTCGCGCAGCGTCTTGAAATACGGGCTGGCATCCAGCGCGCGGAAGTCGCGAAAGCCCAACTTGAAGGAGTTTTGCAACGCAACCAGAGCTTTTTCCTTATCGCCCTTGCCAGCGTAGGCCGAACTTATCCAGTATTGGTCCATCGCGGTTTTCTCGGCAACGCCCGTGCTCATCAAGTGAGCAATGGCCTGGTCGTAATTTCCTTGGGCTAACGCGAGTTGGCCCATGCCCAGGCCCTCGTACGAGTGACTGCCAATTTCTTGGGCGCGGCGGAAGGCTGCCGCTGCTTCGTCGAAACGTCCCTGAAAAATTAGCGCGCGGCCCAAGTGGTACTGCGATGCCGCCGAAGCCGGCTGTAGCCGAATCGCCTCGCGCGCTGCTTTCTCAGCCTCCACCGCCTCGGGAGGCTGTTCGTATGCCAGTGCCCAGGAGAGCAAGTCCCAAGCCAGTGAGTTGTCCGGTTCCAATTTTATGGCCTCGCGGAGTTCGGCCGCCGCCGCAGAGTAATCATATTTCAAGCCGTAAGTCTGACCGAGCGCCACATGAGCTTCGGCGAGGTTGGGGTCGATGGCGACTGCCCGCTGGGCGTACTCCTCAGCCTTCTGCAGGCGAGACGGATCGGTTGCGAGATCGCGATAGTAAAGGCTTTCGACATGAGACAGGCCGGCCATCGCGGGCGCATAGTTGGGATCGTACTTCAGCGCCTGTTCAAAGTTCGTGCGCGCGGCCTCAAATCTTTCGGGCGTTTCCACTTCGAGCAAGCCGCGGCCCGCCAAATACGCCTCGTATGCTTGAGGATTCTGCGTGTAGCGCCGCTGGATAGCCTTCGTTTCCTGCGGGCTTAGATTCAAATTCAGCGCCTGCGCAATTTTCAGCGCGGTTTGCTCCTGCAGCGAAAACACATCTTTCATCTGTCCGGTGAAGTCGTCGGCCCAAACCTGAAACCCCGTGGTCGAATCGATCAAATGCACGTTGATGCGCACCTGGTCCCCGGATTTTCGCACCGTGCCTTCCAGCAAATAACGCACGCCGAGCTGGCGTCCCAGCGCTCCGGCGTTCTGGTCCGTGTCTTTCACGGCAGCGGCAGTGGAACGCGGCGCCACGTCAATCCCCTGAATCTTCGACAGCTTCGTAGTGATTTCGTCCGTCATTCCGTCGCTGAAATAAACGCTGTCCGGATCCGTGCTCAGATTTTTCAGCGGCAGCACGGCAACCGACGGCTTCACCGCGACCGCCATCCCGCCATGCGTTGCATGCTTCTGATACCAAAACGCTCCGCCGATGGCGAGCAACAATACCAGCAATACCGCGCCTGCGAGCATCCCCCAGCGATTCGATTTCGACGAAAATCCCGCCGAAGCTTCGACAACTTCTCTCGGAACCACCACTCGCGATGATTCCGTTTCCCTTTTCAGGCGGCGCAGGTCCGCGCCCATGTCCGCGGCCGACTGGTAACGCATCTTGCGGTCTTTTTCGAGCGCTTTGTTCACCACCTGCTCGAACCCGGCGGGCAGCGCGGGATTCAAACGCAGCGGCGGGACCGGTGGGCGGTTCAGTATCGCTTCGAAAATCACTCCGCTGGTAGCGCCGGTGAACGCCATTGCGCCGGTGCCCATCTCGTACAGCACGGAACCCAACGAAAAGAGGTCCGTGCGCTTGTCGAGGTCGCCGCCGCGCACTTGTTCCGGCGACATGTAAGTCACCGTGCCGATCGAGGTGCCCGGGCTGGTAAGCAACTGCTCGTCAGCGAGACCTCGTGCGGATTGCGTCGCGCCTTCGGCAACTTTTTGTCCGACGGGCGCGAGCTTGGCCAAGCCAAAGTCGAGAATTTTTGCGTGACCGCGCGTGGTGATGAAAAGATTTGCGGGCTTGATGTCTCGATGGATGATTCCGGCGACGTGCGCGGCGTCTAGCCCTTCCGCAATCTGCGTGCTCCAATCGAGCAACGACTCAATTTCGAGAGGCCGCCCCGCGATGTGGTGCTTCAGCGTCTGCCCATCCAGAAATTCCATGGCGATGAAGCGGCGCCCCTCGAATTCGTCAATTTCATAAATGGTGCAAATGTTGGGATGATTCAGTGCGGAGGCAGCTTGCGCTTCACGCTGGAAGCGTTCCAGCGCCAGCGCGTCTTTCGCCAGATCCTCCGGAAGAAATTTCAGCGCGACAAAGCGGCGAAGCTTGATGTCTTCCGCTTTATAAACGACGCCCATTCCGCCGCCGCCCAGCCTTTCCACAATGCGGTAATGCGAAATGGTTTGGTCAATCATCGATGGGCAGGAGGTCTTGGCCGCACATCTTAGGCCACGCCAAGAAGCAAGTCAACGAAGAGGCCGCTGCGTCGTGCCCTAATTTGCCTCACGAACAATCGCCGTCGCATTTTTTTCAGGGGTATGCCGGCCTCAAGCGTTCGAAAGCCTTAGGTCTAAAGACCCATTCCTGCGTCAGGGTAAACCTGAGCTACATTAATCATCATGTAGCTCACGCTCGTCCTGAGGAACGAAGGGTCTTTAGAGGTGCGCCGTTTTGTCGAACGCCGCGTCGGTACCGATGCAAAGCGGCGGCAAGCCGCCGCACTCCAAAAGGAGCCTAGGCTTTGTGGAGTGCGGGAGCTTGCCTCCGCGTTCGCTGGTGAAGCTGTGCCGGTTCATTAATTGTTGCGCCAGAACTTCGGCGTAACCGTTGTCGAAATGGGTGTTATCTCTGCGAAAACAAGGGAGAAAGTGAGCGCTACAAAGCGCTGGAACTGGTGTTAAATCAAAATGGGGGCGCGCCTCAGCGTGTGTCCTTTGCTGTCTAAATCGAGGGTGAGGATAATTCCGAATGAAAACACTTGTGAAAGTTTCGCTCATCGCAGTTGCACTGGCATGCCTGCTGCCTATGGCCTCGCAGGAAGTTCTTGCTCAGGGAAAACACCCCCACTACCTGCACGCTCTTTCCGATTTGCGAGACGCTCGGGCTCATTTGGAACGTCCCGACGGCGGAGCGCTGCGCCAACAGGAAAAAGATGCAATTCATCAGATTGATGAAGCCATCGGTGAAATCAAGCGGGCTTCCATCGACGACGGAAAAGACATAGGCGATCACGCGCCGGTGGACGCGCATATGCCCTGGAGAGGGCGTTTGCACAAATCACGCGAGCTGATCGACAAGGCCATCGCTGATTGCAGCAAGGAAGAAGACGATCCGCACACGCAAGGTTTGCAGGCGCGTATTCTGGACCATCTTCATCGAGCGCATCATCACGTGGACGAAGCCATCGCCATCGTCGAAAGCCGCTAGCGCTTTCGTCGGCAACGGCGGTCGAAGAACGTAAACTGCAATACAGGGACATTCCGAAGCAGCGCAATTGCGCGACGCTTTCGGATGTCCCTTTTTTTCTGATTCTTGGTGAAGCGGCGGACGGCGCGGCGAGGACTACTGGGGCAGCGCGGAGCTTCCGAAGAATACCCTCATCAGCACAACTCCTCCTACAAACGCGGTGCAGATGCTGAGCAGAGTGCCGATGAGGAAGTACTCCGCAAATTGCTCGCGACGAAACTGCGGATAACGCGCAATCGATTTCGCGGCAATAATCAAACCCACGGTGGCCGGCGAATGCAGCAGGAGGGCGGTCAATACCAGAAACCTCTCCAGCCAACCGATGTACATGCCGGCGTTGCTCAATTGCGCGGGCGTTTCACTCGGCGGCGAATCGAATGACTTCGGTTTGCCCTTGGCGATGTGGCGTATCAGCGGCTTGGTGACGAATCGAATCAAGTAGCCGCAAGCGAACATCACAAGCACGTAGACAATGAGCAGCAGCAGGATTCGATTGCTCTGTGCGCGCATCAGCTGCAAGCTGTTTCGCGCGATAGCCGCTAGCTGAGTTCCCTCGATCCAGCAAGCCGCCAGCACGACGGTGAAGAAGTGCACAATCTGATCCACTACGAACGCAAGCGCTCCATCCGCAACCGGCCGCGACTTCGCAAACTGAATCTTGCAAACATCGATGAGGAGGTGGACGAGCGTTAATGCGATCACCGCCGCCTGAAAGCGCGGCGACAAAATCATGCCCGGAAGGAAGAGCGCCGCTGCGAGCGCAGCACAGAGATAATGAATAGCGGCGTGTTTGACGTAGCCGATGAACTGGCCGTCCTTCTTTTGCTGCACCAGATATGAACTTTGAAAAACAAAATCGGTCAACAGGTGGGCTAAATACAGCGCCAGAATAGCGCGAATCGTCGTTTGCACGTTTTCGTCCGAATAATGATTTTAGGACGTTCTCGTCCTAGTGGCCTTTAGAGCGAATCAATGCTTGCATACCCGCCACGGTCTGCTCCAATTGCCAGAAATGTCCCCGTTGCAGATTTCGCGACACTGTGGAATCGTCCACGCGCAACGCGCGGGCCGCAGTGTCCAGCCGGCGCTTAGCCCGAAACGTTTTGATAGTCTCCCACTGCTTGTCGGTAATGCGCAAGAGCAGGGTGTCGTGCAGACCGTAAATCAAATTTGCGGTGGAGTCAAACACTGCATTTTTCGAACGAAAAGAAGTAAGAACGCTGAATTTGTGGCCGGCCTTTCGTTTGACGCTTTCCAGCGCCGCGCGAGCAAACACGAATGCCGGGCCGCCGAGGCGGTTCACGGGCGGCTCGATGCGAGCGGGCACGGGGCCAAATCCAATTCCAATACGAAGCTTCAGCGGCAGCAGCCTGATGCGCAAATCCAATAACACTTCGGGGATGCTCACCGGCGAAATGCTGATGGTCTGAAACTCATCTCCGGCTGTTACCGAATAGGGTAAGCGGATCCACTTGCGCTTCAGGTGGTCGCGCGATACGGCACTAAGCCTCTGGCCCAAAAGCGAGCGAAGCTCGCGGAGCGAGCTCGAGTGCACAACGTCGGCGATCAGCACGGCAGCGTGGTTTTGTGACATTGTACGAATACGTACAATTATAACTATTCGCACGAATATGTACAAGCGCTAAAATGCACGTATGTACCGCACAGCAACAGAGGAACTATCTCTCGCCGGGGCGGATTACAAACGGAGAGCAGTCGAAACGCTAAAGCGGACTCAAGCCGAGTACCTACCCCGAATTCGGCGGCCTGCATTCCAGTACCAGATTTCCCGTTAAGAAGCTAACTCTCGGTTTTTCTGTACCCTGCGAGGCCGTACTTTAGTACTGATGCTAACACCGCCTTAGTACTGCGAGAATGTGACTTCCACGCTAGTGCGCGCGCAGGGCCCGCTTGCTACATTTACCTTCGAACAAGCTATCGCAGGGGGTTTGAGCCGGATGAGTGAAGCGACCGATTTCAATATGCACGATCCAAACGCACCAGAAAATATTCCAGCGGGACTCGCGGCCGAGATCGAACGCGGCCTCGCCGAACAGAATCTCGCCCCTTCGAAATCGAATGATCCCGATGGGCGCCTGCTGGACGCGATCTGCGACGCGGTTATCGCCGAGACGCCTCGCGTGGCGGCTGAGATCGAAGCGCAAAATAGCGCCGAACCTCTGGCCAGCCTGCTGCAAACCATTCAAGCCGGCTCGCACGAATACGTCAACCCGGATACGCGCCAAGAGTGCGCGGAATTGCTTCAGGAAATTGACGAGGCCGCGGAAACTTGCGTAGCAGAGTATTCGCTGAACGATATTACCCAAAGTTCGAAAGAATCCGGCGAGTTGGTTGCCGATGAAGCTTCCGAAAGCGCTGTGGATTCTTCGGCGAATCCTTCCACGGATTCGGCCACGACAGAGCCAGGAAAAGTTTCCTCCAGCGAACCGGCCAAATCGCCGGTAGTACATCCTGCGGCCGACCGCCGCCGTCGCCGCCGCGCGTTGATTTCGGCGCCTGTTCGCGTGCGCGGAGTGGACGTTACCAACAGCGGCCCGGGTGAAATCTCCACCACAGTGGACGTTTCGCGCTTCGGCATTCTGCTGGTTACTTCCCTGGATTGCTACTCGCGCGGAATGGATGTGATGGTCACTTTTCCGTATAGCAGCGCGCCGCACGTGGTCCAAGCGGAGCAGCATGGGCGCGTGGTGCGCATTCACGAAAGCCCTGACGGCCGCCGCCGCGTTGCGATTGCCCTGGGAATTGGAGTTGGAGAAGACCTGGTGGACTCCGCCGGACGCAAGTTCGACGCTGCGCCGTCGGGTCAGACCGCGCCTGCGCTGAAGCTCGAGCCGGTCGGTATTACCGATTTTTCGCCGGACGATCCTACGAAAAGGCCCCTTGTTCTCACAGTGGACTCCGACGATGCCCTTCGCAACTCGTTGAAAGCCTATCTGCAGAATGAGGGCTACGAAGTGATCGCGGTAAGCACGAACGTGGAAGCGCGCGAAGTTCTGGATATATTCACGCCCGCTCTGGTGATTGCTGAAGTGGAAGGCGAGAACCTGCCGGGGTTCGACGTTTGCGCGCACGTGAAATCGAGCTCGCGTCTGCGTCATATTCCTGTCGTGCTGGTAACGCGCTCCGCATATCCCAGCGATTATTCCAACGCGCATTCCATCGGCGCAGTCGTTTGCATGGCCAAGCCTTTCAAGCAGGAACGGCTGGGTCATGTGGTGCGCTTGCTGGCGCCGCTGCCGGTACACATGCAGCCGAAATTCACGCCGCGACCGAGCGATCCCACGCGCCGTCCAGGGTGCGACATGAATCTAAACGGGCGCAATAAATCGAATGTGGTTGCCAAGCAGAACGGCAAGCGTTTCAGGTTTCCGTTCCGCTAAATCTCGATTTCTCTCAGACAGGACGTCGCTGCGAAAGCATTGGCTTTCGTGGCGGCGTGATCTTCTCACCCGCATCGCTTACGGAGTTCGCCCGAATTTCGCTGGCTGTACGCGGCGCGGTGTTAACCGCAAACCCGCATTTTCGTTCAGCGCTGCATTTCAGGCGCGGTTGTAGGGCTAGAATACAGGGATGAGTGGAAGCTTTACGCCCGGCAAACCCGGCGACTCGCCTGCCAAAACGGGCGCGGGTAGCGTGCCGCGCGCTCGAATCGGATCGCCGGCGAATGCAGGCGCTCCCGCGCAACGCATGATTAAATGCTTTAAATGCGGTGCGGACGCCCGCGAGGTCGCGCGCTTCTGCCCGCGTTGCCACGCCACGCTGCGGTACGAATGCCCTGCCTGCAAGCACGAACAGCGCAAAGGCGGCTCGTGCGAGAAATGCGGAGTCGATTTTCTGAAGTACATCGGCGCGGTTGTTGCCGCAAAGAAGGCCGAGGCAGACCAGATTCATGACCGCATCGACCGCCGCACAGCCATCATCAAACAGGTTTTCCTGCTGCCCATTACCGGGGGCTTTTCCTTGATTAAATTTTTTCGCGAGCGCTCCCGCAATTAACGCGAAGCTCGCTGGCATTTTGTGCGGCTATCGCGCTTCCGTAGAAACGCGGCACGCGGTTCTCGCTTAAGCACCGGCCACGATAACCTAAACTTGCCGGCGGGACGCCCTTCGTCCCTCAGGGCGAGCCGGCGCTACGAAAGGCGACCCCCGTCGTATATGAATATGATGCGATTCGTTCTGCGCGGCGAATCGCGATAGAATGGTTGCGGCCCGGCGCGGTGTTTTGTTGCGGAGCCGGTGGTTCCGCCAGCGGGACGCGGCGCGAGCCGCGCAATCGAAATCCCAGATCACGAATCGGCAAAGGAGTTGCGATGTATCCAGAAGAACTGCTTACACCCATGCGACAGGAACTGACGAGTATCGGCTTTCGCGAATTGCGCACGGCCGAAGAAGTGGACGCTGCGCTGAAGCAAGAGAACCGGACGGCGCTGGTCGTGGTGAACTCCGTTTGCGGATGCGCCGCGGGCAGAGCGCGGCCGGCAATTGCCAGAGCCATCGCCCGCGCCGCGCGGCCGGAACTTTTGTTTACGGTTTTTGCGGGACAAGATGCGGAAGCCACCGCTCGCGCGCGAAGTTATTTTACCGGCTACGCGCCGTCTTCCCCGTCGATCACGTTGATGCGCGACGGCAAAGTCGCCTTCATGCTGGAAAGGACGAACATCGAAGGGCGCGATCCTTCCGCCATTGCCGCGGATCTTGCGAGCGCATTCGATCGCTTCTGCGCTCCGGCAGCCGCCGGCGCCGCTCAGTAGGATCGCTGCTGTAACATTACGCTGAAAGCGGCGGCGAGCCGGCGCACTCCAAATTCGTGGCAGATTTCTATGGAGTGCGGAAGCTTGCTCCCGCTTTTGCGGCGCCAGCTCTGGCATTAGGGCGTCCGCCAGTTTTTGTAGGGGCGCAGCATGCTGCGCCCGCTGAAGCGCAGGCAAACTTGCTCCAAAGGCGTGCATTTGTAGACGCAACGGAGCGAATCGATTGCTAAATGGCAGGTCACCGCCAAGCACTCATTCCGGGCGCAGCATGCTGCGCCCCTACGAATGCGAGTTTCGAAAAAACATTGCTGCTGAGATGAAAGAGGAGGAACCGCTTGTTCTTAATTTTGACGATTGTGCTGATCATAGCGCTGGTGGGCAGCATTCCCCGGTGGCCGCACAGCAAAGATTGGGGCTACTATCCGACCGGCGGCGTCGGACTGATTTTGATCATCCTGCTGATCCTCTATCTCCTCGGAAAATTGTAGCTCGCTGAATTTCGATTCGTGTTGCCCATGGAATATTCAACGCGATAGCGAAGTGGTCGCACGCGCGGGATCGTCTCGCGGGACGTCGTTGCGAATCTGATATTGCGTGCGATTGACGAGACGCGCGATGGTGCCTTTCGCGCCCGCCGCCCACCCGTTGTCAATGTCCAAAACGAAGGCCGCGTTCAGATCCAGAGAATCGGTGCGTTTCCAGTGCGCGCCGAAGTCGTCAGAGATGTCTTCACCAGTGGGGCCGACGGCCAGCATCGCGCCGTACAGAGCCACGACTGCCGAACGGTAACCGCCCGGCTGCTGAGTCGCAAGGCTCCACGTTTTTCCGCGATCGGTCGAATAAGCAGCCACGCGGTACGGCCGGCTTGGATCTTTGTAGTCGCCTCCCACGGCGATCGCAGCCCAAGGCGTGGCCACAATTGAAAATATTCCGGAAGAGGCGTTGCCGCTTGCGATCGGCGTTTCGGCTGCGGTCCAGGTCTTGCCGAAATCGGGCGAGTGAAACACGCGCGCGGCTTTTCCGCCGCCTGTACCGAAAAACAGATCACCGTCGTTGTTCATCGCGAGCGCAGTTCCGCTGGCGGCGAATGCGCCTTCGCCGGGAAGTGCGGCGGGCATGGCGTCGCTTGGGAGTTCTTTCCAGTTTTCCCCGTTTTGCGCACCCACCAGGACGAACTTGCCGTCAACGGGGTCGCTCAATGCGTAGCAATCCCTATCGCAGACCAAAGCATCGAGAAAAAATGACGGGCGCTTGTCGGTAAACTCAAGCTTCCAAGTTTCGCCGCCGTCCATCGTTTTGTAGATGCGCGATTTGTCGCCTTCCCCGCTCGACATCAGGTAAGCCGTCGTCTCGTCGAAAGCAACAATGCCGCGGAAATCGAGCGTCTCGCCTCCCACGACGTGCAGGCGCTTCCAGGTCTTGCCGAGATCCTTCGAGAGGAGAATCACTCCGTTGGAACCACAAGCCCACACGGCAATATGGCGCTCGTCAGGCGAATTCGAAGAGCGGCGCGCCGCAATTGCGTCGGATATGTATGCGGCGCTGATACCGCGCAGGTTGGTGTCGATGCCGCTGGTCTGCACCGACCAGTGCACGTCGTTAGCTGTGTTTGCATCTCGCGAGTTGGTGCGGAGTTCCCTGACCGGCGCGAATCGCGATGAAGTGCCGACGCTCGCACCGCACAATACAGCAACCACGGCCGCCAAGCTCAGCGTAAATACGCGCATGCCGCGCATTCTAACAACGTTTCGACCGCGGCCGCGCGATTTGTCTTCGTAGATTCCTGTGATACATTGCGCCCGAGTTGTTCTTCAGGTGGGCACGATACGTCTGATGAAAGGAGCGACCATGTCAACCATGCGTACCATGCTCTGTACCGTTCTGCTCGTCACGCTGACATACGCGGGAAGCAGCGCACAAAGGACTGCGTTGGGAGCGTCGCAGCCGCTAACAGCGGCGCGCGCCACAGGGGTCGAGGATGGCGTGCGAGCGTTTATGCACGACGTGGCTCACGCCGTCACACAAGACGGCCCTGCAGCGTGGCGCAAGTATTTTGCCGACACCCCGGCGTTCTTCATGGCCGTCGATGGCAAAATCGCTTTTGCAAATAGCGCGGAGGTTACGACGGGGCTTCCGCAGGTCGCGCTTGCCATCAAACAAATTGAGTTGAAATGGGGCGATGATTTGCGCGTGGACCTGCTCGCGCCGGATCTCGCCGTGGTGGGCGCTTCGTATCACGAGCTACAAGCGTGGGCCGACGGCCGCCACATCGAGGACAAGGGATACTTTACCGGCGTCGCGCAATATCGCGACGGCCGCTGGCAATTCCGCAACGCCCACTGGTCCGAGCCAGTTCCTCCGCCGGTTCCATAAATAGCCCCAATAGACGCCGGGGCTTCCAACTAGGGGCGGTAGACTGCGACCCCTATAATTCCAACGAGCCCTAGAACTAGCTCAACCCATGCGATCAATACAATCATGTACATTGCTGGTCGGACCGCTCGTCCTGGAACTGGGATGGGGTTCCTAATTTTCCATATCCATCGCGCCATCAGAATTGACACAAACATAAAAAAGACCAGACACGATAGCGCCGCAAGGTTCAGTCGCATGTCTTTACCTGGGACGTGTGCCAACAGCCAACAAAACGCTATAGTCAGGTTGCCGAATACAAACGTCAGCCAGAAAATAAATCTCCAGAAACCTGACGGATCAACTGCCCCCGGTGAATTCAGCTTGTAATCCCGCATTACCATAGCGAACTCCCCGTTTCTTTCCGTTCTCAGAGCGAACTGTGCGCGTTATTTCTGCGGCTTGATGTCCAGGAGCATGCCGGGGAGGTTGCCGCCGGCTTGGACCGAGGGCACCTGGCCGTTCCACTTTTCGATCCAGCGGTCGGTGACGGCCAGCTGCTGCCATTTGATGATGTTTTCGCTGATGGACGCGGCGCGCAGGCGGTTTGATTCCGCTTCGCCATTCGCGATGGCGACTTGCGCTTTGGCCTGCCCTTCTGCGGCGGCGACGAGCTTGGCGGCGTCGGCTTGGGACTGCACCAGCTCATTTTGCTTTTGCACCGCGATTTGTTGCGCCTGAACTTTGGCGTTGATAGCGGCAATCACGGACTCGGGCGGGCGCGGCGAGCCGATGAAACCGAATTGATCGATCACCACTCCGATGTCGGTCACCTGCGCCTGCAAATCCTTGCGCGAATCGATCTCCAACTCGGACTTCTTTTCACCCATGATTTCCTGCACGGTGTATTGCGAGCCGGTGCGATTGATGGCGTCGCGCGCGACATTGCGCAAGAAACCGTGAGTGAAGTGATCGATATTGTCATTCCGGAATTTCACATAGAACGCCGGAACCTTGTTTGCCTCGAGATGGTAAGAAACCGAAAGGTCGCCGTACACCGTGAGTCCGTCCTTGGTGTTGAACGACATTTCCTCGTTGGTGGGCGAGCCTTCGTTCAGGTCCCTGGTCCATTTGGCGGTTTGAATCGAAGTGGGATATTCGACGATGGTGGACGAAAGAAAATTGTAGAACACCCAGCCGGTACGGATGGGCAAGTCTTCGACGCCGCGCTGCGTTCCGGCGAGGTCCACTTTAATTCCCACGCGGCCGGGGCCGATTCGCGTGGCGCAACCGGCAAAGAAAAATGCGACCAGGATTACAGGTACAACAAGAGGAATGAATTTACGTATTTGCATCGTTCTCCTTTTTTCGTGTGAAGGGCGCCTGCGGTTCTGCGTGCGGCGTCACATGATGGTGCCAAATCCAGCTTAGTGCGGAAGGAACCAGCGCGATCAGCGCGACAATAATTAAGATCCCGTAGAAAACTGATGTGTCGCTTGGCCGGTTCAGCAGGTCAAACGCCTTGGTCAACAAGTATAGCGCGCCAAAGAAAATCAGAATAACCGCGGAGTAAACAAATCCAGCTCGAAGCTTCATGCTAACTACGACATCATCCGCTGGAAGGAATGTCAACGCTTTTCTAGCGCGGCGAGCGAGTCTGCTTAACCCGCGACGCAGATGCCGTCAAGTGTGGCGGGGTGATATCATCCGGCATTGTGAGACATGAACAACACTAACACTGCCGCGGCGACACAGAGGATCGAGTTCAGGAGAGCGATTCTTCCGGATGAGATTGACGCACTCTGCGAAATCGACCGTAGGATCTTCCATAAGCATCCCGCGGACTTGTTTATTCCCGAAGAATGGGCGGAATTCGAATCGTACTGGATGATCGTCGACGGGAAGATCGTGGGCTGCTCGGCGTTCATACGCGATTCGGACTACGACGACGAGCCGAGGCCGGGCTGCCTGCACATCATGAGCACCGGCATTCTGCCCGAGTTTCGCCGCCGAGGGTTCGGCATGAAGCAGAAGCAGTGGCAGATTGAATTTGCGAGGCAGCAGGGCTTTCGCGTCATCGTCACGAACACGAGGGAAAGCAATCTTGCAATGCTGCAGCTAAATCTAAAACTGGGTTTTGTAATTTGCGGAACGGCTCCGCATTTTTATTACGAACCTGACGAACCTGCTATTGTGATGGAGCTCCAGCTCCAGGCGAAATCCCCCGCTACGGTTGCCGATCCGCGCTAGGGTTGGCGCACTCGGTGGTATCATCCCGGTTCGCCGCCGGGAAAGTAACACCTACAATTGCGATGAAGGGCCGACAGAATTCGAGGCAGGATTTACGCATGGCAATTGGAGGGGCCTTGCGAACGCCCACAGGCAAAAAGGAAATGCACCGCACAGGGCGAATCGGGTGGCTGCGCGCGGCAGTGCTGGGGGCGAACGACGGCATCCTGTCCACGTCGAGTCTGGTGCTCGGTGTGGCGGCCGCGCATGCAACTCACAGCAGCGTATTGCTCGCAGGAGTCGCCGGGCTGGTAGCGGGTGCCATGTCGATGGCGGCGGGTGAGTACGTTTCCGTTCATTCGCAGGCAGACACGGAGCAGGCGGAACTCGAACTCGAGCGCGAGGAACTGAAAGAAGACGATAAAGGCGAGCACCAAGAGCTGATGGCAATCTACGTGGAGCGCGGGCTTAATCCTTCGCTCGCGAAACAGGTCGCCGACCAGCTGATGGCCCACGACGCGCTGGGCGCGCATGCCCGCGACGAACTCGGTATTTCCGAAACTGTCCGAGCGCGTCCGATTCAGGCCGCACTGGCATCGGCGGGCAGCTTCGCGGTAGGAGCAAGCATGCCCCTGTTAGTCACCGCCGTGGCTCCGGCGGAGCGATTGATCGTTGTCGTTTCTGCAACTTCGCTTCTGTTCCTCGCGCTTCTGGGCGGGTGGGCTGCGCATGTGGGTGGCGCGCGAGTGGCGATGGGAGCTATCCGCGTGACGTTCTGGGGCGCGCTGGCCATGGCGGTGACCGCCGGCGTCGGGTCACTGTTCGGAACAGTTCGCTGAGACAGGGCGGGGAAAGGGCACAGCATGCTGTGCCGCCACAGAAGCGGCGTGGGTTCGCGCAGAAGGTGATCGCCAAGACATGCAAGATATGAAGGTTGGAACTGCATCTACCGATACGCGAAGACTGCGGCGTTACCGGCGCTCCGCGGGGGGAGACTTCCCTGCTGCGTCGCGCAAGGGGCGCGACCGGCATTCGCCTGCGTCGCGGGCGCGCGATTTGCGCGCTAGCGGCGGCGTCGTGCTTGCGGGAGATGCAGAATCCAAAGAGCCGCGCTCGGTCGGCGACGCACTAAAAGACACGCTCAAGAGCGCGGACGTGCGCGGGCTCGCCATCATTTGCGTGACGGCTTGTATTGGGCTGCTTGTGGTGAATTTTGTCGGCAGCGATACCACCTACGCGGAGTTGTACCCGCCGAAGCGGTTTATGCCCGACCCTTACTGGGTGCTACGAGTGAAGGCTTGGTGGATCCTGTGGATTCTGATCAGCTCTGTCGCGCTGCCCGCAATCGTTATGGCAGTTCAGCCGGGCAACCGGTTGCGCGATTGCAACCTTTCGTTTCGCGGCTTCGCGCAACATTTTTGGATTTACGTTGCGCTGTTCGTGCTGGTGTCGCCGGTGATCTGGTTCGTTTCGCTCACGCCTGAGTTTTACAATTACTATCCGATGTACGCGCAGGCGGGGCGTTCCTGGGCGGACTTGCTGATGTGGGAGGGAATGTACGCGGGACAATTTATCGCGGTGGAATTCTTCTTTCGGGGATTTTTGGCGGGGGGACTTTCGCGGTACATCGGGGTGATGGCGGTTCCTGTGTCGGTGATGCCTTACATGATGATTCATTTCAGCAAGCCGTGGCCCGAGGCGGCCGGCGCGATATTCGCTGGATTAATTCTGGGCTGGCTGGCGTGGAAGCTAAAATCGATTTGGGGAGGCGTGTGCCTTCACTGCGCGGTGGCCGTGTCGATGGATTTGCTGGCGCTGTCGCACAAGGGCCAGCTCCCATGGCTGCATAAGTAGCGGGAACTGGGGATTTTGTGCAGGCGAGGGACAGGCCAAGCAGAAAACGCAGTCGGACGAAGCAACGCGGAGATAGGCTCAGCCTGAAAAGTAGACCTTATACAAGAATTGTCCAATAAGAACAAGACCGAAGACACAATATGACGCGACTAATCGCCAAAACCTGTTCGGTTCTTCGTCGCGGTAGACCACTCGACCAAAGAATTGCGGCGCTTTTCCGGTGCACGTCCCACCTACAGCCAGAAACAATAACAAGAGCCCGCCCATTAACAAACCGTATGGCGGCTTTAAGTCCCAATGAGGCATGAACAACGTCCCCTTTCCTTCCTGCTTGCGTGAGGGAACTCCCACCCGTCACTGCGGCAGCGATCTTTAGCGACTGCGCAGAAATCCCATCATGGTAAGCTCTCAATCACTGGGTCCCCGAAATTCCGGAGCACGCGCTGAGCTCGGAATGCCGGATTGGGCGCGATGATACAACTACTCACACGGACTTTAGAAAGGAAATGTCCTTTGTCCCGAGAGAGACTGTCCAATGGAGTTGCGAATATGTAATTGCTTAAATGCGGTTCTGGCACCGGTTAGAAATGGGCCGGTCGTTTGTTTTCAGAGGGTTACAGTCGTTTTTGAATGTAGGCCAGAACCGGTTAGAAATTCGTTCGAGTGTACGCGAACTCTTCGCGAAAATCGTCCTGGTGCGACATCAGCCTACTGGGGCTTTTTTGCGTCCGCGGACTGCTCCTGCATCGCGCCGGAGGATTTTTTCCAGCTTGTATCGGGGTCGTAGGACTTGATGGATTTCGCGGCCGCTTCGGTCTTCTTGCCGAGGTCCTTCTCGTACACCACGCCGTCTTTGCCGACTATGAACGTCATCACGCCGGAATTGCGGTACTCAGCAGGATAGGCGACGAAGGCGAATCCGCCGGTCATTTTTCCGTTGACGATGTAGTCGGCTGCGCCACCGGGAGCGTCCTTCCCCTGGCGCGTGACGATGCGGAAGTAGTAGCCGTGGAATGGCGTAGGGGGAGTATTCAGATTCTTTGGCGCGCCGTTCGGAACGCTGGCGTTCGCCACCAGCGGACCGATGGGGCTTTGCGATTGTTTATCGGCGTCGGCCCAGTACAACCCGTCTTTCTTTCCAGCGTCGCTGGCGAGTTTCTGCGCGTATTCGTTGTTCTCTTTCGCGAAGTATTCATTTTGCGCGGCGACGAGCTCCTGGCAAACGCGAATGGCCGACATTTCGTTCCGGCCGATACGCCGGTAGAGAATTTCCTGCTTGCCTGCCTCCGTGTTGAAATAGAACGCACCGTTTTTGTTCACCAGCGGGATAGGGGTGGGCCAATTTTCCGCGCCGATATAAAGAGTGGTGGTACCGTCCGGCTCAACCACCAGCCGGTGCATTTGGTGAAACTTGCTTACGAAATTTGTGCGGGTGGCTGCGTCCTCAACCGGATCGCCAGAGGAGATAATCTCTTTCCCGTCGGGACCTAGAATCTGCAGCAGCGCTTGATCGTCGCTATTTTTCAACGCGGTCACGAGGGCGTGGCAGGCTTCGTCCGCTGACGAAAACGTTTTTTGCCCCTTCTGCTGGGCCAGGGCGCTCGGGGAAAAGGATGCGAACAGGAGGAGGGCCGCTGTCGCCACCGTGAAATAACCGGATAACCGAACATTTCGCAGGTTCCATTTCGCAGGATGCATATGTTCTTTCTCCCGTCTATAAATTTGATAAATTTCGAAGGGGTTATAAATAGTTGCCATAGCACGCCGACAAAGCGCTATCGCAACTGTGAATTGAGATTAGCGGTGACGACCGCCGCCACCGCCGCCACCATGGAATCCGCCACCGCCGCCACCGAAACTGGATTGCCCGCGTGACGAAAAACTCCTGGTTTCTCCACCATGGTTGTAGCCGCTGAACGCACCGGAACGAGTGCCGCTCTGGCCGCGCGAATCACCGTATCCGCGCGCCGCGTTGCGATCCCCATTGAATGGGCGCGTCTCGCCGCCGCGGTTTTCTCCACCGCGGTTCTCACCTTCACCACGGTTTTCAGCTCCAGCGCGGTCGTTAAATCCGCGGTTCACGTTGTTGGCCACGCCACGCTCGCCTCCGCCCCGGTAATAATTCGAGCGGTTATAAAACGTGTTGCTGTGCGAGTAGTATCGGCCGTGGTCAAACGCGACGTAACGATTGCCCCAATCGAAACCCCAATGGCCCCATCCCCATCCGAAGCCGCCGTACCAACCAATGCCGAAACCAAGTCCGAAGGAAAGATATGGACCGCCGAACCAGATGCCGGGATAGTTATACCAATAAGGCCACGGAGCTATTGGATACCCGTAAACAGCCCAGGGATCATACGCCGGAACGTAAACTACATCGGGTTGAGCGGGCTGAATCACAATATCGGAACCCTGCGTCTGCACGGTTTGTTGCGGCGTGTCTTTTAGATTGCCCGCTTGTTGCGCCTTTTGACGCATGCGCTGAATCGCGTCCATCACATCCGCTTGCTGGTTGTAGTAGGCGTCGCCCAGTGAGGAGGTCCAGGAAACGTTCTTGTCCATATTCCCCAGAACGGTGGGAAAGGCACAGAGCGCCTTCACGCTGGGATCCCAACTTTGCTGATCGACAGCCTGGCCCAGCGCATCGCCTTTTAGATCCGGATGCGCTTGGACCCAGCGGTCCGCTTCAACGATTTGCGCCGGAAAAGTGGATGCGGCTAGAATTTGCGCCACAAGAGAATCGGGATACAGCGCGATGGGCGCCACCAGCTGATCCAACTGATCCTGCGACTGCGGAGTGTAAGAAGGCGTCGCGTCGCCCGCCGGCGAAGCCTGACCTTGCGCAGTTTGATCTTGAGTCTGGTTGTCCTGCGCCAGCACGTTCTGCGGCAGAGTGGCGAAGAGCAAACCAATCGCCAGCATGAAGGCAAGGATCTGTTGGCCTAGCCGAGGCATGGAAAACTCTGCGGCTCGCGCTCGCGCGGAAAACCCCGTTTTACTTCCCGACTTCGCGCGCGTGGAACTTGTTGGCAACGTCATGGCCGTAAGCCTCCTGCATATAAGATTCGCCAGAGGCCTTTTAGGGTACAGCAATTTGCAAATTTTCGCCACGCAGCGGCCGGGACGCTACTAGTTTCGCGGAGCATCGGAATCTTACTAAGATCTATCGAACCGGGGCGAGAAAGCAGCAGCGTAGAATAGATTACCGAGCTGCCGTGTTTGCGACGGGGCGATCGACGGGGTTTTTGTGGCTGTCGGACGTGTGATCGTTATCCGCCCTCTCACGCTCCGCTCGCTTCTTTAGCATGTAAGGACGTACGTCGCTCCAGACAATCGCTGCGACAAATACAACCAGGCCGGCAGACAAGAAAATAAGAAACGGAATATATTGGCTGTTCACGGGTACCTCCTTTTCTCAACTAGAATTCCTAAGACTAGTAGCGCTAATGATGTCACCAAGCCCGTAAATTGAAACCAGAATGTGAAACCATCCTTGCTAAGAGCCTGATCTAAGGGTGCAAAAACAAAAACTAGTACCGCTGCCTCTCTGAGAAACGATCCGAGCATCTCCAAAACGCCGAGCGGGGGGTTGGGATTGCCGACGTGAGGAGACACGGTATTTCCTTGTATATCGAATACGTACCGTGCCGAGGTTTGTATCTCATATGCGCCCTTGAATGCAAGCCCTTGCGTCTTAGTCTGGGCCTAGCTTATACGACGGGTCAACAGTACTTCTGTTAGCCCACACGTGTCCATTACTAATAGCGTGTAAGCGTATGGGATGCTAAACCAAATAAAATGGATTCTCCACCGCCCAGCGCAGTTGCAAACGCGTAAAATTGTGGCATCCTATGTGGCATGGGAAACAAAGACGCACGCAGACGCGAAGTGAAAAAGCCGAAGAAGAAAGTGCCCAAGCCGGAACCAAACCGCCCGGCGATCACCTTCGTCAACAAGCCCTCGACCCCTTCGTAGCTGGCGTCGCCGGACATCGGCGATCGCGGAAGCGTCGCGGTCTACCCGGCGGAGGTGGAAAGCGCGCGGATCGGCGCGTGGCGTTTCAGCAGCAATTCTTCGCCGAGCGGGACGCTGGTCAACACTTCAACAATTTTCTCGGACGCGACGCCCTCGCCGTACGGATTCGTCATACCTTGAAGCGCGCGGCGAAAATCGGCGGTCTTTGCCGTAGCGATGGCTTTGAGAATGGCGCGAACCTCCGGCACGGTATCGATCACGTTGCGCGCCCGTTCCCTGCCCTGCTGCCGTAAGCCAACATTCACTGTGGGTAACGCAAAAGAAGCCGACTCCATGATTCCGCTGCTCGAATTTCCCACCAGCACGTCCACCTGCTTCAGCAAACTCCAATAAGTCAGCGCGTCCAGGTTCACGAACACGTGCGACCCGTCGCGCGAAGCTGCGAAAGTTCGCGCCCGCTCGATCAGATTGCGGCTGCCGGCATCGGCATTTGGGTAGCAGAACAGAAGCTGATCCGGCAGATTCTCTAAAGCCTCGAAAAGCGCGTCCGCTTCTCGCACAGTGTCGCGCGCGAGCGTCACCGGGTGATACGCGACCAGAATCGCCGGATGCTTCAGTTCGACGCGCAAACGCGTCTCGAGCTGCTCGCGCGTCAGCAGCGTTTGCCGCCGCAAATGATCCAGCGAAGGTGCGCCCGCGCGATGAACTCGCCAAGGCTCTTCACCCATGGCGATCACGCGGTCGCGCGCCGCCTGCGTGGACGTGAAATGAATGTGGCTCATCTTCGTCAGCGCGTTTCTGACCGCGTCGTCAATCGCGCCTTCGCTGATTTCTCCGCCCTCGATGTGCGCGATGGGAATTCGCAGCGCCAGAGCGACCGACGCGGGCGCGAGCATTTCGTACCGATCCGCGATCAGCAAAAGCAAGTCGGGGCGCATCTGGCCGAAAATGTCCGCGAGGCTCAACGTGGCGACGCCGATCGTCTTGGCCATGCCCACGTCAGTATCGGAGCTGAGCAGGCACTCGACTCGCGCGTCGATGTGGAAATCGTCCCTCTCGATTTCCTGAATGGTCGAGCCGAATTCAGGCGAAAGGTGCGCGCCCATCGCGATGATTTTCAAGTCCACGTCCGGATGCGCGGAAAGCTCCCGCAGCGGCCAGTACAAATGGCTGTAATCGGCGCGCGAAGTTGTGACCACTGCGATTTTGCGTTTCATTTTATTTGCTAATTACTTTGTCGCTGCGCGCACGAGCGGTTTTGCCAACCCGAGCAACAGTTCGCTGGGCACGTACTCCGGCACGATGCGGACGAGCGTAGCCACGAGCGCGGGCAGGTCGCGAAGCTCCACACTCTCGACCAGTCGCGCAATCTTTATATCAAATTCGCCGGCGGCGATTGCCGCGCCTCGCACACGTTGAAGTCTCGAGTCTCCGGTGGCCTCGACGGTTTCGCTGGCAAAAATCATCTCCTCGGCGAGCTTTTCTCCCGGAAAAAGTTTCGTAAACGTAATCGGCATGCCCACGTCCGGCTCAAACCCCGCTTTCCGAATCATCCCGCGCGCCAAATCAACAATTTTTACCGGCTCGCTAGGCTCCGGCACAAAAACTCCGCCCTCCACCGTTGCCGTCGCGAGAATCAGTTCCACCACTTCTCGCAGAGTCAGAAAGTATCTGCTGGCGTCAGGATGCGTCACCGTTACCGGACCGCCCCGCGCAATTTGCTGCCGAAACATCGGCGCCACGCTGCCACGCGATCCTAAAACATTTCCGAGCCTTACGGCTTTCATCTGCGTCCTGATGCCGTTCCATCGCAGCAGGACCAGTTCGGCGATCCGTTTCGACACTCCCATCACGCTGCGCGGATTCACGGCTTTGTCCGTGGAAACCATCACGAGCTGCGCCGATTCGTACTCGCGTGCGACGCGAGCCAGCGTCATCGTTCCCATCACATTGTTGCGAATCGCCGCTAGAGGATTTGCTTCCATCATCGCCACATGCTTGAAAGCGGCCGCATGATAAATCACGTCCGGCCGATGCTCTTTGAACACTTCAGCAAGCAACGCGGCGTCGCAAATATCGCCAAGCACGGCGACGTGCGGCGCGCAACCCTCGACTGCGGAAAGCGCCAGCCCAATTTCATGCAGCTCGTGCTCCGCATGGTCCAGAAGTATCAGATTGCGCGCGCCGGAATTGGCGAAGCTCTCCGCCAGCGCAGAGCCGATGCACCCGCCCGCGCCCGTAATGAGGATGTTAGCGCTCCGATTCATCGCATCCTGTCTAACACACGCCGCCGGGATTATAAAGGCCATCCGCGCGATTGCATTTGCCTGTGCAGAAGTGTATCCGAAACCGAATGCGTGAAATGAATCGAGGCGAGCTTTGAACTGAGGATTTCAGCGAGGGTGAACTTCGCAGGATAAAACGTGGAAACCGCAAGGTGCCCTCGGTTCAGCAACCATTCCGAGTGGCCTTAACCAAACACTCGCCATTACAAATTGCGCGTGTGGACATGATGCGCGTGCGTGGACTGAAAATAATGCGACGGCGGATACAAACCCGTGCGCGAGAATTCCCGTCCGGCGGCCTTTTTGACCTCGGCCATCCAGTAGTCAAACGTGCCTTCAGCCACTCCGACCAGCGAGATTGCGCGTCGATATTCGATTCCGCCGAGAAAATAAATCTCGAACAATTTCAAACGTCCCTTCCACGCCGGACGTTTCAGCGCCTGTCGGCCGATGCGCTCGAAATCGGCGACGTACTCGCAAGCGCGCGACCGCTCGGGCCGCCACCGATACCCGCAAGAAGGCGAGTCGAGGTCCAGCGCGCGCACCTGCCCAAGCGAATCATCGAGCCATTCGTGCAGACCACGGTAACGCGCGTGACATGCGTTGAACATTTCGGCAGCTTTCATCGTCACCACCTCGCGAATCCCGAATTTGACCTCGCATTTCAGCTCGCCAAGGCCGTCGCTAGTTCTTCCGCGGCGGCTTGGACGCTGGAAACATCGCGCCGACATTCCACGCTTCGTCCACACGCTCGATCTCTTCTTCCACGGCGTCGAGGCAAACGTGAAAGCACTCGCGCCACCCGTTGATGTATCCGCGCGCGTATTCCGCGGCCAATCGCTCGCGTTCGCGATGCGCTCGCTGCATTTCAAAAACTTCAGCGCGCTCGATTCGCGGAGCGCGCAGCGCGAGCTGCAAACGGTGCCCCAGTTCGCGCAAGACTCGCAGCGCCCAATTCAGCGGCACAGGGAAATACACTCCGATGCGGCGCCGCGGCTCATACCAGGCCAGTTGATACCCGGCCGGCACGTTTCCTCCGTGTCCCACTTCCCTGCGCAATCCAGTAAATAACTTCATCGGCGATCCGACGGCCCCGCTCCCACGAAGAGCTCGCGCCGCACCGCTTCTTCGCGCTCGGCACGCAACAACTGCTGACGCAAACGCAGCTCCCAAGGAAAGTATTGGTGTTGATCTTGTTTGCGGTCTTGAAACTGATTTTGGTTTTGATTTTGTTCTAACCCGGAAGGGTTTTGAGGTGGACTCGGGTATTCGTTTGGATTTTGATTTCTGCTTCGATTTTGCTGCTGATTTTGTTGTTGATTTCCACAGCTTCCAGGATTTTCGCGCCGCGCTTCTCTTTCTTTTATTCTTACTATTAATGAGCTATTCATCCCGTCCGCAACTTGGTCGTACGCATAGTTTTGCGCGGCACTTGCCCCGCAATTCCGCGTAGCACTGGCCGCAATTCTGCGTACACCCTCCGCAGATTTGCGTACACCCTGTGGAAATTTCTTGGCTTTCGTGATGCGGATGCGTATGCCTTCCTGCGCCACGGTCGTCTCGATGTAACCCTCGCGCCGCAAAAGGCTCAGCCATCGTTCGAGCGTCCGCCGGTTGAACCCCGTCTCTTCCTCGATTTCGCTATAGCGAACCGGCGCGCCGCCAAGCACCCATCCCACCGACCCCGTCTGATGCGTCTGCCGCAGAACCAACCAGGCGTACAGCCAAATTGCCGAACCCATGCGCTCGTAGTGCCGCGCTTCGAAAAGCACGCCTCGCAGCCCGGTGCTAAAATCCTTTTCACGCATTCAAAGTGTCACTCGCAAGGAAACACTCTTGGCGCTCGCCGGTCTTCCATCAACAGTGTCCACAATACGGGATGAGCACCTTTACGAATTCGTCGTCCGCTGTCTCCGAAATTCGAAGTCTTTCGACAATTTCCACTGGCCTTCCCTGTCCGCAAAATCCGCATTGCGGCCGCCCATCAACTCTGGTGTAGGGCCGAAGCAGCAGTCTCCGGGCTCTACGCTGTTTTTTTAATACGTAGTCGCGGTCGCGCCTCTCGCGTTCCAGCTCCCGATGCTTCGGATTCGCCCTCCATTTCTTCATGTAATCGCGGCTGCGCGTGCGCCGCATCTTGACACGCGCAGTCCGAATCATTACTTCGCCTTGCACTGCGAATTCCGCTGGCACCGTCTGCCGCTTTCCACCCATGGATCCTCCTAGCATCGAGAATCACTTCCGCAGTCCTGCGTATCGCGCTTGTTGATTAAGGCCGTTTTACGATTCCGTCCTCCACTACATCCGTGTTCTTCCTCAGTTTCTCGCCCTCGCCGACGGTTGCGGCTGAGCCGAAACTATGGGATAAGGGCCATGAGCAGCGCACTCCCTTCCCGGCTCACCATACGATTACTATTGAGTGACTTACCTAATTCTGTTATCCTACTAGTCTGCCTCTCATTCTTTGGAGACACGTACCCAGGAGGTCTTTTTCATGTGCATATCTCCCCCGCTCGAGTACTTGGTAACCTCGTCTCAAGCGGGTCTGGAAAATTTTGAACTTGTTCGACGGAATACCATCGCAAATTTGCGCAAGGAGCTTGGCGAAGTTGTCGAGGAATGGATCGAAGCGGAAACCCAGTGCCGGCTTGCGCGCTGGATTCTCGAATGCCGCCGTACTCAAGACGCCGCGTCAGACTCGCACCGCTCGAAAGCCATCGACGAAAATCGTTTGCCGCTATTTGACGGGCCGCTGAATTCCCAGGAATACCAATCGCAATCCTCGTCTCTGACGGCGCTTCCCAATCGTTCGTCGCGCTCTCCCCGATCCTCGTCCCCGGCCCTTGATGCGCTGCCTCTTCCGAGCACGCAACTGTCTTGCAAAGCAAAAAGAGCCTTGCACTTCCTGGAACAGCAGGCTCGCTTACAGACGGACGCCATCGCCCCGAACGCGTATATCTCCCAGCCGGGAATCGGTCGAAAAGCCGCTTTGCCCAGCCCTGTTCGGAACGCCCCACAACACCAGCGCGTGCATAAGAGATCGCAGACCGCGTCCCTTTTCCCTGTCGCGCTCGATCCTGCTGAAAGGTCTGAGAATGTGTGCGCGCGCACCCGGCGCTTCGCTGCCGGTCATTCCGCGAAGAGGGATGCTCCAAAGGGCCGCGCGGTCGCTGATTCTGCCGAGGTCCCGCAGATCGTGGCCTTGGTTCGCGGACAAAAACTGCGCCCCGCTCCGCCGGCTCGCGCGTCAATGCGTTACTCGCCCCCTCAACGAAAGGCCGTGTAACCTGCGCATCCGGCGTGAATCCGGCGTTAGTCGCGCGCGTGCACGCGAACTCGAGTGCTGCCTTCCGCTCCAGCTCCTGGCTCATCGAGCTTCTCCCGCTACTTCCCGTGCGCCATTCAGTCTTGTTGCAAAAAGCATTTCGGCCGCTCCACGCAATACCAAAGCACCATTCCGGTACGAATTGACAGCTCGGCGCACGAACATTTCTTCTCTCAGCACTCTGTTCTCCGGCACGCCCGCGCAATCTAACGCGGTCTGCCGCCGCAAATTCGCTTCCATCGGAAGCGTCGCCGCAACTAGAAGCTCAACTCTCCTCGCCCGTTCGCGTTTCGTCGCCGTCTGCCAACTCCGCCACAACTTGAACCGGCCGGCTTTCCATCGTCGTCCGTCATTAGCCACGTTATCCACTTGCCGTCATCTACTTGCCCTCTACTCGCCTCCGTCCTTGCTGGCACTGCCGTCGATCTGCATTCACACGTCAGCTTCGCTTCCCTTTAACCAATTTCGCGTTCCCGTTGGCCATCCGCTAACGCCACACAATTGCGATACCCGCGTTTTTTGCTTTCCGTCGCCTTCTCGGCTTCGTCTCCGCGCGCCGAACTCGAATCACGGTTTTTATCTCCCGGCCCTAGCCCAAGAGAACATGCGAAGGTCGGTGATCTTCCCGCCGTCCAGTTAAAAGCGCCCATAGTCCTGCCGCGCCGGACCCACCGTCTTTGTATCTGCCGCCCGGCGAGATCGGGGCCCGGCATTCCGCGCAAACTGTGTTCCGGCCGCGCCGCTTCAAGACGCCGCACTTACGGAATTCCGACTGTAACGGAACGCTTTTCGCTGGACTTACTCGCCACCGTTCCACAGCGATCCACGTGCACCCAAACTGAATCCCGAGTTTTCTTTTTACTTCCATTCTCGCTTCATAGAACCCCCCATCTCTCATCGCGCCCGTCGCCCCACTAGCCTGAGCAAATCGTTTCCAATTCGTCGACTTCCTCGTTCCCAATCGAGCCCCCGCCCATAAATATTCATTCTCGAACTATGCATGTCGCGGACGATCGGGGTGATGCAAATTTGCGAGGGCCGGGGAACTTTCACGATGAACGGTGAATTCCAAACGGTGACAGCAAAGTGTCGAACTTAAAACGACTGGCGGGAATAAACGTGTTTGGATGACCGGAGATCACAACTGAATCTCGAAGCCGCTCTGTTCCCGCAACGGAAAACATTTAGCCAAGCATTTTGAGTAACGTCGTGTGCTAACTGCTCGACATTTCCATTCTGACCTTTGCAAGTCGTATTCTGTCGGCTGCATGGCATTCGCGCCTTGGGATGCCTGATGTGCGGGGGGTCGCGCAGGTACTTGGTCTTAGCCAAAATTCATTCCGGGACCGAAACGCACCACGGACCTTTGGATTCAGTCAAGGACCGCTTTAGTTCTGGCGAGTGGACGAGCAGTTCAAAGGTCGTTCGATGGTATGTTTTAGTCGGAACGGGTGCTTCTGTTTTCCCTCGTGAATTTCCGAAAGCGCGAGGATCGCTCGCCGAGTGAAAAAGGACGAGGCCCACTGTCGTTAGAAGGGAAAAGAACTTTCAATCTCGGAGCAAGAAAAGTTATATCGGGTCTGAGCCTCGTGCGCGCGTCTCGACCTGGTCTGCGCGTCTCAGTTTCGGCTGCGTATCTCAACCTCGTCTTGAGCTAAGCGCATGTATCTGAACACATAAGACCTCGACGTCGGGAGACTTGCGGCGATTCAAATCTTTATCGTGCTCATCTCCGCTTACGTGGGCGGCGGTCTTTCGCGCGTCAAGCTCGTCACCTGCAGAACGATAGATGCATACCACATGGAGATTAGCACTGCGAATCAGGCTTTCGGAGGGGGCCACGGTTCAAGGAGCTGCTCTTTGCGATAAATCAGTGCATTAATGTCGTAGGGGGCCAGCTCGATATTGTGACCGTGAGTGATGGCGTCAGTAGGACACGCTTCCACGCAGTAGCCGCAAAAAATGCATCGCGAATAATCGATATTGTAGACTTTGGCATAGCGTTCACCAGCGGAGATGCGATTTACTTCAGTGTTTTCCGCAGCCTCGATATAAATGCAATTTGCGGGACACGCGGCGGAACAGAGAAAACATCCTACGCATTTTTCCAGGCCGCTTTCGTCGCGCTGCAGAACATGAATTCCACGATAGCGTGGCTGGACGCTCGCCGGCACATCCGGATAGGATTCCGTCGTGGGCTTGCGGAACATCGTTCGGAACGTCACGCTGAAGCCCTTATAGAGGGTAAAAAATGTTTCGCCGATTTCCTTTACGATCGAAGCCATCGCATTTGACTTTAACAGAGTTGCCGAAGGCAGGCAATTCTGCGCAGCGGCAGCCAGGGTCTTAGGCCACCTGGAACGGCACGGCGAATCTCTATTTATTCTCCAGGCGGAGAAACTGGAGCTTTTTCGGCAAGTTTTCCCTTGCCCGTCATGGCGGCGATAATCTGACGGCCGTGAAAACGGCCGTTCTCAATGAAAATATCGCTGGTGCGTTTTCCGCCGACAATAACTCCGGCCAGATAGATACCAGGGACGTTGCTTTCCAGTGTTTCGGGGTTAATTTCCGGCCTTAGCGAATCGCGATCCAGGCGAATGCCCTGTTTTTTCAAGAACTCGAAATCCGGATGGTAGCCGGTCATGGCAAACACTTGAACCGCCGGGACGGCCACCTCGCCATTTCCATTTTTTACCCAGACTTTTTCCGGCTCGATGCGCATCACTTCGCTTCTAAACATTGCGCGGATCTCTCCGGCGCTAATTCGATTCTCGATGTCAGGTCTCACCCAGTATTTCAAGCTCTTTCCCATTTCCGCGCCGCGATGAATCAGAGTAACTCGCGCTCCTGATCGAAATAAATCGAGCGCCGCTTCCGCAGCCGAGTTCCTTCCGCCGATGACCACAACATCCTGGTTCCAATACGGGTGCGCTTCGCTGAAATAATGACTTACATGCGGCAGATCTTCTCCGGGAATTCCCATCACGTTTGGCAGATCGTAGTACCCGGTGGCCAAAATAATTTTGCGAGCGTGATATTCGAACGCAACACCGTCTTCATCGCGCGTATGCACGACGAACGCACCGTCGCGCCCGGTGATCTCCTCCACGCGCTCGTATTGGCGGACCTCGATTCCATAGTGTTCGACTGCGCGACGATAATATTTTAGCGCCTCGCCTCGCGTCGGCTTGCCGCCGGAAATCGTCATGGGCAAGTCGCCAATTTCCATGCGCTCCGGAGTGGTGAAGAAAAGCAAGTTAATGGGATAGTGAAAGAGCGAGTTGCACAGGCACCCTTTGTCGATGACCAGCGGGCGCATCCCTGCGCGCTTGGCCTCGATGGCGCAAGCGAGTCCGGTTGGCCCGGCGCCGATACATATCACATCGTAAGAATCGGTCATATGCATAGTGTGCGCTGAGCGCGCTGCACTTTCAACTGCCGCGCGCGACCTAAGTAAGCGGCAGGAGCGCTTGCGACAATTGCGCTGTGAAATTCTCTAGCTCAGCGAGGCGGGCCGGGGTGACTTCGAGTTTCTCTTTTTTCCAGACGAACCAGTCGCTGCCTTCGCGCGTGACTCGTACGCTGAAATTTCCTCCGATCAGGTAAGCCGGCTGTCCGTGAATCTGGAAACGCTCCGCGGCGACCGGTGAGAGAAGCGCGGCGCAGTTTCCTTTTCGCACGCCGACGTAGTTCGCGTACATCGGGAACGCCACGATCTCAAAACCACCCGCCTGCATTCGTTGAAGTATGGAGATCTGTTGCGGCGTGAGGTCCATCGGAAGAAAGAATAACAGTTAAGGGGCCCGCTGCCGCCGCGAACTTGAAATCGCCGACGCAGTTGTGGCGTGCCCCACTTCAGCCGGTGAATGCCTTGGGAAGATTCCAGTGCTGCCAAACGCTGATGACGCGAAGCGAAAAGCAAACTAATCCGCCTGAAATAGCGGCCAAAGTGGGATTCAACCGCAGCTTCGTCGCGGCAACCATCACCAGCGCTCCCGCTAGAGCCGCAGTCGCATAGATGTCCGAACGAAGAACGTTGGGAATCTGCGCCAGTAGGACGTCTCGCACGGTTCCGCCGCCAACCGCCGTAACGGCGCCAAGCAAAACAGCGATGAACGGATGCATCTTATAGAGCAACGCTTTCTCTGTTCCCGCGACGGCGAACAAAGCCAACGCCGCCGCGTCCAGCGTGAGGATGACCGGACCCGGAATCGCGCGGATGTAGGGATGCAGAAAAAAGACGACGACGCCGCCGGCGAACGCTGTAGTCGCGTAACGCCAGTCACGAAGCGACGCGGGAGGACTGGCGCCGATCAAGACGTCGCGAATAATTCCTCCCACCAGCGCGGTCGAAAATGCCAGCACCATCACACCCAAAAGATCGAGATTCGCGGGGACAGCTATCAGCGCACCTTCCACCGCGAACAAAAATGTGCCGGCTAGATCGACCGAAAGCAGAAGCTTGCTGTGTTCGGGAATCATCATTAGACAGCGAAGAGATTAAGTCGCAGCGCATTGCAAAGACAAGCGAGAAGAAACCGCGCGGTTCGACTAGGGTTTGTAAGTCCACGCGCCCGCTCATTCTCGAGCGCCAATTCGATTGCAAATCCCTATGCGGCGGAGGAGGAAATGGAGCCGGACTCGATCTCTCGCAGAACCGAGCGAATTGCGGCGGCCAATTCTTCTCGGCCGACATGGCTTTTGCGGAACTGTACGCGCACGTGAAACGATTCGTCCGGCGCGCGGTAGTCGAAGAGGAACGGTTGCGGTCTTGAATCGGAAGCGGACTCTGCCTTGCGGGCTTTGCGCGCTTCGTCGCGCGTCAAGCCGCCTTGCGCGATGCGATGGACCATCTCCAGCATCTTCTTCTCGTTCGGCTGACGCGACACCTGCAGCAACAGCGACTTGGAAAATATTCCGCGTTCGATGCAATCCTTGCGAACCGCGTCCGGAATTACGGTCAGTGACATCGTCTCCGTCACCGACGAACGCGCCCGTCCGATTTTCTTGGCAATATCGTCATGCGTGTAGTCGAAGTGAGTCGCCAAACGCTGCAAGCCGTCCGCTTCTTCGAACGGAGTCAGATCTTTGCGCTGAAGATTTTCGATCAGTCCAATCTCCAGCGTTTCCGCATCATCGGCAATCTTTTCGATGCAAGGAAGCTCGTGAAGGCCGGCCGCTTTTGAAGCGTGGTAGCGCCGCTCGCCGGAAATAATGTAATAGGTATCTTCCCGCGGAATGAACCGCACGAGCAGCGGTTCGAGCACGCCCTTTTCGCGTATCGAATCGGTCAGCTCGCGCAGATCGCCCAGCGCTTTACGCGGCTGGTCCGGATTCGGCCGAACCTTATTGAGCGGGATCATCCGCCCGATCGACGCGCCACTGAAGCTGGTCAGCGTTTCTACGTAGTGCGCGTCATGCCGCATCTTGAGAGTGACGGGCAACCCGATCCTCTTGGACACGTTGCATTACCTCCTGAGCAAGCTTCTTGTATTCTTCCGCGCCGGAAGACTTCGGCGCAAAGGTAAAGACAGTTTCCTTGTAAGCCGGGCTTTCTTCCAGCCGGACGTTCTTGCTGATCCTCGTCTTGAAAAGCGCTTCACCAAACACCGCGCGAATCTGCTCGTGCGTGTCGCGCGAAATATTGGTGCGCTTATCGAAGAGAGTGATCACCACGCCCAGCACTTTCAAATCCGGATTCGGCCGCGAACGAATTCGCGCGTAGGTCTCCAGCAAATCGTCGGTGCCCTCAATCGCGAAATACGCGGCTTGGATTGGAACCAGCAAATGCGTGGACGCAACGAGCGCGTTCACCGTCAAGATGCCCAGCGCGGGAGGCGTGTCCAGAATGATGAACTCGTACTCCTTCAGCACGCTCGACAGCGCATCTTTCAACTTATACGGCGCGTCAAACTGTCCCGCGAGCTGCGTCTCCAGCCTGGCCAGCGCCAGCTTCCCCGGCGCCACAAACAGGTAAGGGTCCTTCGTAGGCTTTACGATCTTGGACATCTCGGCCGGATGCTCGGCGAAAAGGTCGTACATCGAAGTCTGAATGTCCGACGATTCGAAAAACGCGATGGAAGCGTTCGATTGCGGGTCGAGGTCAATAAGGAGTGTTTTCTTTTTCTTCAGCGCGATGGCGGCGGCTAGATTAATCGACGTCGTAGTCTTTCCGACGCCGCCTTTTTGGTTGGCGACCGCGAT
This sequence comes from Candidatus Acidiferrales bacterium, assembly GCA_050012235.1. Lineage (GTDB taxonomy): Bacteria > Acidobacteriota > Terriglobia > Acidiferrales > UBA7541 > Palsa-295. The sequence goes on along the minus strand of JBEKHP010000015.1, from coordinate 45,241 downwards.
GACGTAGGTCAAATTTTGCCCCCGCTAGCCATGCTGCAACCGTGGGCCCATATATGGCCTCCTACAGCCCCAGTTACACCACAAGTAGCCTAACTCTACTCATTTGGCTGTCCCCTGCGCAAGCAAAAAATGCACTTCGGCTGTGGACAACTCCAGTCAGAGTGACCCCGACCTGCGTAACCCGGGGCTGCTATACTCCTGCCCTGCTGGCTTGGAATGAGGAAAGGAGTGCAATGGCGACCACGCTGAGCGTCACGCCCCCTGCCGACGACCGAAAGCTCCTCGCGCCCGTCTGGCATACAGTCGTCCTGGTCCTCTTCGTCGTCTCCTATTCCCTTATTCAGATCCGCTTCTCGGCGCACACAGAAAATTTGCAACTCAAAACTCGAGTGCCTTTGTATCTTTTCGGGATTTTCTTCGAGTTGATTCTTTTGGCCTACGTTTGGTTCCTCGGCTTGCGAGGCAGTGGAACAAAGTTTGCTGACGTCATCGGCGGAAAGTGGACGCGCGCGGCAGATGTCTGGCGCGATATCGGCGCCGCATTCGTGTTCTGGCTTGTCGTCATAGTATTCCTGGCTAGCGTGGGACACGCTTTAGGCCAGAACCTCCACGCCAAGAAAGCCCTCCTGGTTATTATGCCGCGCGGCGCCCTGGAGATGATCCTGTGGGTCGCGCTGTCAATCTCGGCGGGGTTCTGCGAGGAATTTGTTTTCCGAGGTTATTTGCAGAAGCAGTTTTTCGCCATGACTGGAATCAACGGCGTGGCTATCGCTGGGCAAGCTCTCGTGTTCGGCGGCGCTCATGGCTATCAGGGCGTCAAAGGTATGATCACCATCACGATCTACGGCGCGCTTTTCGGCGTTCTCGCCATGATGCGAAAGAGCCTACGGCCGGGAATGATTCAACATGCCATGCAAGACTCACTCGCCGGCATCGCGTTGAGTTTGATAGCGAAGTATCGCCCCGACCAACTCGCGTTGTTTTTCTGAAATTGATTTCTTGCGCTGGTTTTCCGGAAGCAGACTGCGGCGCGCGAGCGCGCCTCTACATCTTGTAGCGGCCGAGGTCTTCGTCGTTGAGGTTCTCCAGCCACTTGCGCAAGTCCTCGCTGGAGCTTTTCTCGGAGATCGCGCTCGCTATCTTGGAGTGTTTCAAAACTTCGTCGTCAACGAAGATCGGGCAATCGAGGCGCAGAGCGAGTGCAAGTGCGTCGCTGGGGCGCGAGTCCATGGACATCGTTTGGCCGTCCCGCTCCATCCAAATCAGCGCGTAAAACGTATCGTCCTTCAAATCGCAAACCACCACGCGCTGGACGTGCACATTCAATCCGGTAAGAACATTCTTCAGCAGGTCGTGGGTCATAGGACGCGGTGTTTGCACCTTTTCGATTTCCAGCGCAATCGCGTTCGCTTCGTAGATGCCCACCCAGATCGGAAGCACGCCGTTACCCGCGGTTTCCTTCAACACCACTACCGGCATGTTGGTCACGGGATCCATCATCAGCCCTCGTATCTTTACTTCGAGTTCCATGGTGGCCTCCCGTCGTTCAAAGAACTTGCTCGCCAACTAAACTATTCGGTCCGCCGCGCGTCACCCGCACTGCAACGTATTCTCCCAGAAGATTCTCGCGCGTTGTAGTGAAATTTATCAGCCGATTGCAGCTTGAACGCCCGCCCCATTGCCCGCGCGCGGCGTGCCTCGCGTCCACCAGCACTTCGAAAGTCTCGCCAATCAGTTTTTCGTTGCGCGCGATCTGAATCTGCCGCTGGCGCTCGTTCAAAACGGACAGGCGCCGGCTTTTTTCAGCTTCGGGAATGGCATCCGGCATGTCTTTGGCGGAAGTGTTCGGCCGCGGCGAATACGTAAACGAAAAAATCGCATCGTATTGCGCCGCATCCAGCAGCGTCAGCGATTCTTCAAAGTCCGCTTCCGTCTCGCCGGGAAATCCGACAATGATGTCGCTGGTGATGCTGATCGGCCGTCTTGCGCCGCGAATCCATTCAATCTTCCCCAGGTACTCTTCGCGCGTGTACGTGCGCCTCATCTCGCGCAGGATGCGGTCTGAGCCCGATTGCACCGGCAGATGCACGTGATCGCAGAGTTCCGGTGTCGCATCAATGGCTTCAACGATCTCCCGGTGAAAATCATTCGGATGCGAAGTGGTGAATCGAACGCGGCGAATTCCCTGTACCGCCGCCACGCCGCGCAGCAGATCGACAAAGCTCCATCCGCGCGCCGAAGGATCGCGATAAGAATTTACCGTTTGCCCCAGCAATTGAATCTCGGTGTATCCGGCATCCGCAAGGCGCACGGCTTCTGCAATCACCGCTTCGCTAGACCGGCTGCGTTCCGGCCCGCGCGTGTGTGGTACCACGCAGTACGAACAAGAGTAATCGCAGCCTTCGATAATCGTGATGTACGCGCGAATCGGATTATCCCGCCGCGTAATTTCCGTTTCAAAAGTTTCGTCCGTATCCAAATCCAGCCCGGTGACGCGCCGCCCGCCCAACTCCAGTTGCGCCAGCAGCTCGGGAAGCTTTCGATAACTTGCCGAGCCGCATACCAGGCTCACCCACGGCGCGCGCTCGAAGATTTCTTCGCCCTCCTGCTGCGCCAAGCATCCCAGCACGCCAATTATTTTTCCGTTGGCGACTGTCTTCCAGTCTCCCAGCCGCGCAAACACTTTTTGCGCCGCTCTCTCCCGTATGCTGCACGTGTTGTAGAGAACCAAATCGGCTTGCATCGGATTTTCAACCGCGTGGTATCCGCGCCCGAGAAGCACTCCCGAAACTTTCTCCGAGTCGTGGTCATTCATCTGGCAGCCAAAAGTCTCTATGTAGAAAGATTTCTTGTTATCCGAGGGAATTGCGATTAACGCAGGGCTGCCATCCGAATTTATCGCGCTTTTGTGCGATTCGAAGACTTCTTCTGGAGCGCTGGCAGCGAAAGACCCCAAGTGCCCGTGCCTGCCCTCGCGCGCCGCAGTCTGCACGCCGGCAAGCGATTCGATCCTGATGTCGAACGATTTGCTCATGAACGAATTCAATTCTAACACGGATGAACGCAGTGCCTCTTATCTGCTGAATCCAGCGAAACCCAACATCGGGTTTGAACGTCCCTCATCACGCAGACTAATGTCTAACATCGAACAGTGCAAAAACGATTTGTTGTGGTATATACACCAGCCCGCATTCCTGGCTAAGGTCCGCGGCGATGGCAAGTTGCGGCGCGAGGTGGGTCCATTGAATCGTGAATACGACATTTTTGAACGGCTTCCCGACGGCACGGATTTGTGGAAGGACTACGTGCACGGCCTGGAACAAGCTCGTCGCAGGTTGGAAGAATTGGCCGCGCAATCAAAGAACGAACACTACGCCATTCATACGCCCACAAAAGAAATCGCCGCTCGCGTGAACGTCCGCCAAACGCCCAATCAGTCCTAAGGCGCTGCAACTCTCTTCACATCATTAGGAGCCGCAGTCTTATTTCCGTGTCTGCGGTCGATCATTTCCATGATCCGCTCGGCCGCGCCCAGAGCGGTAATTACAACGCTTTCACACGCAGGCGCACCGGTCCGGCCATCCCAGTTCCAATCCGCCAGCCGCGGCGCCGCCAAGATCGCGGTCAAAATTGCCAAGACCCGTTTGCGTCCTTCGTCCACAAAGGCATCCTATCATATTCGCCTTTTCTTCGCCTCGCTAAAGTCAGTCAGGCGATTCGCAACTCGCTGCTCTGGTGAGCGGCGCGCTGATCCGCCATGCAACGCTGCACAGAGGAGGAGTCGGGAGAGACAAAACTGCTTACTAAAAACGGATTACCCAAGGCATAATCCCCACGCCTTCGTGAGGCTTGGATGAGGCGTCTAGCCCTCTTTGTTCGCTCTGTCATTCCACTTGATCCGACTCAGCTGTTTTTCCTCGTGGGATCAGTACTTCTGTTGATTTGCATGCAATTGCGCTGCCACCCTTTGCTTCCGAGCTACGCCCTCAAGGGGTCCTATGGCGACGCTTTCGTCGATGAGTATCAATCCTGGCTTCTTTTCTCCATCGTAGCGCGCCTACCGATTGTCTTGGCTGGAGCCGCTGGCTTGTTTGTTTGCTACTGGCCAGGACTTCACCCATTTCGGCGGATTCTCGGGTTCGTCGTATTTCCGTCGTTCGCCGGTATTGCTGCGCTCTGCGTCCGCTTCTTGTACGTGTCACAGCAGTCGAACTTTCCGCACGCGAGCGTGATGCAGCGCGGCCCCCACAACGAAGCCTGGGCCTTTAGCACCGTGTGGACTCTAGGGCCCGCGCTCCACATGAGTGTCCTTGGATTCGCACTGGTGATTTTTTTGGTATCGAGGCTAGCCGCGGGAGTTTCCACACTTCCTGTTTCGCTGCCCCCTGCCGGAGACGTGTTACCCGGCGACGACAAAATCTGGAAGCGCATTCTCGTTTTCGTATGGATTTCAATCACATGCATATCTGCGATCGGGGCTCTTGCAAATACGGCACTCGAGGGTTTTTACTTTTTGCTTGCAGAGTCTGGCACTTATCGTTCGTCGCCGCCCGGCGACGCTTTGATCTCAGCACTTTCGACTGCGTGCCTCGTCGCGATTGCAGCTTGGGCAGTGGGGGAAGGACGATGGATTGAATTGCGGCAGTTCACTCGTTCTCCCGAGACCAAGTTTGCGGTGCTCGGTGTGATTTTTCCTACCGTGATCGAATTGGTGCCGAGTGTGGTCGCTTACGTGTCGGACCGAATTCATTGGGCGGCTTTTCTGTTCGGCCAAGTGGACCCGCCTTTTTTCCCTGCGTACTTCCTCATTCCCAACCCTTTGTTCCTTTGGTATCTCCCTGCCGCCTTTTTCGAAGAAATCATATGGCGGGGGTATCTACAGCCTCGTTTCGTTCATCGATTCGGGATCTTGCGAGGTATTTTCCTGCTTGCGATAGCGTGGAGTGCATTTCATTTTCTCGGAGACTTCCTGAGAATGACCGAGGACCATCAGGTTTTCGTACAGTTCTTTTTCCGCATTAGCTCTTGTGTCGCGATAAGTTACGTCCTCGGCTGGCTGACTTTGCGTTCGGGATCGATTTGGCCGGCCGCTATAGCTCATGGGTTAAGTAATATTTGGGTTTTGACAATGGTCAATTCGCTCGATGGGCACCAAAGCCCTTTCTCGAGAAGAATCATCGTAACTGTTTGTTGGGGACTACTTGGTTTCGCGCTTTTCCGATTCTGGCCTCCATCGATTGCAACCGAGGTTTCCGATCAGCCTGAAAGCATTGCTACAGAACCATCGACTTAGGCTGGACCTCAGCGGTCCGAGAACTCTCGAAGTGGAGGAAATTCAATCCCACAATTCTGCCGTGTGCAATCATTTGACCTCGGGGTAATATCGTTCTTCTTTTTTCGCGTGGTGAAAGGTTCGATGAGCGCTGCCGCTGTAGCTCTCCCTCAGGAAACCTGGCGCCCAAAAGCCAATCCTTGGCTGATTGCTGTCGTCGTGTCGCTCGCTGCATTCATGGAGGTGCTGGACACTTCAATTGCAAACGTTGCTCTGCCGCACATCGCCGGAAATCTCGGCGCCAGCAACGACCAAAGCACATGGGTGCTCACTTCCTATCTCGTCGCCAACGCGATCGTCCTGCCTATCAGCGGCTGGTTGGTGACCATCTTCGGCCGCAAGCGTTTCTTCATGACCTGCCTGACGATCTTCACCATCAGTTCCCTGCTCTGCGGAATCGCGCCCAGCCTCGGTCTTCTGCTTTTCTTTCGCATATTGCAGGGCGCAGGCGGAGGCGGCTTGCAGCCCATGGTGCAAGCGATTCTCGCCGACACATTTCCGCCGGAGAAGCGCGGCCTGGCCTTTTCACTCTACGGCATCACCGCCGTCTGCGCCCCTGCGATTGGACCCACTTTGGGCGGCTGGATGACGGACAGTTACTCCTGGCGCTGGATTTTCTTCATCAATTTGCCGGTGGGCATCGCCGCTTTGTTCCTGGTTTACAAACTGGTGGAAGATCCGCCGTACCTGAAGCGCGTGGCGAAAGGCGGCATCAAGCTCGACTATATCGGATTTTCGTTGCTCGCGTTGGGTGTGGGCGCATTGCAAATCATGCTGGACAAAGGACAGGAGGACGACTGGTTCGGTTCGCATTTCATCGTCACTCTTGCAGTCACCTCGGCGGTGTGCCTCACTGCTCTCGTTTTCTATGAGTGGTTTCACAAAGATCCTATCGTGGACGTGCGTCTTTTCAAGAATCGGAACTTCGCCACGGCGAACATGATGTTGTTCATGGTGGGCGCTATGGCTTTCGCCACTACCGTGCTGATGCCGCAATTTCTTCAAACAATTTTGGGATACACGGCGGAAAATGCGGGTTTGGTGCTATCGGCGGCTGCAGTACTCTTGCTCTTCGAGTTGCCCATTGTTGGCCGGCTCACTTCGATATTCCAATTGCGCTACTTGATCGCCTTCGGTTGGTTCGGCCTGGCAATCGGAATGTACGTTTCCGTCCTGCAATTCAATCAGGAAATGAGTTTTGGACATGCCACCTGGCTGCGTATCGTCCAGTATGTGCCGTTGGGCTTTGTGTTCGTACCTACTACGACTGCGGCATACAACGGGATAGAGCGGGAAAAAAGCAATGCCGTCGCGGGTCTGGTAAATTTCACGCGCAACATCGGCTCCAGCGTGGGGACCTCGGTAGTTACGACTATCATCGCCCGCCGTTCGCAATTCCACCAGGTGGCTCTGGCCGACCACATCACGCCCGGAAATCCGCAATTCCAGGCCGCGGTCAATGGCCTGACGCAACAACTTAACCACGCGGGTCTCAGCTTCACGGAAGCGCAACGCCAGGCCTTGGCCAGAATCTATGCCGGACTCCAATCGCAGGCCGCCACACTTTCTTACATTGACACCTATTGGATCCTTTCGATCTGCTGCGCCTCCATGTTCTTCTTTTCATTCGCTCTGGTGAAAAACAATCCGCGCCCGGGCAGCACTGTTTCGCTGCATTAGGCTATTTCTGTTGTGTCCTTTTCGGCATCATCGAGATTCTGGGTTCCGGCGAATCGTTTGACCCTCCTGTATGCGTGTGCTACGGTTGCAGGGGAAGGTTTTATAAATTTTTTTCCTGGGGGATGTTATTTCTGGTCTGGCGCTGATCATTTTAGCCAGCCCGTTCGCTCTGCTTGAACAAACGGGCTGGGTCGCACGCGTAGTCCTGGGCATCCTACTTGTCCTGTCTCTGTTCTCCTGGGCAATCATCTTTCAAAAATCGCGGCTATTCGGTCAAATCGAGCCGCAAACCAAAAAATTCCTGCAAATGTTTCGGGCTGGACGAGGACTTCCCGATCCCAACACTCTTCGCGTCGGCGCAGGCGGCACTCCGCTGGTAGTTGTGTATCAAGCCGGCTACCGCGAACTCGAAGCGCAGCTCGGCGGCGGCAATCGTCCCGGAGCTACCGCCACTCCCACCAAAGTGCGAAACGCGCACGCCGTGGGAGTCGAAATGCAAGTGGCCGCGGGCGAGGAAGTCCGGCGTCTCGAAAAATGGATGCCCTGGCTCGCAACCACCGGCTCCGTTTCCCCGTTCATTGGATTATTCGGCACCGTGTGGGGCGTTATGGACGCATTCTCGGGATTGGGTGATGCCGGCTCCGCCAGTCTTCGAGCGGTCGCGCCCGGAATCGCCGAAGCCTTAATCACAACTGCCGCGGGACTTTTCGCCGCTATTCCCGCGGTCATCGCGTACAACTACTACGTCGGGGGCATTCGTTCCCTGGCCAACCGCATGGATGGCTTTGCAGCAGAATTCGTCGCGAAAATCGAAACTCTGTACAGCGCGTAAAAAACCGCCATGCCTCAGATTCAGCGCGAGACCGGAACGACACTTTCAGAAATCAATATGGTGCCGTTTATCGACGTCGTATTGGTGCTGCTGATTATTTTCATGATCACCGCGCCGATTCTGCAGTCGGGCATCGAAGTGGACGTCCCGAAAACAAAAACGGTGAAAGAACTGACCGAAGTGCGCATGGTGGTCACTATCGACCGCGCGCAACGTGTCTATTTGAATGATAAGGCGATTAACATCCACGATCTCGGCCAGCAAGTCGTGTCGCAATCGCACGACCTGAAGCATCAAGCGGTTTACGTGCGCTGCGATGAAACCGTTCCCTTCGGCAGTTGGGCTACGGTGGTGGACTCTTTGCGCCAGGCAGGTATCCAGAATATAAGTGTGGTAACCCAGCCGCTCAGCGAGCGTTCGCAGATTCGGTGAAATGGCAGCCATCGCACAAAACCCGGCTCTCGACAATTGGTCGCGCCCGCTTGGAAAATTCTTTGCGGGGTCGCTGGTATTTCATGCCGTGCTCGGCGCGTTGCTCGTGATTTCCGCAATGTACTCGCATCAAGAGGAATCGTGGGGCGGCCCGGGCGGCGCAATTTCCGTAGGCGTGGTCGGAAGCGTCCCGGGAATCCCGATGCCGCGTCCGGAAGTTGAAACCACGAATCGCGTGGTGGACGAATCCAAAGGACTCTACAAGTCCGAACCTGTTCCGAAGGCTGTGCCGCCGCCCGATGCAACCCCGATTCCGAAATTCGAGCGCAACAAACCTCCGAAGTACGTCACGCGTCCGTCGAAGGTGCTGGAAAATCCAGCCCCTCCGCCGCCCAACGCCGTTCCATACGGCGGAGGCGGCACACCGACCGTCCCTTACACTTCCTTTGCAATGGGTGCCGGCACGGCCACGCAAGGCGGAATCGCCTTTAGCGCCGGTGCAGGTGGCGGAAATTTCGGGTCGCGATTTTCATGGTACGTGGAAGCCGTGCAGCGGCGGATTAGCGGAACCTGGCTGCAGTCCACCGTGGACCCCGGGATTCAATACGCTCCGCGAGCCGTCGCTACGTTTGATATTTTACGCGACGGCACGGTGACGAATGTGCAAGTCACCAAGTCGAGCGGCAACAGCTCGGTGGATATGTCCGCGGTTCGCGCGATTCGAGACGCCAGCCCCCTGGACCGTTTGCCGCCGGAATATTCAGGTTCAAAAGTCAGCGTGGAATTTTGGTTTGATTTTAAGCGATGATTTGGGAGTGGCAGCAGAACGCAATCATCTAAGATCCGCAGTTTCGAGAAGAACAAGAAAAACAAAATGACCAGAAAAATTGCAATCTCCGTAGCACTCGCAATCGCTATGCTGTTCTGCGCCGGATCCGCGTCCGCCCAGGATTGGTTCAAAACCGGCACTGGCCTGGGAGTCTCCAAAGCACGCCTTGCAGTTCCCGAATTCGGACTGCGCGCCCCCGCGCCGCCGGCTCTGGAAAAAACCTTTCACGATGTTCTCTGGGCCGATCTGGAATACTGCGGCATCCTCGATCTCGTCAGCCCGAGTTTCTATCCGACTCAAACGCCAAGCCAGCCGAGCGAATTGAAATTTGCGGATTGGTCGAACGCGCCAGCCAGCGCCTACATGGTCGCTTACGGCAACCTATCGGCTGAAGGAACAAACCTGGCCGTTGCGGGCTTTCTGTCCGACGTCCACAATCCCACCGCGCCCATCGCGCTGCAGAAAATCTACCGCGGAGCCGCCACCGACGCCGACGCGCGCCGCCTGGCCCATCAGTTTGCGGACGACATCGTGGCAAAGTTGAGCGGCGGTCTGCCCGGCATCGCGCAAACGCAAATTGCCTTCGTCAGCGGCAAAAGCGGAAACAAAGAAATCTGGGCCATGGATTACGACGGTTCGAACCAGCATCAGGTCACTCACCTAAAGTCCATTTCACTCACTCCGCGCTGGTCGCCGGACGCTACGAAAATCGCGTTCACGTGCTACGTGCCTTTTCGAGGCGTCACCTCTCCGCAGATTTGCATTTACTCCACTGCTTCGGACCGTTTGATTTCCTTCCCGCGCTATCGCGGCTCGAATAGCTCTCCCGCTTATTCACCCGACGGTTCGCAGATTGCCTTCATGTCCAGCCAGAACGGTGATCCGGAAATCTACGTGACCGATGCCGGCGGAGGGAATCTCCACCGCATCACCTTCGCTGCAGGCGTCAACACCTCGCCCGCGTGGAATCCGAAAACAGGCAAGCAGATCGCTTTCGTCAGCGACCGCGGTGGCGACCCGGTGTTATACCTCGCCAATTCGGACGGCTCCAGCGTTCAGAAGCTCGATCTGCCGGACATGGGCTACAGCGTGGATCCCTCGTGGTCACCGAATGGACAACTTTTAGCGTTCTGCTGGCGACGCCCGAGCGGCAATTTCGACATCTATGTTATGGATGTGATCAGCAAGCAGCTGGTGGAGCTCACACGGGACGCGGGCCGCAACGAACGGCCGAGTTGGGCGCCTGACGGAAGGCACATCGTATTCGAGTCCACTCGAAACGGTCAGCGCCAGATTTGGTCCATGCTGGCTGATGGCAGCGAACCCCGGCAGTTGACGTATCAAGGACAGAACGAATCGCCGAACTGGTCGCCGCGCTGATTCGCGGCCATAATGCAGCTTCATCCGCTGTCGTCTTTTAAGCGATTGCTTTCGATCGAAGAAACCTAAACGCACTTGAGTTGCACAAATAATAAAACGACCTCACCTGCCTAGCCCTGGCGGGGACGCCGAAGGAGGCAATAAATGCACGATCGCTGTCTTAGGAAGCTTGGATTGTTGCTCGGAGTGGTTGCTCTCGTATCTCTAGCGGGCGGCTGTAAGAAACAAGTAGCCAGTCAGCCGCCGACGCAAGCTGCGCCGCAACCGGCCGCGCAGCCCACCGTCACCCTGAACGCTTCGCCCACCTCGGTGAAAAGCGGCGATACCGTCACGCTGAGTTGGACGTCCACGGATGCCACCGATCTCGATATCGAGCCGGGTGTGGGAAAAGTCGTAGCGCAAGGCACCACGCCGGTGAATCCGACGCAATCGACGACCTACACCATCACCGCCACCGGACCGGGCGGCACCGCAACAGCAAACGCACGCATCACCGTCGGCGCCGCGCCGGTTGAAACTCCGCCGAGCGGAAATCAGAACTTGACCGAGCTGTTCGAACAGAACGTGAAAGACGCTTACTTTGATTTCAACAAATCCGATATTCGTGGCGACGCTCGCGATAATCTGGCAAAGACTGCGGAGTTTCTGCGCTCGTATCCGCAGATCCGCGTCACCATCGAAGGTCACTGCGACGAGCGCGGCTCCACGGAATACAACATTGGCCTCGGCGAACGCAGAGCCCAGGCTGCCAAGAATTATCTTATTTCACTTGGCATCCCAACCGACCGCATGGATACCGTGAGTTGGGGCAAAGAGCGGCCGTTCTGCACCGAGCACGATGAAGCGTGCTGGCAACAGAATCGGCGCGCGCATTTCGTAGCGGGGCATTAATCATTCAGCTGTACAAACGGCAATCTAAAATTACGGGCGGCTCCGGCGTTCCACGGGCCGCCCGGCAATTTCAACAAAAGATCGAACAGAGACATTAAGGAGGCTCCCTTTGCGCACACGATGGCTCGTGCTCGCACTCGCAGCAGTACTAGTCGGCGCTCTCGGCGGCGCAATGCTCACCGCCAAGCCCACCGGCGCGGTTTCGAAAGACATGATTCAACTGCAAGAACAAGTGTCGCAGCTCCTACAGGGGCAAAGAGACCTCCGCAGCGCAATCGACACCAACAACGCGACGCTGCGAACCCTGGTGCAGCAATCCCTCGATGCCACAAACCAGTTGAATTCGCAAATGGGCGTGCTGCAAAAGAGCGTGCAGGAAGCCACCGCAAATAGCGGCTCGCGCATCGACACCATGAGCACGCAGACCCAAGGCCTTTCCGACAACATGCAGGACGTTCAGGCGCGCGTGGCGAAACTTGGGCAGCAGATGAACGACATCCAAGGTCTGCTGCAAAGTATCGACGGAAAAATCTCAGGTGGAGTGTCGGCCCCGCAAAGTGGCTATTCCGTGCCGCCGGGTTCCGCGCAACAGTCGCAGCCGAACGCTGGATATTCGCAAGCTCCACAAGCCGCGAATCCCGTTCCTTCGATGCCCGCTGTTTCCGCCGACACGCTTTATCAAAACGCCCTGCGCGATTTCAGTACCGGAAAGTACGATCTTGCACGCCAGGAGTTCAGCGACTACGCCAAGAACTTCCCCGCAAACGATTTGGCCTCCAACGCCCAGTTCTATCTCGGGGAAATATCTTACGCCCAGGGAGATTACCAGGACGCCATCGCGCAGTATGAAATCGTCATCGGCAATTATCCCAAGAGCTTTAAGCTCGCCGCCGCACAGTTGAAGAAGGCCTTCGCGGAGATCGAATTGGGAATGAAGTCCACCGGGATACGCGACCTTCGCGAAGTTCTCCGCCGATTCCCCGGCTCTGACGAAGCGCGCCGCGCGCAGGCCAAGCTCAAGGAACTCGGCGCTTCCACCGCGCCACGCGCACCAGCACACTAATTGGGAAGCGATCACGCCCGCAGCAAGTCGGGCTGCCAGTTCTTCACGAGTTTCTTTATGACTTTTCGGTCCGTGAGATGCTCATCCAGCACCTTGCGCGCGAGCTCCGGGAGTTCCGCATCGCTTTCAAAACGCATCGACACGAGTTGCGCCACGTTGAACTCAGCAATCCGCTCTCGCAAATCCGGCGGCAGAACATTTTGCAAACGCAATTGCATTTCCAGCCGGATTACGCGGTCTTGCACCGTCAGAGAAAACATGCGTCCGAGCAGCGCGAGCATGACCAAGGCGGCAGCCACGAGCGCCGAGATAACCGTGCCAGTCGAAAAAAAGTTCCACGCGCGAACTATGGACCAGACCAGGTTGGCCGCGAGCACCGGCAAAACGAAGTAGTGGAAAGCGGGAACAATCTTGGTGTGATTCTCGAAATTTTGTGCCACCGTATCCTCCGTTGCATTCAATCGATGTTCCGGCAGAATTCTAGCAGACTTCGCGCAGCAGCACTTCTCTTGGGCGAGGGCACCCGCGCTCCTCGATTTCAGAGCCTGTTTTCCGTACAGCGCCCGCCTGCTTCGGCGGACTTTTTTTGCTCTCTGTAAGGTTACTTAAGCTATACTCGCGACATCTTCGAAAATTCTGTAAACAGGTGACACAACTATGTCAGTCAACAAAGTAATTCTTGTCGGACGTTTGGGCCGGGATCCGGAAACCCGCTATACCGGAGGCGGGCAGGCGGTTGCCAATTTTTCTTTGGCCACCGATGAAACCTACAAAGACAAAAGTGGCGAACGCCAGAAGCGCACCGAATGGCACAAGATCGTCGTATGGGGCAAACAAGCGGAAATTGCGCAGCAGTACCTGAAAAAAGGCTCGTTGATCTTCGTCGAAGGCCGCATTCAATCGCGCGAATGGCAGGACAAAGAAGGCCAGAAACGCACCAGCTTCGAAATCGTCGCGAATAATTTCCGCATGCTCGGAGGACGAGCCGACGGCGCTGCAGCAGCAGCGGGAGCCGGCGCTAGTCATGGTGGTGGCACCCAATCGCGGCCTAGCGACCCGGACATGGAAGGCGGACCAATGCTCGAAGAGCACCCCGCTTCAGGGCCGGAAATTTCGGACGAAGATATTCCCTTCTAGGCTGGTTTCGCGAACGCGGCTAGCGCGGCAACTGCTGATCGTCTTTCTTGCGCTGCTCGTCGATTTGATGCATGAATTGCTCGAATTTAGGTTTCTGCTCCGGCGTGAGTATCGCGCGGATGCGATCCCGGCTCTGCTGCCGTATCTGCTCGTGGCGCGGTTCAATCGTAGTGTAAAGCGTTCGCCATTGAGCGCGCGTGTCGTCCACGATGGCACCCAGCTGTTGTTGCTGATCCGGAGTTAGCTGCAGATCCGTCGTTAATTTAGCGACAATCTCATTGCGCGTGGGCTGCGTGTTTATGGTTTGCTTGCCCCACACACGCTCGTCCCATAAGTGGTTCCCCACTCCGCCAAGGAGCGCGCCCAGCAGGAATACTACAAGAACCAGAACTGCGGCTTCGCCGCGTTTCTTAGTGTTTTCCATGATCCGTGTCCGCCACCATCATTAAAACCTCGTCGCGATTCGCCGGAGGGCTCGAAGGGTCAGGAAACAAATCGCGCGTTTCACTCACCGTCTCATAGTTTAAGTTCGTCTGCGGCCCGTACTGGCTGTGCCTGACGGCGTCAAACGTCACCAGCACCGCCAGAGCTAGCGTCGCCGTGGCCGCAAACCGCCACGCCAGCGAAACGAACGGCAGCCAGATGGATTTCTGCTCGCCCCGCTTGGACATTTCCTCTCGAATCCGCGCCATCACCACGCGCGAAAACCCCGGACCAGGATCCGCCGTCGCCGGCACAGCGCGCAACAGTTCCACGCTCGGAGCGGCTTGTTCCAGGGCAATACTGCAGGCGGCGCAGCTTTCCAGGTGCTCCGCTAATTTCTTCGCATCCGCGCCGCTCAGTTCACCCGTGAGATGGTCTTCCAGCAGCGCTTCAAATTCCGGACACGCACCTTGGTTAAATCTTGCTTCCATCGGTTTTGCTCCTTCCCTTTGCGGCCGAAAGATCCGGGTGGAGATCCACGCGGCGATGGTAAACATCCATCAGCCGCGCGCGGACACGAAACAGCCGCACCTTCACCGTGTTGACGTTCAATTCCAGCATCTCCGCCAACTCTTGCACCGAAAACCCTTCCACTTCCTTTAGCACCAGCAATTCCCGGTCTCGCTCCGGCAGTTCGTCCAGCAACTGCTCCAGCAGATCCTTCGTTTCCGCGCGGCGCGCCGGACTTTCCGGCGGGCGTTCGGCTGAAACCACGCCATCCAGCCGCGAGACCTGCTCCTCGGAAAGGTCGGTCTCGTAAACCAGCGGCCGAACCTTCTTCTTCCTCAAATAATCCCAGCACTCATTTACCGTAATCTTATAAAGCCAGGTCGAAAACGCCGCGCGCAAATCGAAGCGTTTTATCGAGATAAACACCTTCAAAAACACTTGCTGCACCACATCTTCCACGTCTTCCCGGCGGCGCAAAATCCCGTTCACCAGGCCGAAAACGCGCTGCTGGTGCCGGCGAATGAGTTCCTCAAACGCGGCCTCTTCACCGCTCTGAGCCAGGCGGACGAGCTCCGCTTCTTCTTCCCGCTTTCTCGCACGGGCCGGAAGCGAGATCGCCGACGCGCCTGCTGCCATACTCTTTGGGACGTCTGCCATACGGTTTTGGTTACGCCGAATAAACGCCTATATCCTGGAATGGCCCAAGGTCCACGAATGCACCCTTCTGATACATAAACTCATAGTACTGACTCCCGGTCAATCCCCTGCAAAATGTTTCGCCTTATAAAGATTCGCCCTTGCGAGAGGCAGTAGTCCATGCAACAATACCCGCCATGATAATCGGAGAACGTATCCGTCTTTTGCGCGAAACGAAAAAACTTTCTCAAGGCGACATCGAAAAGCGCACAGGACTTCTTCGCTGTTACATCTCGCGCGTCGAGAACGGCCACACCGTTCCGGCAATCGAGACGTTGGAAAAGCTGGCCCGGGCCATGGAAATTCCCCTGTACCAGCTATTCTACGACGGCGAGGAACCGCCTGTGTTGCCGAATCTTCCGAAGCGGAAGACCGCAGACGATATCGCGTGGGGAAGCAAGGGAAAAGAGGCGCGGCTCCTGGGCCGCTTCCGTCGGTTGCTAAGCCGTGTTGATGACGGCGACCGCCGGCTTTTGCTTTACATGGCCCAGAAGATGGCCAACCGCTAGTTTTTTCCTTTTATCCGGAAAAAACTTTCTTTGCGGTTTGTCTCTTTCTACTCCCATTCAATCGTGCTCGGCGGCTTTGAGCTGATGTCGTAAACCACCCGGTTCACGCCGGGAACTTCGTTTACGACGCGCAGCGAAATTCGCTCGAGCACTTCATGCGGCAGCCGAGCCCAGTCGGCCGTCATCGCATCCTGCGAGTTCACCACACGCACCGCGATAGTATACCCGTACGTCCGGCCGTCCCCCATCACGCCCACACTCTGCACCGGCAAAAGAACTGCAAAAGCCTGCCAAACCTTTCCGTACAGGCCCGCGCGCCGAATCTCCTCCACCACGACTGCGTCCGCGGCCCGCAGCGTATCAAGCCGCTCGCGCGAAACTTCGCCGAGGAGCCGCACGGCCAGCCCAGGTCCGGGAAACGGATGCTTGATCAGAATTTCCTCCGGCAGACCCAGTTCGCGGCCGATCAGCCGCACCTCATCCTTAAATAAATCGCGCAGAGGTTCTATCAGCTTGAAAGGCATGTTCGCCGGAAGTCCGCCGACATTGTGGTGAGTCTTGATCACTGCCGAAGGACCCTTCACTGACACGGATTCGATCACGTCGGGGTAAAGAGTTCCCTGCACCAGGAATTTCACCGGAAGGTCCTGCGACGATTCCGTGAGCTTTTTCGCTTCCTCCACGAATACGTTGATGAACTCTCCGCCAATCCGCTTGCGCTTTTCTTCCGGGTCCGTGATTCCCTTTAGCCGGCCGAGAAAGCGGTCGGAAGCATCCACGCCAATCACGTTTAATCCCAGGCGCGAGCGCAAAAGCTCCAGCGTGTCGCCAAACTCATTCCGCCGCAGCAGGCCGTTGTCCACGAACACGTTCGTGAGCCGGTCGCCGATCGCTCGATGGACCAACGCCGCCGCTACTGCAGAATCCACTCCCCCGCTGAGCGCGCAGATGGCCCGGCTGCCTTCCGCCTGCTTTCTAATCGACTCGACCATCGAGGCGATAAATCCGGCGCGATCCCAGTTTTGTTTTGCACCGCAAATTTGAAAAATGAAGTTGTTCAGAATTTCCGTGCCGCGTTCCGTGTGGTTGACCTCGGGATGAAACTCCACGCCGTATAATTTCTTGGCCGCATTCTCCACCGCCCCTATGGCGTTGTCGGTGCGCCCGGTGACGCTGAAACCCGCAGGAACTCCGACGACGTGATCGCCGTGGCTGTTCCAAATTTTGAAGCAGCTCGGAATATCGGCGAAAAGCTTCGAGCCGTTCTCGATCGTAATCTCCGCACGGCCGTACTCGCGCCGCTCGGCTGGTTCCACTTTTCCTCCGAGCGTATGCGCCATCCACTGCATTCCGTAGCAAATCCCCAGAACCGGAACGTCCAGTTGCAAAACTTTAGGATCGCAGATCGGCGCGGTCGCGTCATAGACGGAACTAGGCCCGCCCGACAGCACGATACCCGCGGGTTCAAGCGCGCGAATCTCTTCAATGTTCGCAGTGCAAGGCAGAATCGCGGAGAATACTTGCTGTTCGCGGATGCGGCGCGCAATCAGTTGCGTATATTGCCCGCCGAAATCGAGGACGACGATGCCATGTCGTGTGCTCACGATGCCTCCCGTCTTCTCGCTCTGTTCGCCGGATTTGACCGGCACCGCGCTGCTGCCTGTAGTCATAGTTCCGCCTAGGGCTATCTCAGAACAATATTCACGAGTTTCTTCGGCACCACTATCGTTTTCAGAATTTCTTTGCCTGCAATCAGAACGGAAATGCGCGGATCCTTCAGCGCCTGATTAATGGTTTCGTCGCCGCTAAAACCATCATCTACGAGAATCTTCCCGCGCAAACGTCCATTGATTTGGATAATCACCTCAACTTGCTCTTCGCGCGTCAGATCTTCGCGGTACGCTGGCCACTTCACGTTCATAAGTCCGGTCGGGTGCCCAAGCTTCTCCCAAAGCTCCTCCGCGATATGAGGCGTAATAGGTGAAAGCATCAGCACCAGTATCTCCAGCACGCGCTTCAGAACCATCGGCGAGACTTCCACATCCAGCGGCTCCTGCCCCTGCAGTTCGTTCAGCAGCTCCATAATCAGCGCCACCGAAGAATTAAAATGCCAGCGCACCTCGAAATCGTTGGTCACGCGCTTCAGCGTCTTATGCGCTTTCCGCACCAGTAATTTCTCTTTTGCCGTAGCGCTGGCAAAATCCGTTTTCATGTTCAGGTCGGTTTCAATGCCGCGAACTTGGTCAGCGTGTTTCGCGATCAGCCGATATGCTTTGTTCAGAAACCGCGAGCAGCCTTCAATTCCCTGCTCGCTCCATTCCAGGTCGCGCTCGGGCGGCGCGGCAAACAGCGTGTACATCCGCGCCGTATCGCAGCCGTATTTGTCCGCCATATCCATCGCGCCCACCACGTTGCCTTTCGATTTCGACATCACTGCGCCGTCTTTGTGCACCATCCCCTGCGAAAACAGCTTCTTGATCGGCTCGTTTTCCTTCACCATCCCCAGGTCATGCATCACCTTGCAGAAAAACCGCGAATAAATCAGATGCAAAATGGCATGTTCGATCCCGCCGATATACTGGTCGATCTGAAACCAGTACGCAGCTTTGTCCTTCGCAAAAGCTGCTCGGCCGTCGTGCGGATCGGTAAACCGGTAGAAATACCAGGACGAATCAACGAACGTATCCATCGTGTCCGTCTCCCGCCGCGCCGGACCTCCGCACTTCGGGCACGTCGTATTCACAAACTCCGGCACGCTTGCGAGCGGCGATTGCCCTTCGCCCGTGAGCTTCACGTTCTCCGGCAAACGCACAGGCAGCTGGTCTTCCGGCACCGCGACGACGCCGTCCTTCTCGCAATACACCACCGGAATCGGTGTACCCCAATAGCGCTGCCGCGAAATTCCCCAATCTTTCAGCCGGTAGGTTGTCTCGGACTCACCGAAATCCTTTGCCTTCGCATCCGCCGCCATTTTCACAATGGCTTCGTCGGACGTAAGCCCTGTGTAAGGCCCCGAATCCACCAGTTTCCCGTGTTCTGTAAAAGCTTCGCTCATTCGATCGAGCCGCACCGGCGGCCCAATGATCGGCTGCACCACAATCTTTATCGGCAAATGATATTTTTCCGCGAACTCGTAGTCGCGCTGGTCGTGCGCCGGCACGCACATTACCGCGCCCGTCCCGTAATCCGCGAGTACGAAATTCGCCACCCAAATAGGAATGTTCCCGCCGGAAAACGGGTTCACGGCAAAGCGTCCGGTGAAGAATCCTTCTTTCTCCGCCGTGGCAATATCAGCCGCGCGCATGCTCTTGTGACGCATGGTCTTCAACTGCCCTTCGATTGCCCCGCGTCCCGGCACGCCTTCGAGCAGTCGTTCGAGTTGCGGATGCCCCGCGGAAAGCACAATCGCCGAAGCGCCATAAATCGTATCAACACGCGTAGTGAAAACTTCCAGTGCCGCGCCCGGCATCTGCGCGATTCCGAACTTCACGCGCGTGCCACGCGATTTGCCGATCCAGTTCCGTTGCTGCACCAGGACGCGCTCTGGCCAGCCCTCGGCCAGCTCGTTCGTTCCTTCCAGCAGCGCATCGGAATAATGCGTGATGCGCAAAAACCATTGCTCGATTTCCTTCGGTTCCACCGTGGTAGTTTCATGACGCCAACAGCAGCCGCCGACTACCTGTTCGTTCGCCAGAACCGTTTGGCACTGCGGACACCAATTCACCCGGCTGCGTTTGCGGTACGCCAAATCCTTCTCCAGCATCCGCAGAAAGAGCCACTGGTTCCAGTGATAATATTCCGGCTCGCACGACGATATTTCGCGCTCCCAGTCGTACCCGAATCCGAACCTCTCGCACACCGCTTTCATCTGCGCGATATTCGAATTCGTCCATTCGCGCGGCGCGGTCCCGCTCTTGATCGCAGCGTTCTCCGCCGGCAGCCCAAACGAATCCCAGCCCATGGGATGCAGCACGTTAAGTCCGCACATTCGCTTGTACCGCGCGACGG
This sequence comes from Candidatus Acidiferrales bacterium, assembly GCA_050012235.1. Taxonomy (GTDB): domain Bacteria; phylum Acidobacteriota; class Terriglobia; order Acidiferrales; family UBA7541; genus Palsa-295. Next base: position 25,519 of record JBEKHP010000015.1, on the reverse strand, counting down.
CATCGCCAATCGTATAATTCCGCATGTGGCCCATGTGCAGCGTGCCGGAAGGGTAAGGCCACATCTCCAGGACGTAATACTTTGTGCGCGAGGGATCTTCCACCGCGCGGAATGCGTTGTTCTCCGCCCACACTTTTTGCCACTTCAACTCGACTTGGCGCGGATCGTATTCGAACAAGTTCACTTCCCCCGAGTTTTTCTTCTGGCGCTCTTGCGATGACGCTTCTTCGACGCGACCTTAGCTCCGCTCACTCTCTTGCTCGCGCTTTTCTTCTTTGCCTTCTTGTGCCGCGGCTTCATTCCGTCGCGACCGCCCGTAACCGGAATACTCACTCCGATCAGCTTCCACAATGCCGCCACATTTCTGCGGTCGTCGCCCAACTTGTCAATCGGCGTTTCGAGAATAAACGCCCGCCCCGCGAGAAACGGATGATTCAATATCCGGCTGAATGCTTCTAGGCCGATCTTACCTCTGCCAATATGCTCGTGCCGGTCAACGCGAGATCCCAGGTGCGTCTTCGAATCGTTCACGTGAACCACGCGAACGCGGTCAAGTCCCACCGTGCGATCGATCGCCTGCAAGGTCTTCTCTAAACCGTCAACCGTCCGAATATCCCATCCGGCCGCAAACGTGTGCGCGGTATCAATGCAAACGCCCAGCGGCAAGTCCGAAGCCGCATCAAGAACCGCCCGCAATTCTTCAAACCGCGAACCCATGGACGTACCCTGCCCAGCGGTATTTTCCAGCAGGATTTCCAGCCCATCGAGTTTCAGTCCGCGCGCCGCTTGCTTCAACCCCTGCGCAATCGCAGAAACAGCCGCATCCGCACGGCTTTCCCTGGAGCATCCCGGATGCGCCACCAGAAAATCCGCCCCGAGCGCCAGCGCGCGCACAATTTCCTGATGAAAAGCTTGCACCGAACGCGTGCGCAACACCGGATTCGGCGATGCGAGATTGATCAGATAATTGTCGTGGACAACCAGCGGACCAAGTCCCAGCACCTTGCGCCGCTCTCGAAAACGCGTCGCGTCCGCCTCCGAAATTCGCGAGGGTCCGCGCTCCCACATCCGCGGGCTGGAGGAAAATATTTGCAGTGCGTTTGCGCCTAACCCGTGGGCTATTTCCAGCGCTCCGGATAGGTCGCCGGCAATCGAAGTGTGGATTCCTATGCGGGTGCTGCCGTCTTTCCAAGCGGGAATTTCAGGTGGTGGGGGTGCTTCCGGACGATACTCGTCAGCTGCGTCAAAAGTTAAATTGATACGGTGATTTTCTTCCGCCATTACCTCTGAGTGTCCGGGAGCCTAGAAGGCTGCGAAATACGTGCAGCGACACAACAGCTTCGCGCGCATCCGCTTAAACAACAATTCTAACGGAAACCCGCGCGTTCCGCAAACACTCTCCCAGCAGCACAAAATGACGCGCTCGGAACGGCCGAAGAAGGCAGTGTGAGTCTTTGCGCGTTGAACAGCTCGAACCTACGATAAAGCTGCCGCTGACGTCGCTCCGTAAAAGCTAAACCACGGTTTCGCGGCGGACAGCTTCGAGTTCACGTTATTAATGTTTTTCACGCCCTGGTCCTGCAGCCAATCCTCCAGAGCTTTCGGCCCTTGCTTAGCGTAAACGGGAATGCCCTCCTTCCAAGTCGCTCGCCCGCACAAAACGCCCGAGAAGTTTACGCTGGATTCAGCGGCCAGCTCCAGCGTTTCGGCGAAAACGTCGTTGTTCACTCCGGCGGAAAGATAAATAAACGGCTTTTTCGCGACCGCAGCAGCTTTCCGGAAATAATCCTTCGCCTGGTCTCGCGTGTAAGCTGATTCGCCTTTGCAAGCCTTCGAACCGGCTACGAACGCCATGTTCACCGGCACTTCCACCTTCAACACGTCAACGCCATATTGCGGCTTCGAAAATTCCTCCATGCTGCGCGTAACGATCTCTGGCTTCTTCCGCGCATACGCCGCGCTTTTTTCGTCGCCCCCTTCTTCGTAGCCGACAAATTCCAGAAAGAACGGAACATCCGCGGCAACGCATTCCCCTCCGATGCGTTCAACCCACGCGTGCTTGATGTTATTCACTTCGGCCGGATCGAACGGCGTGTAGTACAGCAAAATCTTGACGCAGTCTGCCCCAGCCGCCACCAGCCGCCGCACAGACCAATCGTCGAGCAGGTCCGGCAGCCGCCCCGGCCGCGTATTGTCGTACCCGCTATTTTCATACGCCAAAAGCAACCCTGCATTCGCCGCGCGCACTTTCGCCGCCGGCAAACCGTACTCCGGATCAAGCAGTATCGCGCTGGCATGTGGCGTCAGGACGCGCACCACTGCGGTCTTGAATTCCTCCATCATCTGCGCGGTCACGTCTTTTTTATCGATGCCCTTGTCCTTCGCGATCGCACTCTTCAGCGATCCGCGCTGGTCCATAGCCGCTGCAGCGATTACTCCGCGCGCATCCGACACGGCTTTCATGCCCTTCTGTTTGCCCGGCGTGATCTTCATTGCGTGTGCCTCCGAAAATATTTCGAGTTTGAGCGTGAGCGCGCATTCTAGCACGGGACTTGGAAGCTGTGGAATGCCGCGAAGTACGCAACGCGACCCGGCGGCCGTCGCGCCGCAAAATCAGAGCCGCACGATGTGATGCTGCTGCGACTCCACCGAAACCACTCGCGATAGCTCGTCCAGGAAACCCGCGCCATAACCGGCCATCCACGGCAACGGCGAAGCCGAGCGCTCCTGCAAGCCGCGGTGCGGATACAACGAATCAAGCAACAGTCTTTCGTACCGGTCGAGAACGTTTCTTCGCTCATTTTCAGCGCGCCCGGCTTTACCCTTTATTTTGCCGAACTGGTGGAGCATCTTGCCCTCGGCGGAATCCAGCGCGTCAATCAGCGTGCGGTCAAGCTTCTCAAGTGGATTGCGGAATGATTTCATCAGTCGCCGCAACGCCTTTTCGCCGGCATCAAAGCGCCGCGTGAGAGCCCGCGGCAAATATTTTTGTTCCATGCGCGACCGCAACTGCTGGCGCCCCCGTAGAACGTCAGTGATTGTGAAGCCGAATTTCTCGAGCTTCCGCCCGACCAGCGGCTCAACAATCGTAAAGCTCGCGCGCGGCAGAATCGCGGGCATGCGCCCGAGAAGTCTTGCGTAAACAACCTGGGCCTGCGCCATGTAAGCGATCTCGGCAGGCCCGGCGATATACGCGGCGGTAGGAAGTAGCGTGTCCTGGACGATCGGTCGCAACAGGACGTTGGGCGTGAACGCCTCCGGAGTCTTTTCAATCGCAGCGCGAAGTTCTTCCAACGTAAACGACGCATGTCCGGCATAGAACTTGCCGTTACGGCTTCGCAGCGCCTCTCGGCGTCCGTCCACATTGTAAAAAAGCAGCGTGGATCCGCCGCTCACTTTCACCTGCGCGTGAAACCCGGCGTGTTCGAGCTCTTTCGAACGCGCAATGAGCGCGTCTCGCAATGAGTCCGCATCGTCCAACGCACGACGATAAATATTTGCCGAAAAACGGTGCAGCCGCTGGTCCAGTGGATCCAGGAAAATAATTCCCCGCCCCGCCACCAACCGCGCCATCAATTTCCCGAACGCCGAACCGTAAGTTTCTTCTGGCGTGTAAGATTCCCGCAAAGCCCGCCCTATTTCTTCGGCGAATCCGCCGCGCAGACTTTCCGTTGCCCTTCCCACCAGCTCCGTGATACCTGCCCCAAGTTTTATTTCCCCAACCCGCCGTCCTGCCTCAGCTCCGGCTTCGGGCAATTCAAATTGCGCGGAGCCGGCCTCGGTGGTCCATTCCACGTGATTAATTTCCGCCAAATCGTGATCTTCGGTGGCCAGCCAAAAGACCGGCACGGCATCGACTCCATTTTTCGAAGCTTCTTCCGCATAGCGCACCGCGGAAATCGCCTTGTAGAGGCTATAAGCAGGTCCGGTAAACAAGCCCACCTGTTGCCCGGTGACTATTGCCGCTGCTCCGCCCGCGAGGCGGTCGAGGTTCGCAAACGTGTCCGCCCCAACTCCAAACGCGCGGTTTTGCTCGCGCAAGACGTCCACAACGCCACTCCGCACTTGCGGAGATAGAGCGACCTTGCGTGCAGCCGCAACGATTCCCGCCATCGTGGGCGGCTGCTCGAAGTACCGCGCCACGCGAGCGAAATCCTCCACGAAGCTTGAAAATAGTTTTGTGGTATGTGGGATTTCGCTGAACCGAAGACAGTGGGACTCCATGGAGGATTTCATGATACACGCGCACATCGTTCGCAGCCAAGACAGTCGGACGAGCGCAGCCTCGGGAAGTTAGCAAAAAAGAAATGCAGGCGTACAGTGTGCCTAACTCGCCTCAATGCCGGCTCCGCACGCTTGTCCGCATAAACGCATTTCATAGATCGGGCCAACTACACGCGACTACCACTACAACAGATGCGCGGTTTGAGCCGTGAGATTCGACAACAAAGCGTCAATTTCATGGCGGGCAGATTCACCAACTGGAAGAAGCGGCCGGCGCGGCGGGCCCCCAAAGTAGCCCATTCGATCGAGCGCGTATTTCAAGCCCGGGATTCCGTATTGCGGGCCGAACATTTTTGCCGGTGCGATAAGCTGTTGCGCCAGTGAATGCGCCTTGGCGCGCTCGCCCCCGCGCGAGGCTTCGTAAATCTCCACACACAACTCCGGAAACGCGCAGGCCAAAGCGAGAATTGCTCCTACAGCGCCTTTTTCCAGCGATTCGTAGAGAGTGGAAGCCGAGCCCACCAGCGTCTGAAACCCTTTCCGCGCCGCCGCAATAATATCGGCGACGCCCTGCACGTTTCCCGAGCTGTCTTTCATTCCAATAATATTGGCGTGCTGGGAGACTCGCGCGATTAGCGGCGCTTCCACAGTGACGTGCGTGAAAATCGGCACGGAGTAAACCAGAATGGGAATGCGCGCCGCGTCCGCCACTCGCAGGTAATGCTCGGCCAGCGCATCTTCCGACATGGCCGGCTTATAAAAACTCGGCGTGCGCACCAGCCCCACAGCATAGCCGAGCGACGCCGCGCGATTCGTGTGCTCGATTGTCTCTGCCGTGGATTCCGCCCCCGTACCCGCGATCAGGATTTTATTCGGCTCCGCAGCTTCCCGCGCAGTCTCCCAGACGCGGTAAACCTCATCCCAGCGCAGCAGAACAGACTCGCTGGTCGAACCATTGATCGCATATCCTGCGAGCCCTGTCTGGTTGTAACGCTTGATGTTGTCGCGCAGGTGCGAAAGCGAGACGCTGCCGTCAGACTCGAACGGAGTAGTAAGCGGCGCAAAAATGCCCTGAAGTTTCACCACGTTATTTTATATCAAGAGCGAGCTAAGATTTTAGGGTTTAGAGTCTCGAAGGCTCGCCGCAAACGCCCTACTTGCGCTCCGCAGCCGCCGCACTCTTGCGCCGGTGTAGATCCTGCAGCGCGCCGACATCAGCCGCGTGCCCCGCCATCGCCCGAATCCCTCGCGCCGCGGCGCTTGCCGCCGAAAGAGTTGTAATGCAAGCAATGTTGTAACGAATCGCAGCCCGCCGAATGGATTTTTCGTCCCAGAAAGATTCCCGCCCCAGCGGAGTGTTGATCACCAGATCGATCTTTCCGGTCTTGATCAAATCCACAATGTTCGGCCTGCCCTCATTCACTTTGTAAACAGACTCAATCTCGATTCCCGCGCTGGCCAACGCCGCTGCCGTACCTCGCGTGCCCACCACCTTCAGCCCCGCCGCCAACAGGTCCTGCACAACAAACGCGAGGTGCCTCTTGTCATGATCGTTCACACTCAGAAACACAGTTCCTTTGAGCGGCAACCGCTGTCCCGCTGCAAGTTGCGCTTTTGCGAAGGCCAATCCAAACGTGGAAGCGATGCCCATCACTTCGCCGGTCGAGCGCATTTCCGGCCCCAAAATCGTGTCAACTCCGCGGAATTTGTTGAAGGGAAAAACCGGCGACTTCACCGCATAGAAATTGCCGACCGAGAGTTCCTTCACGCCTTTCGTTTCGATGCACGGAAGCTTCAAATCGCGCAGCTTGCGCCCGGTCATCAACCGCGCAGCTACTTTCGCCAGCGGCACGCCCGTCGCCTTGCTCACATATGGAACCGTTCGTGACGCCCGCGGGTTCACCTCCAGCACGTACACCGTGTCCCGCTGGATCGCGTATTGCACGTTCATCAGTCCCACCACGTTCAAAGCGCGGGCCAGCCGCGAAGTATATTCGCGAATCTTTTCCAGAATCGAAGGCTTCAGCGTCACCGACGGCAGCACGCACGAAGAATCCCCCGAATGAATTCCCGCTTCCTCAATGTGTTCCATAATCGCCGCGATCACCACATCCTCGCCATCGGCCAGCGCATCCACATCCACTTCGGTCGCGTCTTCGAGAAATTGATCGATCAGGATCGGCCGCTTCGGGTCCGAAGCTGTTCCGATTAGCGCCGCCTGCGCCACATACTCTTCCACCGTCTTCAAATCGTACGCAATCACCATTGCGCGCCCGCCCAGCACGTAGCTCGGCCGCACCAGCACAGGTAGCCCAATCTCCGTTGCAACTTTCACCGCTTCCTGAGGCGTCAGCGCCGTCCCTGCGCGCGGCTGCGGAATTTTTAATTCGTTCAGCAACTCACCGAATCGCCGCCTGTCTTCCGCCAAATCAATCGACTCCGGATCCGTCCCGATAATCTTCGCGCCGTTGCGTTTCAATTCCAGCGCCAGATTCAGCGGCGTCTGCCCGCCGAATTGCACGATCACTCCCTCCGGCTTCTCGCGATCGAGAACCGCCAGCACGTCCTCCAGGGTGAGCGGTTCAAAGTACAGCCGGTCCGACGTGTCGTAATCCGTAGAAACCGTCTCCGGATTACAATTCACCATCACCGTCTCGTAGCCGTCTTCTTTCAACGCGAATGCCGCGTGGCAGCAGCAATAATCAAATTCGATTCCCTGCCCGATCCGGTTCGGCCCGCTGCCAAGAATCACAACTTTGGGCCGCTCGACCGCCCCCGTCTCATCCTCTTCCTCATACGTCGAATAGAGGTAGGGCGTGAAAGATTCGAACTCCGCCGCGCACGTATCCACGCGCTTGAATACCGGGCGAACGCCCAACTCGTTCCGTCGCGCGCGCACCTTGTCCGGCGTCGTGTTCCACAGCTTTGCCAGTTCGATATCGCTCGTCCCCGAGCGTTTCGCTTCCAGAAGTAATTCCGCCGACGTTTTCTCCAAGCTCGCGGCACTCACGCGGCGATCCACTTCCGCCATTTCCATCATCTGGCGGATGAACCACGGATCGATCTTCGTCAACGAACAAACTTCCTCGCCAGTCATGCCGCGTTGAAGAGCCTCAAACAGCCAATGAATGCGGTCCGGCCCCGGCACGGTAAGCTTTTCGCGCAAAAGCGCAGTGGAAACTTCCGCCGGCGCGCGCCAGGGCGTGTGCGGCTCAAGCGACCGAATCCCCTTCCCCAGCGCCTCTTGAAACGTCCGCCCAATCGCCATCACTTCGCCCACCGACTTCATCTGCGTGGAAAGCGTCGTATCGCTTCCCGGAAATTTTTCGAATTGCCACTTCGGAATTTTCACCACCACGTAATCAATGGAAGGTTCAAACGACGAAGGCGTCTTCTTTGTAATGTCGTTCGGAATTTCATCCAACGTCATCCCCAGCGCCAGCTTGGCCGCAATCTTCGCGATAGGAAAACCAGTCGCCTTGCTCGCCAGCGCCGAGCTGCGTGAAACGCGCGGATTCATTTCGATCACCACCATGCGCCCCGTTTCCGGCTGGATGGCAAACTGAATATTCGATCCGCCCGTCTCCACTCCCACCGCGCGAATGATCGCCGCCGCCGCGTCACGCATGCGCTGATATTCCTTATCCGTCAGCGTCTGCGCCGGAGCGACCGTAATCGAATCGCCGGTATGAATCCCCATGGGATCGAAATTCTCAATCGAGCAAATCACCACGAAGTTGTCGCGCACGTCGCGCATCACTTCCAGTTCGTATTCTTTCCAACCCAGCGCCGATTCCTCGATCAGCGCCTGGTGCACCGGACTGGCGTCCAGCGCCCGCGCGATCAGGTCGGCAAATTCCTCGCGATTGTACGCAATCGATCCCCCCGTTCCGCCCAGCGTAAACGAAGGCCGAATCACCACCGGATAGCCAAGCTCGTCCGCCAGACGCACCGCCTCAGGAATCGTAGTCACCACTTCCGACGCGGGCACTTCCAGCCCAATTTCGCGGCACACATTTTTAAAGAGCAGCCGGTCTTCCGCAATCTTGATGGCCTTCAGCGACGCGCCAATCAGCTTCACATTATATTTTTCGAGAATCCCCGCTTCCGCCAACTCCACCGCAAGATTCAGTCCCGTCTGCCCTCCGACCGTCGGCAGCAACGCGTCCGGCCGCTCCGCCGCAATAATCGCCTCCAGATATTCCTTCGCCAGCGGCTCAATGTAAGTCCGGTCCGCGGTCCCCGGGTCCGTCATAATCGTCGCCGGATTCGAATTGACCAGCACCACCTCATACCCCTCCGAGCGCAGCGCCTTGCAAGCCTGCGTCCCCGAGTAGTCAAACTCGCACCCCTGCCCGATCACAATCGGCCCCGAGCCAATAATCAATATTTTCTTAATGTCAGTCCGTTTCGGCATCTTCCCTAGTGTCTCTTCGTTCCCGCATTAACGTCAGCTCGCATCGGCATCGTCCATTATCATTCGCCAGCTTCAGCCCTTCCCAGTCGACCTGCGCCCACTTCGGCCAATCCTCGGTCGATCCCACCACCACAAACCTGTCATCCCGAGCCCGCCTTTAGGCGAGGGATCTGTTCTCTCTCAAACCTCCCAGCCGTCCAACTCTCCGCGAGGTCTGAACTTCTTGCTGGCCCGCTTCGACCCATCCTAGGTCGATCCCACCACCACAACCCTGTCATCCCGAGCCTGGTTTTAGGCGAGGGATCTGCTCTCTTTCAAATCTCCCGGCCCCCAGCCCTCCGCGAGGTCCGCCCACGTCGGGTTCCCCGCTTCAATCAGCGCGACTTTCCTTGACCGTCGCCAACCCTTAATCTCTTTCTCCCTCGCGATCGCATCGCGCACATACTGAAAAGACTCAAAGTAAACGAGCCGGTTGATCCGATACTTTTCCGTGAATCCCACCACTCTCCCCTGCTTATGTTCAAGTGTTCTTCGAATCAGATTGTTGGTCACGCCCACATACACTCTCCGCGAGAGGCTAGCCATAAGGTATGTGTGGTAACGCCTTTCCATCGCAAGAACAGATTCCTCGCTGCGCTCGGAATGACAGGTTGCTTGTATTTCGCTCGCATGCCTATACCGATGCGCAACGCTTCATACACCTTCTTTCATCAGCGAAATAAAATCATCGAACAAATACCGCGCATCATGCGGCCCAGGCGAAGCCTCCGGATGATACTGCACGCTAAACAACGGCAGCGACCGGTGCCGCATTCCTTCGTTCGTATGATCGTTCAAATTCACGTGCGTAATCTCCACGTCGCTCGCTGGCAGCGAATCCGGGTCCACGCAAAACCCGTGGTTCTGCGACGTAATCTCCACCTTTCGCGTCCGCAAATTCTGCACCGGATGATTCGAGCCATGATGCCCGAACTTCAGCTTGAACGTGCGCCCGCCAAGCGCCAGCCCGCAGAGCTGGTGCCCCAAACAAATTCCAAAAATCGGAACGCGCCCCAGCATCTTGCGAATATTGCCCACCGCGTACCCGATAGGCTCCGGGTCCCCCGGCCCATTCGAAAGAAAAACGCCCTGTGGCTTGAGTGCCAGCACATCCTCGGCTGAAGTCTGCGCCGGCACCACCGTCACGTCGCACCCGTAGTCCACCAGCAATCGCAAAATGTTTTGCTTGATTCCAAAATCATACGCCACCACTTTATAACGTGGCTCTGCGCCCGAACCTACGCCCTTTGCCCTGCCCGCTGCGGGCGCACCAACACTCGCCGTTTGCGCCGCATCAAGATCAATCGAACCGCGGCTCCATTCGTACTTTTTCTTCGACGTCACCCGGCTCGCGAGCTCGAGCCCCGCCATCGTCGGCAAAGCGCGAGCCTCCGCGATAAGTTTCTCTTCCGCCGTGCCGTCCGTCGCCACCACTCCGCGTAACGCGCCAACATCCCGCAGATGCCGTACCAGCGCGCGCGTATCCACATCCCAAATCACCGGTACTCCGTAACGCTCCAGGTAAGCCTGCGCTGTTTCGCTCGAACGCCAATTGGACGCCAGCGCAGAGAATTCCCGCGTAATCAATCCTTCGATGTAAGGTTTCGTGGATTCTTCGTCGTCGAGATTCGTGCCCACGTTCCCGATGTGCGGATACGTCAGGCAGACTATTTGGCCGGAATAACTCGGATCGGTGAAAACTTCCTGATACCCGGTAATACTGGTATTGAAAACGACTTCTCCGCCGCGGCGCGTTCGTGCGCCCGCCGCGCGGCCCTTAAATACTCGCCCGTCTTCTAGCGCGAGAATCGCGCGGCCTGCCGGGTCTTGCGTCAGTGTGTCCTCCAAAGTTCATCGTGATGCCGCGTTTACCGTTGATGACATCGTCAACGATCCAAAATGATCCACGGGCCAGTACGCGAACACTGCTTTCCCGTAAATGTACGGCCTTCCGACAGGTCCGAACACCCGCGAATCATTCGAGCTATCCCGATGATCCCCCATCACAAAATAATTTCCCACGGGAATCGTTATCGGCCCGTAGCTCGAACCATCCAGATAGCTCGGCGGAATATAAATTTCCTTCTGCTCCGTGCCGTTAACGTAAAGCCGCCCGCCGCGCAATTCGATCGTTTCTCCCGGCAAGCCGATCACACGCTTGATGAACGACTTCGATTTGTCCAGCGGATACCAAAAAACGACCACGTCTCCGCGCTCGATCGGTTCAAATCGATAGACAAATTTGTTGATGAAAATTCGCTCCTGATCGCTCAGCAGCGGCGCCATGCTGGTGCCTTCCACCTTCACCGGCTGGTAGAGAAAAATAATGATGACGAGTGCAAGCCCCAGCGCTACCGCCAGATCGCGCGTCCAACTCCGCAGCTCGCGCCCCAATTGAGGAATACGCCCGTTGTCCGCCGGATTCGCCTGCTCAGGATGAGGAGTCTCAAACATTCTTCGCCTAATTATTTATAACACGCCAACCCCGCCCTCGCCAACTCGTCGCGACGGCCTCTCGGCATTTTATTCACCCAGCGTGAATCCCAAAACAGCCAGCGCAGCCACCACCGCCGTTTCCGTCCGCAAAATATTCCGCCCCAGCGACGCTTCCACAAAATCCGCCACACGCGCTGCTGCTAGTTCTTCATCCGTCCACCCGCCTTCCGGCCCAATCGCCAGGCTAGCCGACGGTTCCGCGTAAACAGTCAACGCGTCGCGCATTAGTTTCGCATCGCGCCGTTCAGACAAAACAAGTTTGCAAGCAGCGTTCGCCTGTGAAAATGCATCCGCAGGACGAATCGCGCCGGAAAGCTTGCCGCCTCGCGCCGCATCCAGCGCGGTCCGCAGAATTGGAGGACGCAGCCGCCGGCATTGCTGCGCGGATTCGAGTAAAAGTTTCTCCCAACGCGCTCGCCGCTTGGGAACTGCGGCAAGAAGCGGTTTGTCCGTACGCGCCGCCGCGAGCACCACGATCTCGCTCACGCCAAGCTCTGTCGCCTTTTCCAAGCACCACTCGAACCGCTCGAATTTCACCAGCGAAATTAGAAGCTGCATCCGCAGCGCGGCCTCGCGCTCTTCGATTTCCTCCATCAAAGTAAATTCGATCTGGCTCCCGCTGCGCTTCGATGACGACACTTTATCCACTCGCGCCAGCCAAACTCGCTCGCCATCGCTCAGCTCGTAAAGTTGCCCCGGCTCGGCGCGCAGCACGCGCCCCAGATGTTCGGCGGTATCCCCGCGCAATATAGCGGAATCCGATTCGAAACGGTCAGTGAAGAAGCGCCTGCGCACGGCGCTATTCTAGCGTGAAGTCACTTGCGCGGAAGGATGTAAATTACAGGAAGGCCGGGCAAAAACTAGCCGAAGATATCTTTCACTTTTTCAAAGAAGCTGGATGACCGCTCGGCTGGCTTATTCTCAACTTTTAAAGACACTCCAAGCTGCTCCAACAAACGCCGCTGTTCGCGCGATACTTTTGCGGGAATCACAACGCGGATGCTGATGTAAAGGTCCCCTCGCCCGCCATGCGGGTTCGGCATGCCCTTGGACCGCTTCCGAAAGATCTGCCCGGACTGGGTCCCTTCCGGAATCTCCAATTCGTCTTCGCCCTGCAGCGTCGGAACCTTGATCGTCGCTCCCAGCGAAGCCTGCGTGAGACTAATGGGAATCGTGCAATAAAGGTCCGCGCCGCGCCGCTCGAAAAACGCGTGTTCCTTCACCTCAAGAAAAATATAAAGGTCGCCCGTCGCTCCGCCATTGGTGCCGGGTTCGCCTTGGCCTGTCATGCGCAAACGCGTTCCCGAATCCACGCCAGCAGGAATGCCAACTTCCAAAGTCCGCTCGCGTTCGATGCGTCCCTGCCCGCGGCAAGTCACGCAAATATCGCGAATCACCTGCCCCGCTCCCTGGCACGCCGGACAAGTCCGCGTAATCGAGAAAAATCCTTGTTGGTAAGCCAGTTGCCCGTGCCCCTTGCAGGTGCTGCACGTTGACATTCCGCTGCCGGGTTTCGCTCCGGTGCCCTTGCAAGCCTCGCACGCTTCGTGTCGCGCGATGCGAATCTTCGTGTTCACTCCGGTGGAGGCTTCTTCGAACGTCAGCGACATGTCGTAGCGCAAATCCGCGCCCCGCTGGCCTCGTTGCCGACCGCCTCGTCGCCGCCCGCCGCCCAATACTTCCTCGAAACCGAACAGTCCCCCGAGAATGTCCTGAAACTCTTCAAAGATGCTCGAATTGAACCCAGTATCGAATCCGCGGCTGCCCAGCCCGGCCGCTCCGTAGCGGTCGTACACCGCGCGCTTTTGCGGATCGGAAAGAACCGCGTACGCTTCGCTGGCCGCCCGAAAGCTTTCCTCCGCTTCCGTTTTCTTTTCCGGATTACGGTCAGGATGATATTGCAAGGCAGCTTTGCGATACGCCGATTTAATCTGTTCGGGCGAAGCTTCGCGTTCTACGCCCAGAACTTCGTAAAAGTCTTTTGAATTCGTTGCGGCCATCGGTCCCTTTTAATTGTTATTCAAACGCCAAGAACTGAACGCGCACAGAACGATTGCTACAAATAGATACAGATTCGATGCCCGCCGCCCGCTTACGATTCTTTCGCCACCCGAACCATCGCCGGCCGCAGCACGCGATCGTGAAACGTGTAACCAGGCTGCATTTCGGCGATCACCGTGTCTTCCTCGTGTTCCGTGGTCAGAACGCTTTCGATTGCATGGTGCAGGTGCGGATCGAACAGCTTGCCCACAGCGTCAATGCGCTCTACGCCCTGCTTCGCGAGCAAATCCCACAATTGCTTCCGGATCAGCTCGAATCCCTTGCGATATTCCGCGTACCGAGGATCGTCGCCGCCCTCCAGCGCGCGGTCAAACGCGTCCAGCACCGGCAAGAGGCCCTCGATAAGCAATTCAACGCCGCGATGCCGGTCGTGTTGCCGCTCCTTCTCCATCCGCTTGCGATAATTTTCAAAGTCGGCCTGCCGCCGCACCAGCGTATCCGTCAATTCTTTCTTCTCGGCGAGCAGCTTTTGCACTTCCTCTGACGCCGCGCCGCCTTCCGTTTGCGGATCCAGCGCGCGAGCCGTCGCCGGACTCTCCCCCGCCGCAGACTCCGGCCGGTCCACCAACTTGCCGCCGCTTGTAGCCACGAACGGCTTTGAATTTTCTTTGTCTTTATTATTCGATGCCATGTCTCAACCGCCTTCTTGATTCTCGGAGAAAAACTGCGCCATGAAAGCCACAGCCGTGATTACCCGCTCGTAGTGCATCCGCATCGGCGCCAGAATCCCGAGCGTTCCCTGCACCTGATCGTTCGACGAATAGGACGCCGAAACCAGCGCCAGATGTTTTCCGCCATTCGAAATTTTATCAAGCCCGAGTTCCACATGCACGGCCTCGGGCGATTCAATGCATCCGCTCAATAGCGCAATCAGCCGATCCTTTTCTTCAATGGCCTGCAGCAATTCGCGCAACTGCTCCTGATTCGTAAAATCAGGCGAAGCGGCAATCTGCGCCGCGCCTTCCACATATATTTTTCGATCGCTGCCGTCTCCCAAAATGCTGGGGTCGCAAAGCAGCAGCGCGTCGTCCGCCATTCGCCCGTACTGTTCGCGGTCGCGATCCAGCTGCTTGCGCAGGTCCGCGCGCATGGCTTCCAAAGTCCAGCCAATATAATGTCGGTTCAAATAATCCGCGATGCGGTCCAGGTCTTCCTGTTTGAACGAACGCTCCGGGCGAATCAACTTGTCGCGCGCCACACCGCCGCCGGAAATCAATACCACCAGCACGCGCGTGTCCGGCAAAAGCAGAAATCGCAAATGCTCCACAACGCTGCGCGCCAGCGGCGGCGAAATAAAAATTCCCAGCCCGCGCGAAACCGCCGCCAGGACGTGGCTCGCTCGCTCCATCACCGCTTCCGGCGTCTGCGCCGCTTCCAATTCTCTTCGAATCCACTGCCGGTCTTCCGGACTCGCCGTCGCCTGCGCCGATACCTGCTCCACAAAAAAACGATAAGCCGCCGCCGTCGGCACGCGTCCCGCCGAAGTGTGCGGCTGGTAGAGCAGCCCTTCATCCTCCAGATCAGCCATCACGTTGCGCACCGTCGCGGAACTCAACGGCTCGATGTGCATCCGCGAAATGCTGCGCGAAGACACCGGTTCCCCGGTCTCGATGTATGTACGCACCACATCGGTCAGTATCTGCTGATGTCGTTTCTGTTGCAGGACCGTCGGACTCATATGTAACGCAGGTTAACTCCCAGGCCGCCGCTGTTTCGTAGCAGCCCATCCATATATTTCAGTTTAGTCGGTGAACCGGAAAGCGTCAACCGCGACGCACCAAGAGGTTGTGCATGGCAGCTACACCGCGTAGAAAACACACACTGCAGTTTGCAGTCCTTCAGCAAAAGGCTAAGCTTTGACCCTCGGCTATCGTCACCAAATGCGACACCGCAAGGCTTCCGCCCGAACCATCGGCGAATCCGCCTTGCACCCAAACGCCTTCGCAAACGCCGGCGTGTTGGAAACCGGCCCGTTCGTGCGATACCGCCCCAGCGGATGCGGGTTTGTTGCCACTATCATTCGCGCGTATTCAGGACGATTGCTTCCCGCCCATATCTGCGCAAACGCAATGAAATATCGCTGCTCAGCCGTAAAGCCGTCAATTTTCTCCGGCTCTTTTCCGTTGAACGATTTCTCCATCGCAGCATAAGAAATCGTCAACCCGCCCAGGTCCGCGATGCTCTCCCCTTCCACTAGCTTCCCGTTCTCATGCAGCCCCGGCTCCACTTCGAATTCGTCAAACTGTTTCGCGACGCAATCTCCACGCGCCTTAAAATTCGCCAGGTCTTGCGGAGTCCACCAGTTTTTCAAATTCCCCTGCGCGTCGAATTTTGCGCCTTCATCGTCAAAGCCGTGCGTCATCTCGTGCCCAATCACCACTCCGATGCCGCCGTAGTTCATCGCATCGTCGCGCTTCGCATCGTAAAAAGGCGGCTGCAAAATCCCTGCCGGAAACACGATCTCGTTCATCGAAGGGTTGTAGTAGGCATTCACCGTCGGCGGTGTCATGCCCCACTCCGTGCGATCAACCGGCTTCCCAATCTTCGCCAGTTCCCGAGCCACCTCAAATTGTCCGCTGCGAATTACGTTGGACGCGTACGGCCCGCGATCCACCTTAAACGCCGAATAATCCCGCCATTTATCCGGATACCCGATCTTGATCGCGATGGCATCGAGCTTCACCGCCGCCTGCTTCCGCGTCTCCGGACTCATCCAATCCAGCGTGGCCAGATCGTCGCGCAAAGCCGCCATCAGATTCTTCACCATCGCTATGGCTTTCGCCTTCGCTTCCGGCGGAAAATTCTCCTTCACGTAATACTGTCCCAGCGCCTCCCCCAAACTTCTGTCGGTCGCCTGCACGCACCGCCGCCATCGCGGCAGCAGTTCCTTGGTTCCCACAAGCGCCTTGCCATAAAAATTAAAATTCTCATCCACAAATTTTGACGAAAGTCCCGGCGCCGCGTTATGAATCAGGTGCCATCGCAAATAAACCTTCCAATCCGCCAGCGGAACCGAAGTCAACGAAGCATCCATCGCTTTGAAGAACTCGGGCTGACCGATATTCATGTCCGAAACGGAAGGCGCGCCTACTTCCGCAAAATATTCGGTCCACTGAAAATGCGGGGTCAGTTCCTTAAGCTGCGCCAGAGTCATCTTGTGATAAACGTGTTCCGGATCGCGTCGCTCGACGTTAGTCATCGACGCCTTCGCCAGCGACGTCTCAATGTCCATCACCGTTTTCGCTTCCGCGGCCGCCTTGGCATCGTCATCGCCGGCTAGCTTGAACATATTGGTCACGTGCTGCACGTACGCCGCCCGCAACGCCACCGATTTCTCGTCGTCCCTGGTGTAGTAATCCCTGTCCGGCATCCCCAGCCCGCCCTGCCGCGCCCCCGCAATTTCTTGCGTGCTGTTCTTGAAATCCTGCTCTGAATCGAAACCGAAAACCGCGCCCACGCCTTGACGCTGCAACGACGCGATCGCCGCTTGCAGCGTCTTCGCATCATTTATGTTCGCGATGATCTGGAGATCCGGCTGCAGCGGCGTAATTCCCGCCGTTTCGATTGCCGCCTCGTCCATGCAGCTCGCATAAAAATCCCCAATCTTCTGCCAGTTCGAGCCCGCCGCAGCGCTCTTGTCCACCGCAGCCTTTTCCAGGATCTTTTGCAGCGCATTCTCGTTGTCTTCATGCAATTTATTGAACGTGCCCCACGACGGATACGCCGCCGGAATCGGATGGCTCTTCACCCACCCGCCGTCCGCAAATTGAAAGAAGTCATCGCATGGAGAAACCGAGCGGTCCAGATTCGCCAGGTCGAATCCGTGCCCCCCTTGCTCGTCGGGAACGCCCGCCGTGTAGCATGCTCCTCCTGCAGAACTCTCCGCCGAAACCGTCGCAAGCATTTGGCGCGAGTCAGCACTCTGCGCCGCAAGCCCCAGCGGCGAAACCATAATCAGAATGCCCAGCAAAATACCCAGCAAAATAAACGTAGCGCGTCGAATCATCGCTGTTCCTCTTTCAGTCAAACTTGAATTTCACACGCCAGTGCGGAGTCGAGCAGAAGTCCCATCGGGTGGCAAAAGCCGGCGCGTCACCATGCGCGCCGATTGTGACCGCACGCCCCCGTCATGTCAACCGCGCCTCCCCGGGAACGCCGATCTCCCGATCGGCGCCTTGGAAGGGCGGGGCCTCAAATAAACTTCCTATTGACTCTCTATACGAGCTAACGTATTTTCCTACAGATCGTCTATAGGAGAAACATGTCCCCAGATCGGAACGATGACCAAACCAATCTTCTCCAAGGCACCCTCGACATGATGATTCTGAAATCCCTCGCCCTGGACCAAATGCACGGCCTCGGCATCTCTCGCCGCATCGAACAACTCACCAAAGGCACCTTCCAAGTCAAGCCCGGCTCCCTCTTCCCCGCTCTCCATCGCATGGAAGAAGAAGGCTGGCTCGTCTCTTCCTGGGGCGAGTCCGAAAATAATCGCCGCGCCAAGTTTTACCGCCTAACTCGAGCCGGCCGCCGGCAGCTCAACTCAGAAACCCAGCGCTGGGGCCGAATTTCCTTGGCTATCGCCCGCGCCCTGGAAGCTTCCTAAGTTCGCGCAGCAACAAGGAGCAGAACCTATGCCCGCACTATCGCGAATAAAAAACTTCTTCCGAAATATCTTCGCCAAACACCGCGCCGACCGCGACCTCGACGACGAAGTCCGTTCTTACGCCGACCTCCTGACGCAAGAAAAAATCCGCGCCGGCGCCAATCCCGACGAAGCGCGACGAACCTCTCGCCTAGAGCTAGGCGGCGTCGAGCAAGTAAAGGAACAAGTGCGCGAAGCCCGTGCCGGTGCTTGGCTAGATTCCCTCTTCCAGGATTTGCGCTACGGCGCCCACATGCTCCGCAAAAACCCCGGCTTCACCGCCGTCGCCGTCCTCACCCTCGCCCTCGGCATCGGCGCCAACGTCGCGATTTTCACCCTCACCTACGCCGTCATCCTGGAAAGCCTCCCCGTCCCCAACCCGCAGCAATTGGTCCGTTACACGTTCCGCTCCGGCGCACACGACTTCGGCCTCTCCGGTCCGCTTTACGACGCGCTCCGCAAGCACGAGGACGTTGATCAAGACCTTCTCGCCTGGGGCGGCGGAGGCACTCTCACGGCTCAGGAAGACGGCCTCGCTACTAACGTTGAAGGCGAACTCATGTCTGGTAACGGGTTCCGCGTCCTCGAACTGCAGCCTTTTCTCGGACGTTTTTTCAGCGACGCAGACGATCAGATCGCCGGGGGCCCAAACGGATATCAGGCCGTCCTAAGCTACCCCTTTTGGAAGCAGCATTTTCACGCCGATACGAATGTGGTCGGCCGCTCCCTAAGCATCAATGGAACAGAAGTCACCGTGATCGGTGTGCTCCCCGCAGGTTTCCAAGGCGTGGCCATTGGCCAGCCTCCCGACATCATCTTGCCTCTCTCGTTTGAGGAAATTCTGAACGCTCCGCATCCCTTAAGGCACGCACCGGGCCGGTTTTGGTTGACGGTGATCGGCAGGTTGAAACCTGGTGCGTCTCTGCGTCTCGCGGAGGCCAACCTCCGCACTACAGAGGAATCTGTTCGCGCGGACGCGGACCCCAGTCACCGGTTTCTCGGCGGATTCTTCGCCACTTTTCGAATCGGCGTCGAGCGTGGAGGTTCCGGACGCTCCTTCCTGAGGTTCACCTACGGACGTCCGCTCGTCGTGCTTGAGATTCTCGTGGGCCTTGTCCTGCTCCTTTGCTGCGCGAACACCGCCCTGCTCGTCCTTGCAAGGGTCAGCAGTCGGCTTCGCGAGTTTGCTGTGCGCAGCGCGCTCGGTGCGTCCAGGCGTCGCTTGTTTCGACAAGCAATGTGTGAAGTTGGCCTGGTCACCTTCTTCGGTCTGATGGCAGGTATTGCACTGGGATGGGCCGGTGCAAAATCGCTCGTCGCTATGCTGGCGGCGATAGGACAGCCGCCTCCACTCGACGCTGCTCCCCAGGCGGCCGTTTTCGTCTTCACCGCCGGAATAAGCGTCCTCTCGGCTCTCGCAGCCGGCGCTTGGCCCGCGGTGCGCGCTAGCCGCGTGGCTCCGATCCTCGGACTCAAGGAAGGCGGCACTGGCTCAACCTCGAAGGCTCTCGGACGATGGATCGTCCCGGTACAAGTGGCCGTTAGCGTCGTATTGATGGCAGCCGCTTCGCTTCTCGGTACCTCGTTCTTTCGTTTACTGCTCGCAGATTCCGGCTTCCGTCCACAAGGAGTAGTTCTGGCAGCGGTCAATTTGATGGAGACTAAAGTGACCCCCGCCGTTGCGACTCAACTCGCACAGCAGATCGTAGACACTCTCGGTGCCGCACCGGGCGTGGACTCCGCCGCTGTAATGTCTCAGCCCCCGTTGCACGGCTGGTGGAGTGCGGCCCACTACTATTCGCTGGACCAAAAAGGCGTTCTGCACCCCGACATGCAAACGTGGCAGGAAGCAGTCAGCGCCGATTACTTCGCGACCATAGGAACTCCCATCCTTAAGGGCCGCGGATTCGCGCGCGCCGATATCGGTGGCGCCCCAGTCTGCGTTCTCAGCGCTTCAGCAGCGCAGAACTTCTTCCCCGGCGAAGAAACGGTGGGCCGTTTCGTATTCGCGGGCGGAAACGATCCGGCCCTCGACGGAAAAACCAAAGCAGACCCCAAGGATACCTGCCGGGTAATCGGCGTGGCGGCCGACGCACACTTCCAATCGCTACATCAACCACCAGAGCGAGCCATTTACCAGGTGGTTCCTCAGAATGGAGTTGGCGTCATATTTTTTGTACTCGTCCGCAGCAGCAACGCGCAGATAGCGACAACTGCGATCCGGTCTGCTGTTCGTAAAGTCGCGCCGGCAGCTCCCGCGCCGACAGTGTTCACGTTCAACCAGTTGCTGGCCGAGCACCTGCGGCAAGAGCGCATGCTGATGGCTCTCTCTGCCTGCTTCGCCGCTGTGGCTTTGCTCCTCACAGCTCTGGGCCTCTATGGCCTTCTTTCCCGCAACGTCGTCATGCGCACAAAGGAAATTGGCCTGCGGCTCGCGCTCGGCGCCCACCCCCGCGATGCGCTCAGTTCGGTGTTGTGGCAGGGATTGAGACTCGTGATCCTAGGAAGCGCGGCGGGCCTCATAGCAGCCTTCGGCATTGCGAAGCTGCTGCGGAGTTTGCTAATCGGCGTCCAGCTGGATAGCCCAGTCCTGCTGATCGCAGCTGTGGCGGCGATATTTGTGGCGGCCTCACTGGCAAGTTGCATCCCAGCCTGGCGCGCAGCAAGGGTCGATCCCATGGAAGCCCTAAGGTACGAATGAAGCACACCTAATTCGGAGGTCGAAACATGCCCATGTTTTCGCGCCTGATCAGCTTCATGCGAAACATATTCGGCAAGCGCCCAAACGACCAGGAACTCGATACGGAAGTACGCGGATACGTCGATCTGCTGGCCGAGGAAAAAATACGCCAAGGTATCAGCCCGGAAGAAGCGCGCCGCTCAGCACAAATCGAACTAGGCGGCGTCGAGCAAGTGAAAGAACAAGTCCGCGAAGTCCGCGCCGGCGCCTGGCTCGATTCCCTCTTCCAGGATTTGCGCTACGGCGCCCGCATGCTCCGCAAAAACCCCGGCTTCACCGCCGTCGCTGTCCTCACTCTCGCCCTCGGTATTGGCGCAAACACCGCCATCTTTTCTGTCGTCAACGCTGTGCTCCTTCGCCCTCTGCCGTACGCGAATCCTCAGCAACTGATCGTTCTCAGGGAAACGACGCAGAGCGTGGGGCCTCATTCTCCTTCCTATCCTGATTTTCTCGATTGGCGAAAACAGAGCAGAACTTTCGGCCAAATGGCTGCCATCAACAACCGGGAGTTCAATTTGTCGGGTGTCGCTCAACCTGAAAATATCAGCGGCTATGCCGTGTCAGCGAATTGCCTCTCGATGTTGGGTGTGCGGCCCGTTCTCGGCCGGGATTTCCTGCCATCCGAAGACGCTCCCGGCACTGCGCCCGTCGTTCTTTTAAGTTACGCTTTGTGGCAGTCCCATTTGGGCGCAGATCCCAATGCCGTCGGGAAAAGCATCACGCTCGACGGCCGAAGTTTCACCACCATCGGCGTCCTTCCTCCGAACATTCGGCTTCCCGAGAAGGCGGACGTGCTGGCTCCCATTGGCGTCTGGGCCGGGGATGCAGATATGGCGGACCGCGGAGACCGCGGAGACATGGACGCTCTCGGCCGGCTCGCGTCCGGTGCCACCTTACTCCAGGCCCAAGCGGAAATGGACACGATTGCCGCAAATCTCCGAAAAGAGTATCCCGCCACAAATAGCGGCGTCGGAATCAGCATGGCTACCCTCCGAGACGATCTAATAGGCGACAGTCGCTCGCCAATACTTGTACTTTTTGGCGCCGTTGTGTTTGTTCTCCTCATCGCCTGCGTCAACGTCGCCAACTTGTTTCTCGTGCGTGGAGCGGCCCGTGCCAGAGAGATTGCCGTCCGCCAAGCCTGCGGCGCGAGTCGCGAGCGGCTAATCCGTCAGATGCTCACCGAGAGTTTTCTACTCGCCTTCCTCGGCGGCGGATTAGGAATTCTCTTCGGAGCACTCGGAATCGAAGGCCTGCGCAGGTTGCAATTCCATCCAAACCACATCGGAATGGACCGCAGCGTCCTGCTCTTCAGCGCCGTGATGGTCGTATTCGTTGCCATCGCCTTCGGTCTCGTTCCAGCCTGGCAAGCTTCGCGGCCGCACGTCCAGGAAACATTGAAGGACGGTGGTCGAAGCTCCACAGCCAGCGCCGCGCAGCATCGCTTGCGTGGCCTGCTGGTGATGGCCGAGACAGCGCTCGCTCTCGTCCTTCTCGTCGGCGCGGGCCTAATGATGAAAAGTATGTATCGTCTGCTGCAGGTGGATCCCGGATTTCGGCCCGAGCGGGTACTCACCATGGAAATAAATTTGCGCACCGCGCAGTACTCCCAACCGGAAACAACTCGGAATTTCTGGCGGCAAGTTCTCGATAAAGTTCGCGCGTTGCCTGGCGTAGATACCGCGGCTCTCGGGACCGTTCTCCCTTTGTCAGGCAATCACAATCGGGCTGACATCACAATGGAAGGCTTGCCCACTCCCGACCCGGGAAAGTTTCCGCATCCCGACTTCCACATGGTCTCGCCGAGCTACATCGACGCGCTCAGCATTCCCCTGCTGCGCGGACGGAATTTCACCGGCGCGGACACCGACACAGCTCCGCAAGTGGCGCTGATCAACGCCACCATGGCGCGCCGCTTTTGGCCCAGCGAAGACCCCACCGGCAAACGCTTTCACTTCGGCCATCCCGGATCGACGGAGCCGTGGATAGAGATTATCGGCGTCGTGGGCGACACAAAACTTTACGGCCTGTCCAATCCGTCCCGCCTAGAGCTGTATCTGCCACTTCAGCAGAGTCACCCGAACGATATGTTCCTGGTGCTGCGTTCCGCAACTGACCGCGCGAGCCTCACTCCGGCTGTTCGTGACGCAGTTGCAAGCATTGACAAAGACCAGCCGGTCTTCAACGTCAACACCATGAAACAACTGGTGGACGATTCCGTAGCCACTCGCCACATCACGCTCGTGCTTCTCGGACTCTTTAGCGCCCTTGCCCTTCTGCTCGCAGCCATCGGAATTTACGGCGTCATCTCCTACAGCGTCCAGCAAAGGACCCACGAAATCGGCATCCGCATGGCCCTCGGCGCGCAACGCCGCGACGTTCTTCGCCTCGTCGTCGGCCACGGCGTAAAGCTCGCCGTGCTCGGAACCGCCATCGGCATCGCCGCAGCCTTCGGCCTCACGCGCTTGATGGCCAGCTTGCTTTTCGGAGTCGGCGCCTACGACCCTGCCGCATTCGCCGCCGCCGCGATGCTTCTTCTGCTCGTCGCGGTCGCAGCGTGCTACATCCCTGCTCGACGCGCCATCGCCGTGGACCCCATGATCGCTCTGCGTTACGAATGAGTTTCGTGGGAGACTTCTGGCTTGGTCGCGCGCGTTAAAACGCCATGCGTGCGGCCGATCTACCCGCGAATTCGCCGCGATTCCGTACTAAGCCTTTCGGCCGTACCAGTACATAGGAAGTCACCACCGGCGCACAATCTCAATTTACAGTCGCTACCTCCGCGTGTAACATTCCATCCTACTTTTGTGAGGTTATTCATGAACGCTTGCTCGCGTCCCCTCTGCGCTAGCCGCATCGTGTTATTCGCTGGCTTACTTTGCGCCGTTTCCGTTACGTGTCTCGCTGCTCGTCCTTTCGCGGACGGCGGGGACAAAGACAAGGCCGCCCCTGCCACCGCTGCGACCGCCAGCGCTGCGCAACCGAACCAAACGAGCCCGAAGAAGGTTTACACGAACGAGGACGTGGAATCGCTGAGGAAAAACTATAGTGCCTCCACCGTTGGGAACGCGTCGCCTGACGTCCCGGCGAAGCCCGCAACCCAGCCGGGCATTGCACCGACAATTCTCGTGCCGCAAGCCTTGACCACGCCGCTTTCTCCGGATCAGGACCCGGCGTGGTACGCGCAGCAGTACGGTTCGGTCAGCTCGCAGATTGCGAGCATCGATGAGCAAGTGCAGAATTTGCGGAATTTTCGCGCATCCGACGCTGCGCCCGGCCCGTCAACTCCCAGCCTCACCGTAGGCCTCGACATTTACGCGCCCGCCGACGGCATCACCACCGACGCGCAGATCCAGCAACTCTTGCAGCAGCGCGCCGATCTCGACGCGCAACTTGCCGGCCTCGAGGAACGCGCGCGCGCAAACGCCATCGACCCCGGCGTTTTGCGCCGCGCCGCCGACAATCCGCCGAGCGCCGCAGACCTTTCGACGCTCACTCCGCAACAGCGCATCGCCGCGACGCGCGACGCGCTCGCCGACTTGCAAGCCGACCTCACCGCGACGCGGGACACCGAAGCCGCGATGCATCAAGAAGCCGCCGCGCAAAACACGAAGATCATCCCCGAAACAAGGTTCGGCGGAGGTTTCACCGCCGATTTCCTGAAGCAGCTCAGCCTCCACCAAGTCTTGCTCCAGGATCAAATCAGCACTACCGAAGACACCGCCCGCAAGCAAGGCATCGCCCCCGGCTCCTTGCCGTAACCCATCGCGACCGCAATTCTTCATCATGTTTGTGTTTAGTCGGCGTTGTCGATTTGCGCGCGCTGGAGGCGGTCGGAGTAGTCGATGTAGATAGTCTTCCACTCGGAGTAGAAGTCCAGGGCGGCTTCGCCGGATTCGCGATGGCCGTTGCCTGTGTTTTTGATTCCGCCGAAGGGCAGATGCGTCTCCGCGCCAATCGTGGGTGCGTTGACGTACACAATCCCCGTCTGCAGGTCGCGTTGCGCGCGAAACGCGTTGTTCACATTGCGCGTGTAAATCGCGGCGGACAAGCCGTATTGCACGCCATTCGCAATCGCCAGCGCGTCGTCCAGCGTGTCAAACGGAATCACGCTGACCACCGGCCCGAAAATCTCTTCCTGACAAATCCGCATCTTCGCATCGCAATCGCTGAAAATGGTCGGCTCGTGAAAATACCCGCGCGCCAAATCGCCGTCTTGCAATCTGTGCCCGCCCGCCGCCAGCTTCGCGCCTTCGTTCTTCCCAATCTCGACGTAGCTCATCACCGTCTTCAGTTGCTGTTCGTTGATGCACGGCCCCATGTCGGTCGCCGCATTCAGGCCGTTGCCGACGCGCAGCGATTTCGCGCGCTCCGCAAATTTCGTCACAAACTCGCCGTAAACTTTCTTCTGCACCGCGACGCGGCTCGCCGCCGTACACCTCTGCCCGCTGGTTCCAAACCCGCCCCAAATCGCGCCGTCCACCGCCAGGTCCAGATTCGCGTCGTCCATCACAATGATGATGTTCTTCCCGCCCATTTCCAGATGGCACTTCTTAAAAGTCGGCGCGCAAGCCTCGCTGATGATGCGCCCCACTTCCGTTGACCCGGTAAAGCTGATCAGTTGCGTCCCTTTGCTCTCCAGAATCGCTTTGCCCACCACCGTGCCCTTGCCCGACACGATGTTCAACACGCCCGGCGGCAGCCCCGCTTCCGCCAGCACGTGAATCAAGTTGTAGGTCGAAAGCGGAGTGTCTTCCGCCGGCTTAATCACCACCGTGTTCCCGCAAATCAGCGCAGGCATAATTTTCCACGACGGAATGGCCATGGGAAAATTCCACGGCGTAATAAACCCGTTCACGCCCACCGGCGTGCGCACCGACATCGCAAATTTGTTCGG
>JBEKHP010000014.1:0-85331 GCA_050012235.1 Candidatus Acidiferrales bacterium | reverse complement strand
GGTAGCCGTAGGAGAACCTGCGGCTGGATCACCTCCTTTCTAAAAGAAAAGGGAGTACGACCTGCTTCGGTAGCAGGCACGACTCTTCATCCCGGATCTTAGGATCTCGGGAGCTCGGTCCGTTTCTCTTCTCGACTTGTCGAGTTGAGAAGCACTCAATGGGCCGGACGGGTTCTGGTAAGTCTCATCCGATATCAAAGAGTTTGCAGACAAACGCAAGCCCCGGTTCGATGCAAATCGAGCCGGGGCTTTTTGTTTGCATCCTCATTTATTTTTTTTCATCCTAGAATCCGGCGACTTGCTAATCTGGCTCAGCCAATGTCTACAGACAAACTGACGGCAAAGGGAAATTCCGCCCCAGATCCTGCCCTCCAGCACGTCCGGGACAGCTTCGCTCGCCAAGGCTTAATGAAACATCTCGGCGCTGAATTGACGGGACTAGCTTCGGGCCATTGTGAAATCAGAGTGGCGCATCGATCCGAACTCACGCAGCAGCACGGATACTTCCACGCGGGCGTCACCGCCGCAATCGCCGACAGCGCTTCGGGATACGCCGCCTACAGCCTGATGGCTCCGGATTCCAGCGTGCTCACCGTGGAGTACAAAATCAATCTGGTGGCGCCTGCCGAGGGCGATGCTCTAATCGCTCGCGGACGCGTGGTGCGTTCGGGCAAGACACTGAAGATTTGCGCCGCGGACGTTTTCGTAGTGAACGGCGGGGAGGAAATTCTCTGCGCGACTTCCCTCTCCACTATTATGGTGTTGGCTGGGCGGCCGGACTCTTCGCGAGCACGCCATCCTCGTGCAAAGTGATTTGCCTCAGGAACTGGCGGCTGTGCCGCCTTTCGCCGTGTAGGTCCGCTGCCGAGCCCGAGGTCAAGCCCGAAGATCCTTAGGGGCCAGGGACGAAGATTCTATCTGCAGACGAGATTTCAACGCCCTTTTGTTCGGTTCGAACGCGGAATTTCCGGAGCTCACCCTTAGCCTTCTTCGAGCGATCGGTCGCATACGTCAGCCAGTATTGATTCTTGAGGACCAAATCTAGCTGTTGAAGATAGGGGCCGAACGATATAGGTGTGTTAAACCCCTGGAAGAAGGCTTCCCCGCCCGTGGTATCCGCTATCTGAGACAGAGCGCTTTGTCCCAGAGTGACACGGAACGAATTCCGTCCGGCGCGTCCCACACCAGCGGCATAGAGCGTATGAATCATGACGCCGGCTTTCTGAGCGTTGTCGATCGTGGAGTCAACATCCGGGCTGGTGGGATAACTGCCACGGAACCGGTCGATGCCGTCGGCAATCAGCAAAATCTCGCGCCGGGCGCCGGTGTTAGGCCAACCCTTTATCAGGTTCATGACGGAAAGATAGATGCTGGAATATGCGCCGCCATACGCAAGCGGGAGTCGCAAACTCTTCGCAACGGCTTCGTGGTCCTTACTGAATTGGGAAGCCGTTTGGATGGTGCCATTGCTGGCGTAGAACACTCCGATGTTCGTTGTATCCGGTTGTGACGTTACAAAATTCCTCAAATCGCCGAGTTGGCTGCCAAGGTCCACGGTATCTGCATCGTCGATGACGATGGCGAGCAAAAGCCCAGCCTTGTCGCCCTGAGCCGGAACCCAGTTGGTCACTTCTTTCTTCTGTTTTCCCTCTTCGACGATCACATCATTCTTGCTAAGAGCGGGAGGCGCCGTGTATTTGGGACCGAGAACGGTAACGTAGGTAGTGACAGGTACATTACTTGAGGATGCTGCCTGCCCTTGCGCGTGTGCGGGAAACACACTAATCATCAAAACTGCGAGAACTAAAATGCTTGAGAAAATGTAACCGGAATTGCGCATGTCTGCCTCCCAAGAAAATGACCTTCGACAGTTTACCTGGTCACCGAATAGATACGCCGCTAGGATGTAGCCGCTAGCGCCGCTAACTCTATTTGGAGAAATGCCTTTCTGTCAATACTGGCGGAATCTGAGGGCTAATAGACGAGAGAGAGCTGTTTCCGGCGTTCGACCCATTCCTGGCTCTTGAAGATTTTCGGCGTCAATTCTATGAGGCGCGGGAGCATGTTGAAAACCGCGACGGGACCCCAGTCGTCTCCATTGCGAGTGCGGAAGCCTTTCTTATTGAGTTCTTCGGCGACTTTGGTCAAAGAAATATCCTGGATAATTAATTCCATCATGGACAGCAGGAACTGCATTTCCGGAGGGTTTTCCTCCAAGTGTTCGCAATCTCCGGAGACCCGCGTACCAAACGGAGCGCTTTCTATTGTCGTTGCCTCGTGCGGAGCGTCGGCTTCTGTCTCTCGTTCCCATTCGAGGCCGACTAGGCGCCAGCCTCCCTGTTCTCGCTGTTTCAAGTATTCGGGATCGAGATTTCCTTCCATGGATTCCCGTATTCGCTCGAGCTTTGCCATGAGGCCTCCTATGCCGCCGCTTATTTACGAGGGGAAAATTGCCTGGGAAATCTCAAGCAAGTTTCGTGCCTCTGCGGTCCGAGTGTATTTCCGTGTAGAAAAAAGACTTAGTGATAAGACAGAGTCCGAGTAGGCCGGGCGTTTGCCCGATTGCGGGATGCAATGTCGCTGAAACGGACAGCGAGTCGCCCACCGAACGGATGGATCGACCTCGAACCGTGCCTTCCTTAATCTGGTCGAGGCGATGCGGCGATCAGTTCGCTCCTGGCGAATTACCTGCGACGCTGGGTTGATGCTGCTGAAGCCAGGATTGCAGAAGCGGTTGCTGGTGCGTGCGTACGTCGATGCAAACGTTGATTTGTTCCAGCGCCAATTTCAACTCGCGTTCGGCTGCGGGAATCTTGTGCTCGGCGAAGAATTGCTGCACTTCATCACGCATGGCCGTATCGCAGAAGGCGCTGGTGCTTCGCACCACAGAAGCATCGGAATAGTTGCTGAGCTTGGCCTGGACCTCGGTCCAGTGCTGGCGGACAAAGTCCCATGCAACCTGGTGACCCGCGGGGTTCGCCATTACAGCACCGATTACCTGGGGTGCGTCCTGAGCGCGCATCATGGGAGAGATTGCGAAATTCAGAGTACGCGTCAGCTGCACGGGATCGCCGAAGAGGCATAACGCCTCGCCGAACAGGATAAATTCGTCCTGACTTTTTATTTGGGCGAAGTGACCCAAGATCCTGTTGTACAACGCCGCATCGCCGTCACGCACGGTGATACGCAGCGCGGCGGAAAGCATGGCACGGTCAACGGGTTCGCCGCCAAGAGCCTTGTCGACCATATCCTTCGACATCTGGATGATCTTGGGATCGTGTCCTGTCAAACCAAGTATGGTGAACAGGGCGGCGCGGCGGGCTCGCGTTTCGTCCGAATCATCGGGAGCGGAAGCCCAACCGAGTTTATCGGCGACAGGGTTGAACGTGGCCCGGACCCATGCCTGGTATTCCGCGCGATCCGCATCTGTGACGAGGTAATCGCCACCAAATATGAGTTGGTTCGAGAGATAATTGATTACCGCAGTGGAGGTATCGTCTTTCATGTCCTGCGCAAGCGCCAATACATCGCCCGCCGAAAGACGGTTCAAGCTCACCTGCGCACTCACATCGTTCAGGAGCAAATATCGCTCGCCGGGCGAAAGCGTGCGTTCGGCAGAGGAGGAAATCCTCTTCAAGTTTTCCGCATCGTAACCCGAATGGTAGTAACCGCGCGCGCCCGCATTGCCAAAGACTGCAGCTCCGCATCCTGGCAGTATGACTTGCTGTTCTTTGGAGGCCAGGAGTTGGCACTTCTCATCTTTCCCTGCTTTCAAACAAACCGGAATTTGCCAATGTTCTTTCGAACCAGCTTCAAATGTGAAGCGATCGGAGAAATAGCGTTGCTGAGATAACGTCACCTTCGTTTTGCCGCCCTCGCAGACCGTTCGGAGAGTCACCAGCGGGACACCGGGCTGCTTTACGAAGGTCTCCATAATTTTGTCCACGGGCTGATGCGATACCTGGGTAATTTCATTCCAGAAATTTTCCGAAGTCGCGTTGGAGTAAGAATACTTGGCGAGGTAGGAGTTGACCCCTTTGCGAAAAACTTCTTCGCTGACATCGCCTTCCACCATGGCAAGCACGGCTGCTGCTTTGTTGTAGGTGATGCTGTCAAACAACTCTTGAATTTGCGCAGGAGTTTCGGCGTGAGCTTCGATCGCGCGAGTGGAGCTTAGCGAGTCGGTGTCCATGGCCCCGGTGCTCGAACTGACGGCCTCAGTCTGCAAATTCCACTCAGGTTTCCAAGCTTCGATGGGCTTGAACGACATCCAGGTGGCGAAGCCTTCGTTGAGCCATATGTCGTCCCACCATTTCATGGTGACCAGGTCGCCGAACCACTGATGGGCCATTTCGTGAGCGACAAGGTCCTGTGCCACAATCTTTCGGAGAAAATAAGAAGATTCCTTGGGATCCACAAACAGCAAGTCGCGAGAGATGATGCACGCCGTATTTTCCATGGCGCCGGCGGAGAAATCTGCGACACCCAGGATATCGAGCTTGCCGTACGGATATTTAATGGCGAAATAACGATTGTAAAACTTCATGGTGTATTCCGCGCCTTCCAGGGCGAACCCGGCATACTGCTTTTTGCCGGGAACTCCGCAGACGCGAATGGGAATATCGTCGGCGCTGCCTTCCAGGCACTCCCAGTCGCCGATAGCGAGCGCGACAAGATAGGACGACATTTTGGGCGTAGTGGAAAACTTCAGCGTGTGCTTGCCATCACCAGGTCCAGGCGTGTCGGAGATAATTTTGCCATTCGAAATTGCGGTGTCGCCTTTGTCAATAATTGCAGTGATGTCGAATGTGGCTTTGTAGGAAGGTTCGTCGAATGACGGATACATGCGCCGCGCATCGGTATTCTCAAGCTGGGTAATTGCGTACTTGCGATTGTTTGCCTTGCTGAGATAGAGGCCGCGGAGCTGGCCGTTGAGAATGCCGCTGTAGTGGATGTGGATTTCGGCTGGCCCGGCTGTGAGCGGCTCTGCCACCGTAAACGTGACCATCTCGTTCTTTTCGTCAGGAGCCACCTGAGCGGTCTGGGTCTTGCCGCTGGCGGAGATCGTCACTTCCGCAAACTTGATCTCTGCCGCGTTCAAGGTGATGGACGCCGATGGTTTCAGAAGATCGATTTGGATGGTTTCATCGCCTGCGAAGGTTTCATTCGCGAAATCCGGGGAAATGGTGAGCTGATAGTTTTTCGGCGAAGCAAGATCCGGAATCCGTTGCCCAAACATTGCGGGTGCAGCGAAAACGAAGGACACAGCGAGCCCCATGAGAACAACTGCCTTTCTCATATCCACCCCTTTTCGTCCTCGAACTTTATGTTTCCCATTGTAAAGCAACGGCACTGTCGAGCGGACTTCCATAACCGCGAGAATTATTACTCGCGGCGCTAGACTTTATTACAAGAATCCCTGTGCGGCGGGAGTGAATCTCCGGCTCGTAGCCCTACCAGCGGCGGAGATTGGTGGGCCTGGGTAGACTTGAACTACCGACCTCGCCCTTATCAGGGGCGCGCTCTAGCCACCTGAGCTACAGGCCCATCGAAAACGCGGAACTACTTCGCTACAACCGATTCAGTTTATACATTTTAGCTGCGATTTCAATTGAGTACAACTAAACAGCTTGGGTACAAAACATCAATTTTGCTGCCAAACGCTCAACAGTTTCACGCTTGAACGCTTCACTGAAGTGCGTATAGCCGCTTGTTGTCCGCAAACTCGAATGCCCCACCTGACTCTTGGTGAAGTCCGCTGGGACAGGCTGTGGACCACGCCTCCAAGCACTCGAGTGTTGAATTCCGAGATTCTCTCAAGTCCTTGTAAAGTGGCGGACTGAAGAGCCATCTCAAAACCAACTCTGAACTCCATGGGAATTCGCTGAGACGCATGTACCAATCCGTTTCGTTCCAGAAGCGGTGCAAGTAGAACGGTGCCGGAAAGATGATGCCGAACAACAAAACGGCTCCCAGCACCGGGTGCCAATTGAAAAGGATCGACATGCCACCACCGACCATCATCACAAATGTGAGTACGGTGACCACGCGGGGGAGAGGTACGTGTTTGCGGGCGAGGTGCGCTGAGTGATCCCGAAACTTAAGAATGTGACTGGTACCCATCGCTACAAAATAAGAGACAAACAGGATGCGCCCGAGCACCCAGAGCCAGACCGGCAATTGCACCTGCATTGTAGTACCTCCCCAAAAAACGTTCGTACAGATGGCTCAAAAGACGGTCCTGCTCTTCAGTTCAGGCGCTACGCGGTCGATACGGCGCGAGAGTTCCGGCAGATGACACGTCGGGACGCGCGGAAAGAGATGATGCTCGATGTGCAAGAACATGTTGAACGTAATTCTGTTTTTGATTTTGTTGCGCAATGTTCGCGCGATGTAATGGGTACGGTCGCAGTGGTGATGGACCGTCCACACCGCGAAGAATGCAGTCAGGCACTGCCCGATGGCCATGGCGCTCACGTGGTAGCGGAGCGTGCTGCTGTCCGAGCCCTTGAATACGAGCGCAATCCAAACGGCACTCAGAAGCAACTCTCCCACGACGGTCGCACGCAGCTTCCGATTGCCGTCTCGAAGCGCCGTAACGTGCAGCAGGATGGGAAAGATAGGACCGAACAGGAGCGCGCGCCACGCCGGCATGTCGGCGTGCCGGCCTTCGACATCTCCTGGGCTCAGCGTGAGTCGATGGTGTCGTAAGTGGTTGAATTGCACGGCGTGCATCGATCCGAGCATCGTCACGCTCATGATCCAGAGCACGACATCGGTTGCACGGCGAGAGAGCCCCAGCGCGGAGTGAAAGGCATTGTGGATCAGCCGCAGCCCCGTGAGGAAAAACACGAATGAGAAACCGAGAGCGATTATCTGGTGGCCGCACGCGGCTGTCAGAAGGGACGCGCCGAGCCACGCCGCCGGCAACAGCGGTTCCCGCAGAATCTCGAACCAGGTAACGAGAAGCAAGTCGCGCCATCCCAAGGCGCGAAGGCGTGGATCATGAAAAATATCTGGCGAAGGTTCTCGATCGAGCGGGCTTCAGAACGGGAGGCCTTCGCTATTCGAAGTGAAGGGTTGGTCCTCGCACCTCATCCGCGGTTCTCGCCAGGTGGGGAAACCGCAAAGACGAGCGACGCCAAGTAGACCAGAATCCCCAGACCGATGAGCGAGGCAGCGATAAAGGCAAACAGGACGAACGAGAGGGGATGGAACCAGAGCAGGCTGATGATTTCGAGACCCAAGCCCAAAATGACCAGAACACTCGCGATTCGCAGCAACCGCTGGATTCCAATTTGGCTTAGTTTCATTGGCCGGGATTCCACATTTTCAGTTGATCTACTTGCGATGCGTCATGCGCCGAATCGTGGCAGCCGCTTGAAATGCAGGACAACTGGTTCGATGTCAGCGTGCTCATCATCGCCGAGTGCACGGGGTTTTCCTCAAAACCTCTGGCGCCGGCGTGGCAATGCAAGCATTGGGCGTTCTTGAATCCGCCGGGTATGGTAATCGGGTTCGGGGGCGTGCTGACGTACTGCAGATAAATGCGGGTTAGGCCCTTGAGCTTGTCCTTGAACGGGCCGTAAATTGTGTAGTCGGTGTGGCAGGCATAGCAGGCCATGTCCGGCGGCACGCGATGGTTCTGGAAATGTTGCGCGGGAATGTATTTGGGATCGTTCAGGTACAGGCTCTTTCCGTAGTTTTCCATGGCGTGGCACGAAATGCAGAATTTGGTCTGCTCGGACCGCTGCATGTGCGTATTCATTCCGCCCACGATGCACAGAGCCGGAAGCACGCACAAGCCGATGAACGCCACGATCTTCCACGCCGTGCCGGTTGTCAGAGAGGGGCGAACCAAGAAGATGGCGGCAAGTATGATGCTCAGGACAATTTGACAAACGAGAATTCCGACCACAAGTCCTCCCGGTCATGCGATGGCACGAGTCCACGAACCGTGGTGTGGGCCTCGGACCGCCGCGACCTTACTTCTTCTTCGCGAATTCGCGCATGTAGGCGACGAGTCCCTTGATCTGATCATCCGTCAGCTTGCCCTTGTAGGCCCGCATCTTGTTCTTGCCGTTCGTCAGGATTTCGGTGAGCTGGGCATCGGTTTCGCCCTTCACTTCGGGTGATGCGAAATCCCGCGCCTTCGTAGCCTTTCCGGCAGGTGTATTTCCGGATCCGTCTGCGGCGTGGCACGTCTCACACTTCGCCTTGTAAACGCCGGCCGAATCATCGGCCCGAGTGGATATGGACAGAACAAAAATCAGTACGCATCCCAGCAACAGCAACTGCGTAATTTGAATCCTTGAACCTTTCATCTAAATTTCCTCCTCTTGCTAGTCAGCAACGCCGGCCGCGCGGGGTTTCCGAAGTTTCGTTGTCTTGGGCTGACTCGCAGAGGGGCTCGAATGAGTCGCGCGGGAGGTCTGCGCGTAGGGAGGCGGGGGCTGAGACAAGGCTGGCTGCGCAGACGAGATACGGCGCAACGCGCGTCCAAAGCACAGTAGAAAAGTTCGAGCTTTTCATGTGCTTGTCCACGGACCCTCTCGCAGAGTTGAAATGCAAAGCACCCCAGGGCGGATTCTATAAATCGGAAGAAAACAAAACTGTTCAATTTTGCACAGTTTTCACCTTTGCTCCTGTGCAACATATTTTTCAAAAGGGCAAACGAAGGGACGGTTCCGACATTTGAGGGGAGGCCGATAGCGGATGTAAAGGGGGGCACGATTCGAGGAATACCGCCGAATGCCCCACCGAAACCTGCCGCGATATTTTCCGGGAGGCAGATGATGAGGTCAAGCCGAAGCTTGTTGCCGGCGGCGCTTCAGGCGCGCGGCGTTTCGCGGCGTGAATTCGCGCAGTTTTGCAGCTCGGCGTGCATCAATTGGGTCTAGTCGATCTGATCGCCGCTCTTTTCCTCATGTCCACTCACTCTCAAGACATCGTCGTGCTGGGCCTACAACCTGCCAACTCGGACTGGGGCACGGTTTTGTCTCCCCCAAGTCGAGGCTTCTCTCGGCCACTTAGTGGATGCAGCTGTGGCGCAGCTGCAGCTTTGGAACGAACCGCTGCACACGAATTCGGAAAACGGATCGGCATCGTGCCCTCCTATGCAACCGCAGAATCGCCGAGCAGGTGAGTCTTCCGAAAAAGGAGCTGCCTAACGTGTGTCTCGCGATTCCAGGGAAAATTGTGAGCAGCGAATTGCACAACGGAATTCGCGTGGGACGCGTTCAGTTTGGCGGAATCACGCGGGAGACCTGCCTCGACTTTGTTCCGGAAGCGTCGGTCGGAGACTACGTGATCGTGCACGTCGGCTTCGCAATCAGTTGCGTCGACCGCGAAGAGGCCGAGCGAAGTTACGAGGCGCTCGAAGCCATGGGACTACTCAAGGACGAACTGCAGTCAGACCTGGAAGAGTCGTAAGCATCCCTTAAGGCAACGTCGGCGAAGTTCCGACGGCACGCGGTACTCCAGAGAGAATTCCAGCGAAAAAGCTGATGCAAGGCATTGAGAATTCTTCTTGACAACCCCCGGTTGCCGGGAGTAAAAGTCGGCCAAGAGAACGAGCGCTCGCTTTGATGTCGAACATACATCCCTGGGAATAGGATGGAAACAAGTGCCGAAGCTGCTCGACAGAACATTCGAAAAGAACAAGCTCGAAATCGAGCGAGCTGCCCTGCAACTCTTTACCAGGAAGGGATTCCACGGCACTACCGTCCGCGAAATCGCCAAGAAAGCCGGCGTGTCGATGGGCAAGCTCTACATCTATTACGACACAAAAGAAGACATCTTCATCAACTTGGTACATCACTTGGGCCGCAAGATGGAGTTCATTCGCCAGAAAGAACTCATTCCCCTGATGGCATCAATGGATCCAGATTCACTAAGAAAACTGGCGAAAGCAATCGGGCGGGTTGTTTCCGAAAACCTGGATTACTGGCGGCTGATGTACATCGATGTCGTTGAGTTTCGACACAGGCACTTTATTCACAGCTTCCGCGAAATCGCGGGAGGTCTCAGGACCTACGCGAATGCGGTGATTCGAGATTCGAAGATCGCGTTCCCACGCGGAGTGGACCCCTCCCTCGCCTATACCGCCATTTACTTGCAATTCTTCACTTACTTCCTGGCCGAAGAACTATTTGGAGCCAAGCGACACCTGGGTATGAGCGACGAAGAGGCCATCGATCAACTCGTTCTTCTCTATACGGGCGGGCGAATCGTGCGGGGCCGACGGACTTGAGAGTTGAGGAAAAAGGAGAAAGTCATGCGACAACTGCGGTGGGCGGTTGCACTTCTCGTTTTGGCAGGGCTTTGTTGGTTTGCCGCCGGTAGCGCGCGAGCGCAAACTCCCACTACGGGACAGATCACCGGAGTCGCGAAAGATCCGAGCGGCGGTGTCGTGACGGACGCGAAAATCACGCTGACGAGCGATGCCGGTGTGCAGCGCGAGACCGCTAGCGACGCGACCGGTCATTACACTTTTTCGCTTGTTCCACCCGGGTCGTATCGGTTGGAAGCGGAGAAGGCGGGATTCGGGAAGGAGACGGTGGAAGGTGTCACCGTCCGAATCACCGAAATTACCCACCTTGACATTCACCTGTCACTGGCTGCGCAGAAGGTCACCGTTGAGGTGACGGCGGAAGCGCCTCTGGTGCAGGAAGACAACGCATCTCGTGGCACGGTAATTCAACAGGAGCAAATCCGTCAGTTGCCGCTACCGACCAGGAATTTCCAGCAACTGCTGACTCTCACGCCCGGGACATCCGGCCCGGTTCAGAATTCGTCCGACCTGGGCCGCGGCGATGCCCCAATCTACGTCGATGGACTCCGCGCCACTTCGAACTCGGTGATCATCAACGGTATCGACGCGAATTCGATCGGTACAGGTTCGTTGCCAAACCTGGCGGTGCCGGCCACAGATTCTCTACAGGAGTTCATCGTTCAAACCAGCCAGTATGACGCATCGCAAGGAAGAGTCGCCGGTGGCATCGTGGCAGCAGTGACAAAGTCCGGGACGGATGAATTTCATGGGAATCTATATGAGTTCTTCCGGAATACCGTGCTCGACGCCAACAATTACTTCCTGAATAATTCCGGCGTTTCCCGCCCACCTTACGAACGAAATCAGTTTGGAGGAACATTGGGCGGACCTATCAAAAAAGACCGCGTGTGGTTCTTTGTCTCCTACCAGGGAAGCCGCGAGCGCAACGACGTGTCGCTCACGAATTCGATCGGCACGGTTTTCGTTCCCCAGAACCTTACAAATGACCGCTCGACCGCGGGAATCGACGCATTCGCGGCATCCTATGGATTGGCGCCGTGTGCCACTCCTCCGACGACATTTACTTTTCCCGCCTGTTTCGATCCGACGGCTCAGTTTCTTCTACAAGCCAAGTTGCCAAACGGCTCCTACGTGATCCCCTCGGCTCCGAACCCTACAGCCGTGGCTCCCGGCGTGGTGCCCCTAGCGGTTCCCGTGCCGGTGGTTGCCAACTCGAAGTTCCGCGAGGACCAGTTCAATACGAATCTGGACTTCAAGCTATCGACGGCAAACCGATTTTCCGCCAAATTCTTTGCGGCAAACAACCCCGCTACTCAGGGCTTATTCGACTTGTTCGGACTGGCGAATGAGCTTCCGGTTCCGGGTTTCGGCGGGACCGCAAATCTGAACCAAAGGGTGCTCTCGCTCGATGACACTCACGTTATCTCTTCGCACTTGGTGAACGACGCGCGGTTCGGGCTAAGCATCATCACCACGGGTTCGAGCCCCCAGGAACCCTTCACGGCATCGCAGCTGGGAATCACATCGCCACTAGGGAACCTATTCGCCGGCATGCCGGAAATCTCTGTCGCTAACTATTTCGATGTCGGCGCCAACCCTTTCTCCGATAACGGCGGAATCGAAAAGACGTATACCGCTGGGGACACATTGACGTGGCAGAAGGGCCGCCATAGCTTGAGCTTCGGAGTTGAGTATAAACATCACAATTTGCAGGAGGAGTTCAACCTCTACACGCGCGGCCAGATATTCTTCCTCGGGTCCTTGACCAGCGGGCCGTTCGCGGGAAATGGCTTTTACGATTTTCTCGGCGGGCTGTTCGACTCTACCGGACTCACCATCATTGGTTCCGGCGTGAACAATCGGAATTTCAGCGCGCAAGATTGGGGCAGTTTCGTCAATGATAACTGGCATTTGACCGACAGGCTCACGGTCACGCTGGGCCTTCGTTACGAGTACTTCGGTCCTTTCACCGAGTCTCAGGGACGCATGATCGGGTTTGATCCGTCCCGGCTAACCACTGTTCCCATTGCCGGATTTCCTGCAGGCGACAACGTTGCGATCACCGGCGGGTTCGTTCAAGCATCCAATGCAAAGAATCCCTTGCCGGGAGTCCCGGAAATCCAATCATCGCTGGTTCCTCCCGACAAAAACAATTTTGCGCCGCGAATCGGTTTTGCCTGGCAACCTCTCTCCAACTCGAACCGCCTGGTAGTGCGCGGCGGTTATGGGATCTACTACGACCGGGCGAATTCCCGTCTGCTCAACAATCAGATCCTCAACTTCCCCTACTACACGCTGGCGCAAACGTTTGAGACCCCCATCGCAACACCCTTCGTTCAGGTTCCACAGCCCAGCAGCTATCCACTGCTGTTCAATAATCCCGCGATCTTTCCCTACGGCGGGCCGCCGGCATTTCTGCCGCAATCTCCAACCCCGATCTCCCCAGGAATCGCGCCGGTTTCCGCCAACGGTATTTACCCGGACATTCACGACTTCCGCACGCCTTATATCCAGCAATACAGCCTGGGCGTTCAAAAT
This sequence comes from Candidatus Acidiferrales bacterium, assembly GCA_050012235.1. Taxonomy (GTDB): domain Bacteria; phylum Acidobacteriota; class Terriglobia; order Acidiferrales; family UBA7541; genus Palsa-295. Next base: position 72,499 of record JBEKHP010000014.1, on the reverse strand, counting down.
GAGTTTGCGAATAACTGGATGCTCGATGTGAGTTATGTGGGCTCGGCCGGCCGAAAATTGTATCGCCTGGTGGACCTCAACCAGGCGCTTAGCCCGATACCAGGTACCCCTGGGCTATTGAGTCCCGGATTGTCGAGTCTCGCTGTGCAGGGTTTTGGCGTCCACGCGATGCAAAGCTCGGCAAATTCGAACTATAACTCTCTGCAGGTAGGCGTGACCAAGCGATTCTCCTACGGGCTGCAATTCCTCGCCTCATACACGTACAGCCACTCGCTCGATGATTATTCGGGTGATCCCACGGGAACGAGCGACGTGACCGTTGTTCCTGGAAACCAAGCACCAGGTTTCCTCAACAACTACGGAAGTTCCGACTTTGACCGCCGCCATCGCTTCGTTTTTAGTGGCATTTACGACTTGCCGAAATTCTATAAGGGCGAGTCGCGTCTGGCCCGGTACGCCGTAAATGGCTGGCAACTGGCGAGCATCGTCACGCTACAGAGCGGCACGCCATTTTCAGTGCTGACCAACGCGAATGCCTTCACACAGGCTCGCGCCGACCTGGTGCCGGGATGCAATCCTGCTCTGTCAGGTAGCGTCCAGTCGCGTTTGAACGAGTATTTCAACATTAACTGCTTCACGCCTGCGACGGCGGTAGGTGATTTCGGCGATTCAGGGAGAAATATCCTGCGAGGTCCCGATCAGAGAAATGTGGATATTTCCATCATCAAGTTCTTTTCAATAACGGAGCGGATCAAAATGGAATTTCGGACCGAGTTTTTCAACGCCTTCAATAACGTGAACTTCGCAAATCCGATCACTCTTCCGGCCTCGGTTCCTCCGGTGTTACCTCAAACGACGATTTTCGGCCACATCGTGGCCACAACGACAGGGCCGCGGGTGCTTCAGTTCGCTCTCAAGTTTAATTTTTAGCCCTACCCGACTCGAGGACCACAAATTTGCCGCCACAACACATTACACCGTGACCCTGGGCGAGCGCGCCGCCGAGTAGCGGCCCACAAGAAGGACTGGGAACTATCCAGCGGAGGCAGCTTACCGCCATGGCAGAACGGGGATGGATAGCCGGGACCGCTCACGCAATCGGGGGCTCGCGCAATTTCAAGCTCTGGATGCCAGGAACACTGGAAAAGGGACACGCCTCGCCTCTCGTCGTGCTGCTGCATGGCTGCACACACGATGCGGAAGATATGGCAGAGATCTCAGGAATGAATGAGGTCGCGAGAGCGAATAGGTTCCTGGTCGTATATCCCGAACAGTCGCGCTTAGCCAATCTGATGAAGTGCTGGAACTGGTTTCATCCCAAACACCAGTCGCGCGATGCAGGTGAACCCTCGATTCTTGCAGCGGTCGTCCACCAAGTTTGCTCCGCTCACAATGTCGACCTAGATCGGGTTTACGTCGCGGGCGTTTCCGCCGGTGGCGCCATGGCTCCCATTCTTGCAGCGGCCTACCCGGATCTTTTCGCAGCCGCTGCTGTGTTTGCTGGGGCGGAATTCAAGGCCGCCACGAATGTCTCCGAGGGATTGGCCGCGATGAAACGAGGCGGTCCGGATCCTGTCCGGCAAGGCCAGCTTGCTTTTGAAGCGATGCGCGGTGGCCTCGCGCATAAGAAGAGGCGGCGCATGCCCGTTATCGTATTTCACGGAACCGAAGACTCTACAGTGAACCCGGTCAACGCCGACCAGGTCATTGCTCAGTGGAGTGAGACGAATGCGCGTCTTGCGACACAGTCACTGGATACTGATTTTGCCCTGTCCGAGAAGCTCGTGAGCGGCGAGGTGCCCGAAGGTTATCCCTACCGGAAGTACATCTACACAGATCAGGCTGGCTGTTTGTTAATGGAAAAGTGGCTTGTCGCAGGCCTTGGCCATGCGTGGTCCGGCTCGCCTAAGGCAAGCAAATATGGCGATCCAAAAGGCCCCAATGCCAGCGCGGAAATCTGGCGCTTCTTCTGCGAAGCTGGCTCGAGCCCGACAACTTCCTTGTCGGCCCCAGAGTCGTTGCACCAAGAACCGAGTGAGACAACGTAATGAACATTGGCTCGCTTCTTCCCAGGCACGCCCGCTGTCGTCCGGAACACACCGCAGTGGTGTTCGAAGATTCGCGGCTGACTTTTCGAGAATTCAATGTGGGTGTCAATCGTCTGGCAAACGCGCTTTCCAGTATGAATGTCAGAAAGGGAGACAAAGTCGCCACGATCCTACCCAATTGTCTGAACTTGCTCGAGACTTACTGGGCTGTTGCAAAGATCGGCGCCGTGGTCGTACCGCTCAGTCCGCTCCTGCGTGAGAAAGCCTTAGCCGCGCTCGTTCAGGATTCCGATACGGGAACTATTATCGCGAGCCCAGAGTTTACAGAGCCACTTGCCGCCATCAAGCATGAACTCCGAAACGTTTCGGCTGAGCGCTTCATACTTACAGGGTCATCGTCCATCTCGGGATTTCAAAGCTACGATGAACTGACGCGTCAGGCCAGTGAGGCAGAGCCTCCCAACGCCGAAATTGTGGATGGCGATCCCTACAACATCATTTACAGCAGCGGTACGACCGGTACGCCCAAGGGAATCCTACATACGCACTATATCCGCGCCCTGTACTGCACGCTTTTTGCTTCGACCTTCCGTATGAGCCCCGAGAGTGTGGTGCTCCATTCGGGCTCAATCGTTTTCAACGGCGCCTTCGTAACCCTCATGCCGGCGATGTACTTGGGCGCGAAATACGTTCTGCAAAAGAGCTTTGATCCCAGGACGTTTATCGAAACGGTGGAGCGCGAAAGCGTCACTCACGTCATGATGGTGCCGTCGCAGATTGTCGCTCTCCTGGGCTCGCCGTACTTTTCGGCCGAAGCACTCAAGCCCCTCGAAATGCTCGGCACCGTTGGCGCCCCCTTGCACCGGGAACATAAAGACAAGCTGGATCGCAGCCTGCCGGGCAGATTCTATGAGCTCTATGGTTTGACGGAAGGATTCATCACCGTCCTCGATAAGGTCCAGTTCGCATCCAAGCCGGATTCCGTCGGGCCGCCACAGCCTTTTTTCGAAATGCGGATTATCAACGAGCAGGGCAAGGACCTGGTTCCCGGGGAGATCGGAGAGATCGTCGGGCGCGGGCCACTGCTCATGCCGGGATATTACAAACGACCTGATTTGACTGCCCAGGCCATTGTTGATGGCTGGCTCCATACGGGCGATCTGGGATACGCCGACGAAGACGGATTTCTCTATCTCGTGGACAGAAAGAAGGACATGATCATCAGCGGTGGCACGAATGTATATCCGAACGACATTGAGGAAATCATTGTGCAGCATCCGGCGGTTCGTGAAACCGCAGTGTTTGGAGTTCCGAATGAAAAATGGGGTGAGAGTCCGCTGGCTACTGTCATTTTGCAGCAGACCGATGCCATCACCGCGGAAGCGCTGCGCGACTGGATCAACGCGCGCGTGGACGCCAAAAATCAGCGCGTGTGCGCCGTAGTCATCATGAACGAGTTTCCCCGCAGCCTTGCTGGCAAAACGCTCAAGCGTGTTCTGCGAGATCCGTACTGGGCTGGGCGTGACGGCAAACTATAGTAAAGGGCACCGAGGTCCATGGCCCGCTACCATGTCCATATCGGTCGCGCATGACGGAGAAAATTCGTGCGCTTGCGGCTACAGCTTGTTGAGGCCGTCGAGTGCTGCGACCTTGTAGGCTTCGGCGAGTGTTGGATAGTTGAAGACGGTGTCGCGGAAATAGTCAACTTTGCCGCCGTAATAAAGCACGGCCTGCCCGATGTGAATGATTTCCGTGGCGCGCTGGCCGATTACGTGAACGCCGAGGAGTTTTAGAGTGTTGCGGTCGAAAAGGACCTTCAGCATGCCGGTCTCGTCGCCCAGCATCATGCTCTTGGCTAGCTCGTTGTACTTGGCGATGCCTACTTCGTAAGGAACTTTGGCGGCGGTGAGTTGTTCTTCATTCTGGCCCACCATGGAAATTTCCGGGATGGTGTAAATGCCGTACGGAAATAATTCGGAGATGTGTTCGGAGGGGGCGCCGAATATATGGCAACTCGACAGACGGCCCTGTTCCATGGAGGTGCTGGCCAGCGCTGGAAAACCGATGACGTCGCCGGCGGCGTAAATGTGCGGGACACTGCTCTGATAATGTTCATTGACCTTGATCTTGCCGCGCGAGTCAGCTTCCATGCCGGCCGCTGCGAGGTTGAGGCGATCGCCGTTCGCTTGACGGCCTACGGCGTAGATGAGCGCGTCGCCCTGGACCTTCTTTCCGCTTTCGAGCTCCGCAAAAACGCGGTCGCGCTGGGGATCGATTCCCACTCGCGTCACTTTTTCGCCAAAACGGAAGGTGGTGCCCATCTGGCGCAGATGATAGGCCAGAGCTTCCATGATTTCGCGGTCGACGAAATCCAAAATCGTGGGGCGCTGGTCGATCAAGGTGACTTCGGTTCCCAGAGCCGCTAGAAACGACGTGTATTCGAGACCCACAACACCGGCGCCAACCACAATAATTTCCCTGGGCAATCCTTCCAGGCAGGAAAGGCTATCGGTATCGACAATGCGCTTATCGTCGAAGGGAATCTGAGGATCTCGGGCGGGCCGCGTGCCGCAGGCAACCAAAATATGATCTCCGCGCACCGTAATTTTATCGGCGGCTCCCTGGACTTCGATAGTATGCGGGTCCACGAATTGCGCAGTCCCTTGAAAGAGAGATACGCCGTTACGTTTGAGCTGGGCGCGAATCACGTCTGTTTCGCGCGAGACGATCGCTTTCACGCGGAAGGAAAGATCCTGAATCGTAATGTCATTTTTCCCGCGGTAACTTTCTCCATAAAATGCCCTCACCGCATTCCCGGTGAGCTGAAAAATAGCTTCGCGTATGCTCTTACTGGGGATGGTGCCGGTGTGCGCGCTAACACCGCCTATCATCAGCGGGCGGTCAATTATCGCGACGCGCTTGCGCATCTTGGCCGCGCAGATGGCGCCTTTTTGTCCGGCAGGACCGCTGCCGATCACTACCAAATCAAACTGCGAATCAGTCATGTAGCCACCTGAAATTCGTGTTCATCGCCGCAAACGAGCGTCGCTGCGTCGAGCAACAATGAAGAAAGATCGAGAACGCCACAAGTCTAATGTGGCCTCTTTGCTGGAATATGAACGCCGCCTAGGATACTGAAAAAACGGATGGCGCGCCATTCGCCAAAGAACTAAAAGCCAATGGGTAAACCGTGAGGCTTTTAGTGAACATATCAAGCGAGCTCAATGCCCAGCGAGTCTTCCCTACGCCAGGGCGATCAAGTCAATTTCGACGCGGAAGTCGCGAGGCAGCCGCGCAACTTCGACCGTCGATCTCGCCGGCGGATTCGCCGGGAAATAACGAGCATACACTTCGTTCATAGCCGAGAAATCGTTCATATCTTTCAGGAAAACGCTGACCTTCACCACGCGATCGAAGGAAGAGCCGGCTGCTTCCAGAATCGCTTTTAGATTTTCAAATGTGCGCACCGTTTGCTGTACCGTGTCGCCTTCTATCGGCTTACCTGTCGAAGGGTCGAATGCAGTTTGGCCGGAAATAAAGACGAAGCCATTTGCTTTAATCGCCTGCGAATAAGGCCCGATGGCTTTCGGGCCCTTTTCTGTGGAAATTATTTCGCGCATTCTGCCTCCCGAGACGCGTTATTTTCCTAGTTTTTACGAGCTCCGGCACTCTGGTATTTTTCTCTGAATTCCGCCGGAATACCCGGCTTGTAAAGCCAGGTGCGAAATATCGGCGCGAGATCTTTATTCGTTACATTCTCGATCGCGGCGCGAATGTCTTGATATTTCACTTCCTGCCCGCGCAACAAACGGACGACTTCCGCGAGTCCTTGGCGGACGGACGCTTCGCCATAGTTATCTTCCAGAGCGATGAAGAATAACGGAGCTTTCGCCAAGGCGATGCGGCGCTGCTCGGCCGGATCGTGCGTCGTGACTGCGACGAGTGGCTTCTCGACCGCTGCTTTGCAGGCGCTGTCGTATTCGTCGAGAAACTTCAGTATGCGGCTACTTCGCGCGGAGTCGCCGTGACGAGCCTCGTCGATTACGATAACGGCATAGTCCGACAACCCTTCGGCCATGCCGACGTTTGAACTCGGCGAATGTATTCCAACGCCAAACCAACTCCCCGCCAGCGCGCGCGTAATCAAATCCGAAAAATCTTGGTTATTAGCGCTCAGTGATATCGCCGGCGAATTAACGAGCACGCCGCCGAAAAAAGGAACAGCTGAAGGCCCATCTCCGCCCATGTGGAGCCCTCCTGGAGATTCGACGATGTGCGGAACAAGGTTACCTCTCTCGAGAGGCCCGAAATTCTTCTGGAGAATGTTCCACGCTGATGCAATTTCTTCTTCGGCGCGCGCATGATCTCCCTTGAGTTGTTCGAAAGTCCAAAAGGCGGCCCCGCAGTTCCGGCCATTCGAGCACGAATCTACATATTGTCCGGCGACGATGAAAGGCGCGGGATCGCTCTCGCGTAGTTCGAATCGACGTTTCACTTCTCCGCCATTTTTCGTTCGACTAGCCGGCTTCCCCGGCGCCAGCAGAAGAAAATCTGTCGGAACTTGGACCGTATAAGCTACGCGTTTCGGGCTTGCGGGAGATGGAGAGAGTACGTGCGTCGGGGGCTGAAGCCACGGGAACAAACCGGGCGAGACAACATCAAAAGATGTTGAGCCTACAGCGATGTTCGTTTCCGAATCATCAGGGGAGGCAAAAGCATATTCGATGACGAGGTCGCGCCGCTCTTTCTGATTCCAGGCTGGGTCAAACGGAATGCGAAACCTGGTTGCCTCTTCCGTTGCTGGTTCCGCGGAAAGTTCCGCCGGACTAACTTCACGGCTGTTCACCTTGATGAGAAGATCCTTCAGGCCATATCTCTTCGCGTTCGCAAGAATCACATCGATAGAAGACAAATCGCTATTCCCATAATTTTCGAGAGTGTAGCTCGAGTGAACGCGCAATTCAGGAATCTGGCCAGGCACAAATCGTACTTCATGCGATTCTTTGACAATCCGATAAGCGGGCGCCAAGGAGACAGTGCAGCCGGCTGTACATAGGACCAAACAAAGAGCGAGTGCTGCACTCAAGAACGGATGCGAAATCAAGCGTATCAGCGAGCGGCTAATTGGGCGGTTCAAGATGGAGAGATTCTACCGAGCAAGGTCAAGCGGGAAAAGGCAGAAATAACGCAGCAGCTGTCGCACGATACGAAAATCAGATCTTGGCTTAGGCGGCGGGATAGCGGCGCAGAATATCCGCATCGCTCGCGCCGTGACGATGCAATCCGATAATCACACGGGACTCGGAATCGGGAATACCGCGGCGCACAAGTTCAAGCAGCACCGGCTCGCGCATGCCGGCATTTCTCATGTTCGAAAGTGCGGTTCCGGACAAAGCCGGCTTGCCCTCCGCCTCATGGCGAGCTACTTCCAGGACCATTGCATCCGAGAAACCGGCGAGACGAATCAATTCTAGTTCGCCGGCGTTCACACCCAGCTCATCAAGCCTGGCTAGCTGGAGAATCGTGTCTTCATGCAGATGGGCGTTAACCAGGCCAGCGACAGTGTCACCCACGCTGAACGGAAGCTTACGGTTATGATAAATCCGCACCAGCTCGATGCAACCATCGTCGGGGAAACCTGCCGCGCGAGCTTTGGCAATCTCGTTAAGTTCGGCGACCGTGATATCCAGAGCTTGTAGCTGCTTAATCGACGCGTAATTCATCCCCGCATTGTCGAGGGGTTTGGTATCCAGCGGCATCATGCGCTCACAGCCGGCGACGGATAACATCAGCGAGAAGAATAAAATCGCGGAAGCGCGCGAGAATATCCGGAATATGCCAGGCTGAAGCACACTCGTGGATTTATGCGTTCGGACTCTCGCCATTGATCCCATTTTACATTCGTCACAAGAGACAAGAGCCGGACCGTGCGGAATTGTTGCTCACTTATTAACGGTTTTCGGCAGAGCGAAGGCTACGCGAGGTGTGCTGGTCAAACGTTGTAAACTCGTTCGATGTCAAAGACCCCTGGAATCCGTTTGACGCCATTCAAAATTCGCTCAAGCTGTTTGCGATCGTGCACATCGAGCCCGACGTCGATGCGCGCGCGTAAATCTGTGCCCCCGCTCTCAAAAGTGCGGATATTGGCGCCCGAGTCGCTGATCACAGCGGTGATGCCAGCCAGTATTCCGGGGCGATCTTCGGTGAAAATCCGCAAGCGAACCGGGAAAGTTGTTTTCGTCTCTCCAGCCCATTCCACGGGAATTCTGCGCTCCGCCTCATAGAGCAAATTCTGTACGTTGGGGCAGTTCTTACTGTGCACGGCGATGCCGCGGCCGCGAGTGACGTAGCCCACGATGTCGTCACCAGGAATCGGTGTGCAGCATTTGGAACGAAAGACCATGAGGCCGTCATTCCCGTGAACGAGAATCGCCGAGTCGTCCATTCCGAGCATGCGTTTAACGGTGGAGACAAGCTTTGGCGGCTTTTCTTCCACGGGTTCAGCGAGCGGCTGCCCCGTGGCTTTGGCGAGAACCTGGCGCGCGGACCATTTTCCATAACCGAGGTCGGCGTAGAGATCTTCGATACGGCTGGAGCCATAATCGGATGCAACGCGCGCCCAGTCGTCATCCGAGATCTTTTTCAGGGTTATGCCAGCGTGGCGAGCTTCCTTCTCCAGCAACCGGCGCCCTACGTCCGTGGCTTGCTCGCGTTCGTGAAGGTTGATCCACTGGCGGATCTTGCTTCGCGCGCGCGAAGTTTGAATGGACGAAAGCCAATCGCGCGAAGGCTCGTGCCCTTTTTGGGTGACGATCTCGACGACGTCTCCATTGGCGAGCGCGTGACGCAAAGGAACGATCGCGCCATTCACTCTGGCGCCGACGCACTGATGCCCCACTTCGGTATGGATGGCATAGGCGAAATCAATGGGAGTGGCGCCGCGCGGAAGCACGACGACCCGGCCTTTCGGCGAGAAGGTGTAAACTTCCTCGGGATAGAGGTCCACGCGAAGCGTCGAGAGAAACTCGCTGGGCTCCTGCATTTCCTGCACCCATTCGATCAACTGGCGCATCCACACGATTCGCTGATCGTCGGAGTCCGAAACTTCGCGCCCGTCTTTATATTTCCAGTGAGCCGCTACGCCTTGCTCCGCTATGCGATGCATATCCTGCGTCCGAAGCTGAACTTCAAAAGGCTGGCCCCCGTGAATCACCGTGGTATGCAGCGATTGATAGAGGTTGGGCCGCGGCATGGCGATGTAGTCTTTGAAGCGGCCCGGAACAGGCGGCCAGATTTGGTGTATCACGCCAAGCGCCGCATAGCAGTTTTTTACCGTGTCGGTGATCACGCGCACGGCTAGGAGGTCGAACACCTGGTCGAAAGTGCGCTGCTGCTTTTGGATCTTCAGGTGCAGGGAGTAAAAGCGCTTCACCCGGGCCTGGACTTCGGCGGGAATGCCGTTCTCGACCAGTTTGTCGCGGATCGAGTTTTGAACTTCCTGCAGAAACTTGTCGAAAACTTTCTGTTTCGAAGCCAGCTTTTTTTGCACTTCGAAAAAAGATTCCGGCTCCAAATAACGAAAGGCAAGGTCTTCAAGTTCGCCGCGAATCAAACCCATACCGAGGCGATTCGCAACGGGCGCATATATATCGAGGGTTTCGCGAGCGATGCGCTGCTGGCGCTCGCTATCGAGGTACTCCAGCGTGCGCATGTTGTGCAAGCGATCGGCGAGCTTTATGACCACGACCCGCACGTCATTCACCATAGCCAGAAGCATCTTGCGGACGTTCTCGGCCTGGCGAGCTTCGGGCGCCAGCAAATCGAGCCGGCTGATCTTGGTTGTGCCTTCGACAAGTTGCGCTACGTCGGGTCCAAAATGCTCCGAGATTTGGCTAAGCGGGATTTTGGTGTCTTCAACAACATCGTGAAGAAGAGCAGCGCAAAGGGAAGTTACGTCGAGTTTCATGCCCGCGAGAATGTGCGCTACTTCGACCGGATGCGATAGAAACGGTTCGCCCGACAGGCGCGTCTGCGTTTTATGCTGTTCAGCCGCAAAATCGTAGGCGCGCCGCAGGAGTTCGAGATCGTCCCCGGGACGGTTGCGGCGCAACTTATCCATCAGCTCGACGAAACGCAGATCGACCGCGCGCCTCGCGGCCTGAGAAATGGCGGGTTTGCCTGCCGGTTCCACGTAAGCGCCATTCTAGCCCTTCGGCCAGCGGGCTGCGAGTTTTCTGTGATGGTGGGTCGGCGCTCGCTTAACGAATGGACACCCAGGGCACGGTCTTTCGCGTTAGGAGCATCCACTGAAATTGGAGTTGATCGGTTACCTCGAAGGAAAATGCTCTATGCAATAAAAACGCCGGCAGCCTTGATCGGCTTGCCGGCGGGAGAATGAAGATAATTTGAGAAGCGAACTTAAGAACTCGGCTCCGGATTATCCATTTTCCGCTGCTTGATGGCTTTGACCTTATCCACCAAGTCGTCCGCCAATTTGATATCGGCGTCGCGCGCGTCGGGTGTGGCCTCCATATCGGCCTTTTGACGATAAAGAAGGTTCAGGTAAGCCATCGCGTCGTCATAATCCGGGCGCAATTCCATGGCTTTCTGAAGATCCGCGAGGCCCTCGTTCACAATGGCGCCGTACTTTTGCTGAAACTGAGCGGCGAGCGCGGGCGGCATGGGATCGGTGTCTTTGATGGTTTTCTTGGCGGTCTTATTATATTCCTCGCGCATGTCCTTATTCCCGCGGAACGCAATCGACCAATCGATCACGCCGATCCAGTAATACGGCTCCGGGTCGGAAGGCTTAATCTGGATATGTTTCTCATGGTAGCTCTTCGATTCCTCCATCTTCTTGGGATCAAAGGGCACAGTGGACATGCTGTAGAGAATTGAGCCGATGCCGTCAATGGCATTCAGATTAGTTGGATCTTTATCCAAGACTTCTTGCCATTCCTGCATGGCTTGTTTACCCATGCGAATGTTGTCATCGGAGGGGGCGCCCGGGATGTACTGAGCTGCATACGCGGTGGCTAGATATAGACGCGCATTCGTCAGCGAAGGGTCGAAGTCCTTCGCTTCTTTAAAGTCTTCGATGGCGCGATCCGTCTGGTTGGCCTTGTAGGCCTGAACACCTTTGTTGAGCTTGTCGCGCGCGCGGAGCTTATCGCAGCCGGCTCCGGCGGCCAGCGAAACTAGAACTGCGGCTAGAATGAAAAATGTGTGGTGCTTCCGCTGCATCCCGTGCTCTCCTTGATGAAGGCTGCGCCGGCCATTTATCCATCGCCCAAGCCGGCGAGGCGAGTACGTCCTATCGAGCCTTTCCCTTATTGTCCTGCTTCAACTTTGGCAGTGATCAAGCCGACGCTGTCGATCCCTGCTCCACGCATGATGTCAATGGCACGAGCGACTTGGCCGAAATCAACGGCGTCGTCGCCCTTAACGAAAGCCACTTTCTCTGCTCGCAACTTAAAGATATCGTCCAAGCGAGTACCCAGATCGTCCCAAGTAACTTCGTCCTGATTGATCAGTACCTTCCCGCTCGCAGTGACCTGAACCACAATCGTCTTCGCCAGCAGTTCTTTGTTTTCCGGTTGGTTAGGCGGAGATGGCTGCGGCACGAGCGTGTCCAGCCCTTGCGGTGTCGTCGGAGTGATCACCATAAAAATAATGATTAGGACGAGCAGCACATCAATAAGCGGAACGATGTTCGGTTCCGACATCGATCCTTTGTTTCCTCCAACTGCCATTCCCATGGAAAGACTCCTTTACCACTTTACGATAGTTCTGCCGCCGCTAGTCCGCGGGGGGCGGCGTCGGAGGTGCGGGAGCACCTGTCTTCGACCGGATCTTCTCTGTCAGTAAACCGATTTTATCCACACCCGCAGACCGAACTTCGTCCACCGCCTTAACTACCTCTCCGTACTTTGCGCGTTGATCAGAACGTACGAAGACAGTTTTGTCAATTCGGTTGGCAAGCAGGTCCTTCACTCTCGTCGTGATATCGCCCAAGCCCACCTTCGTGCTGCCCAGAAAGTAATCGCCGCTTCGGGTGACGGCCACGATGATGGCGTCGTCCTTGTCGGCGTCCTGCATGTCCTGAGCGTTATTTGCCTTGGCCATATCCACCGACACGCCCTTCTGCAACATGGGCGTTACGACCATGAAAATAATCAACAGCACCAACATGATGTCCGCCATGGGAATCACGTTTGGTGAAGCCATCACTGCCGGTGCCTTTGGTTTATATGCCATGATTTACTTCTTTCCGCCCCTGCGGGTGATGAAGTAGTTGATCAACTCCATCGAGGAATTGTCCATCTCCACATCGAAGGCTTCCACCTTGTTGGTGAAGTAGTTGAAGGTCCACACGGCCGGCACTGCGACGAGAAGACCGAGCGCCGTGGTAACCAGGGCTTCGGCGATACCGCCGGCTACTGCCGACAGTCCGGTTGCCTTGGATGCTGAAATACCTTTGAACGCGTTAATGATGCCCATGACCGTTCCGAACAACCCCACGAAGGGAGCCGTTGAACCGATCGTGGCGAGCCCGGAAAGGCCGCGCTTCATTTCAGCATGAACGATGGCTACCGAACGCTCGAGTCCGCGCTTGGCTGCCTCGATCACTTCTTCGTCGCCTACTTGCGCCGAAGCCGCTTGGAATTCGGAGAGGCCCGTTGCCACTACCTTGGCAATGTGGCTCTTCTTGTTCCGCTCGGCGATCGAAATTGCTTCGTCGAGCTTGTTGTCTTTCAGCGCGCCCGCGACCTGCTGCACGAAAACGCGGGACTGCTTCCGCGCTGCGCTATACATCAGCGCCCGGTCGATCATGATGCCCACGGACCATGCGGACATGATGAAAAGAATGAAGACGACCGTTTTGGCCGGGTAGCCCATGTTGTGCCACATCGTCAGCAAATCCCAACCAACTTCCTGCTGCTGAAACATCACCACACTGGCCAAAAGAAAATTCGAAAGCATAGAGTTTGCTCCTCCGTTCGTGCTAAACGATCACGGCAGCAATATTCTGCCGGTCGGCATTAACTTCAAATCAGCCCAAGCCCCCCAAAAGGCGCCCGAACCGTGTCCTTCTTAACCGCCCAAGGTAAACACAACAGAAATCGTAGTATCTACATCGACCGCATCACCGTTGAGCAGTGTCGGTTTATAGCGCCACTGCCTCACAGCGTCCATCGCGCTCTGCATCAACAACGGTGGCCCGGATACATATTTGAGATCCTGCACCGTACCGTCCTTCCCGATAATCGCATGAAGCAATACGGTTCCAGAAATATGCGCGGTCTTTGCAATCGCCGGATACGTCGGCGTCACCTGGTGAATCAAGTTTGCTTGCGCCACGTTGCCGCCGACGCGAATCGACTTAGGAGTGGCTTTCGGAGGAGGCGGCAAGCCTGCGCCCGTCCCACCAATGATTCCACCGAGAACTCCTCCAGCCTGTCCGCCGGGAACTCCGCCCGGCACGCCACCGGTCACTCCGACAGCGCCCATATCGGGCGGCAGTTCCTCTTCTTTAATCATCTCAACTTTTTTCGGGATCACAGTTGGAGCCGTCATCTGCCCGTTGTGAATCAAGCGCGCCACTGGCTTTACGATTCTCTGTATCGCTGCCGCAGGAGGAGGCGGCGGGGGCGGGGGAGGGGGCGCGACAAGGAAGGTAGTAAGCAATTGCTTGGGCAGCGCTTCCGTGTAGATCAGCGGGATCAGAATCATCACGAGCACAATTGCGATCTGAACCATGAACGACAACGCGACCGTCCAAGGCTTGTTCGTCTTTTGCGGGTTCACACTCGAAATGACTAGATCGTCAAACATAGCTACCTCCTTGCAGCTGCCGTCACGCGTTTGTCGGCTGCGGATCCGGCGCGTGCGGCAGTTCCTTGTCCCCTATACTTGTTCCACAGCACCACAATGGGTGCCGCAATTCCGAAACTGGAGTATGTACCTACCACAACTCCCACTACCATGGCAAAAGAGAACGCTCGAAGAACTTCCCCGCCCATCAGAAACAAAACCAGGACGGTCAAAAAGGTAAGTCCGCTGGTCAAAATTGTTCGCGACAGAGTCTGATTAATGGCCTTGTTCACTACCTGCGCGAACGGTTCCCGCCGCATCAGCCTGAGGTCTTCTCGTACGCGATCGAAGATGACGATCGTATCATTCATTGAGTAGCCGACCAGAGTCAACAGCGCTGCAATGACCGTCAGCGAAATCTCAAAATGAAAGATCGAGAAGAAGCCCAGCGTGATCAGCACGTCGTGAAAAACAGCGATAACCGCCGCCGCGCCGTAGACCCATTCGAACCGGAAGGCAATATATAACAACATGCCCGCCAGAGCATAGAGGGTTGCAAGAATGGCCTGGCGCCGCAGTTGCGCGCCAACTTTAGGTCCGACGACCTCCACATCTCGTATCGTAAAATTATCCAAAGCGAAACCGTCTTTCAGCGCAGACAAAACGCCGGGGGTGGCGCCATCCACGTTTTTCAAATCATCGAAGTTCGTAACAATGCCGCCGTGCTGTTTGTCGCGCGCGTCGGTGAGACGCTGGGCAAGCTGATTATAGCGATCACCGGCATTCGTGCTGAGTGAAAGCGGATCTTTCTGCGTCAAATAATCGGCCAGACTCGAAGGCGTAATAGAGTTGAAGTCTCGCTTGCCCGCGGTGTTTGCCGTGCCAAATGTTTTGTGCAGAACATCCAGGATCGCTTGCTTGCTGGCGTCGAGAGCTTCATCGCCTTCGCCCTTCTTTTCGATTCCGATCACCACATCATTCTGCGAATTGCCGTTGAGAACATTGTCGCTGATGCTTTGAATAGAGCTGTTGGCCAGGCCAGCAGCCTGCAGCCCTTTGCGAATCTGATCTACCGGAGCGGGTCCGGCGAACCGCACATAAACCAGCGTGCCGCCTCGAAAGTCAATGCCGTAGCGCAGCCCGCCATTCCGCAGAATGGAAGCCCAGCCGACCGCCAGAAGGATCAGGGATAGCGCCACGAAGTACTTCGCCTTTCCCATCCAATCCACGTTTACATTGCGAAAGAATTCCATCGAGTCCTATCCGCCTTTATTTGACACCGCGCCACTTTGGTTTGTTCCCCAAACCTAGATGCTTAACTGCGCTTGCCTATCCATTCGAGACAGGTGCCAATCAAAAATGGCCCGCGAAACGTAAATCGAAGTAAATACGTTAGAGAGCAAACCAATCACCAACGTGACGGCAAAACCGCGCACCGGCCCGGTTCCGAACAAAAACAGGAAAACCGCTGAAACGATGGTAGTTACGTGCGTATCTATGATCGTCAGGAATGCGCGGTCAAAACCCACAGCGACCGCCGAGGCCGGAGCTTTTCCACTCCGTAGCTCTTCTCTGATGCGCTCAAATACCAGAACGTTGGAATCCACGCCCATGCCAATCGTCAAAATCACCCCGGCAATGCCGGGCAGCGTAAGCACCGCACCCGCATAGGCCATGAACGCGAGCAGGATCAGCAGGTTAAGCGCGAGAGCCACTACTGCATTGACACCACTTAGACGGTAGTAGATCACCAGAAATATCATCACAACGATGATGCTTCCGATAGACGCCCGGACACCTTCGCGGATGGAATCGGCTCCCAAAGATGGCCCCACCGTGCGCTCTTCGAGGTATTTGATAGACGCCGGCAGGGCTCCGGCCCGCAACACCAGCGACAGATCCTGCGCCGATTCCTGGCTGAAATTGCCTTCGATAATTCCCGAATCTTCTATCCGGCCGTTAATCACCGGAGCGGTGTAAACCTTGTGATCTAGAACGATGGCCATCCGGTGGCCGATATTTGCTTCTGTAAAGGGACCGAATCGCGCGGCAGATGCCGTGGAAAGCTGAAAACGAACTTCGTATTGGCCGGGATTATTCGAGCTGGGCGCTGGATTCGCCCCGCGCAAATCTTGTCCGGTGATGATCGGCGCACGGTCGAGGATGTAATAAACCGGCTGCGGCGACTGGCCCGCTTGAGTGCTTTCGGCTTTGCCTACGACAATTTCGGACCCGGGAGGCAAAATTCCGCCATGGCTCGCTAGAGCGGCGCCTTCGGAAGGAAATGTTTGTTCATCGGCGACGCGCTTGAGTTCAAGCTGCCCGCCGGCTTGAATTACCGATTTCGCTCTGGTGGGATCGCCTTCGCCGGGCAGTTCAACGAGGATTTCATTCTCGCCCCGGCCGGTAAAAGCAATAGTCGGCTCCGTAAGGCCGAGCGCATTAATACGCCGCGTGATGGTCTCGAGTGCCTGGTCCATCGTATCTCGGCGAATGTCCGCGACAATCGAGGGCTTCATGGCGACCACGAAACCATTCTGTTCGCCTGCGGCCGGCGTCAAAGCCCAGTCCGTGAATTGATTGCTAATCAGGTCGCGGAAAGCGCCCGACGTGTTCGGATCCACATTGCGCACGAGAATGTGCGTGTCGTCCACGCGGCGAATTTCCCCGACGCTGATGTTCTTTTCGTGGAGTTGCTTGGTGATCTGATCGACGGCCTGGTCGCAGCGCTGCCCGATGGCTTCGTCAACTTGCACCTGAAGCACTAAGTGGCTGCCGCCCTTCAAATCCAAGCCTAGCTTGATACGGTCCGCTAGGTTCTGCTTTACCTGGCCCCAGGAGGTGGGGAATGTCGGTACGCCTATCAGCCCATAAATGCAAAGGAGTATGACCGCAGCGATAAAAATAAATTTCCATCTTAGCTGGGAATTCATGCGGCTTTCTAGCTCTCCTTCGGAGGTTCTGCCTGAAGCCCTGCAATCGCGCTGCGGGCTACTTTCATCTTAACTTGCTCGGCGACGCGCAACTGCACCGCTTCATCTTCCAAGCCGACGATGGTTCCGTAGATTCCGCCATTGGTGATCACCTTGTCGCCGGTCTTCAGAGCCTTGAGCATTTCAGTGACTTTTTTCTGGCGGGTCTGCGCCGGGCGAATCATGAGGAAATAGAAAATCACCATGATCGGAAGCAAAATGACGAGGGGATTGCCAAGAATGCTGTTCGGTGCCTGTACCAGCGCCGCCATTAGTAGATCGAGAGTGCTTAAACTCAATGTCACGATACTTACGCCTTTCCCGCTAAAGCGGGCACGCCGGTCAGGAACGGCAGACTAAAAGCCGCGCTCCGAAGACTCTGCTCCGCCTTTTACGGCGCCCAACACCTGCTTAGGTTTGCCTATGTGAGGCGGGCCTGAAGGTCAGAGCGGAATCTTTCGAGCTTCCCAAAACGAATAGCCTCGCGAATTCCACGCATTATGTCAAGGTAAAAGTAGATGTTGTGGCGGGTGTTTAAGATGGATGCAAGGGTTTCGTTCGCCAAATAAAGGTGTCTCAGATAGGCGCGGGAATAGCGCAGGCACACGTCACAGCCGCATTTCTCGTCAATCGGCCGCGGATCTTTTGCGTATTGGGAATTCTTAATGAGCAGGCGTCCTTGTGAAGTATAAAGACATCCGTGGCGGGCGCTGCGCGTTGGCAGCACGCAATCCATCATGTCTATCCCCAGCGCGACGTAATCCGGAAGCTGCTGAGGCTGCCCTACGCCCATCAGGTAGCGCGGCCGGTCGGCGGGGAGGCGTGAAGCGGCCGCTCGCGTCATCTCGCAGGTTACGTTATGCGATTCACCGACGGCGAGGCCTCCAATTGCGTAGCCGGGAAAATTCAGTTCTACGAGCGCATCGGCGTTTTCGCGTCTCAGCTCCGGATAAGTCCCGCCTTGAACGATGCCAAAGAGCATTTGCCGCGCGGAATCACCGTACTTCGCGAAATAATCTCGCGAGCGTCGCGCCCAATCGAGTGTACGGGCGGCAGCTTCCCGCGTGCGCTGTTCCGTGGATGGCGCTTCGATGCATTCATCCAGAACCATTATGATGTCCGCGCCCAGCGCGATCTCGATCTCAAGCGCTTTCTCGGGTGAAAGGAAATGCGTGGAACCGTCCAGGTGCGAGCGAAAGGTGACGCCTTCGTCGTTTACTTTGCGCAATTCGCTAAGACTGAAAACTTGGTAGCCGCCAGAATCCGTAAGAATTGCTCTGGGCCAGGACATGAATTTGTGCAGACCACCCATGTCGCGGATGAGCTCGTGCCCAGGCCGAAGATACAAATGGTAGGTATTGGCTAGAAGAATCTGAACGCCGAGCGATTCCAGGTCCGCCTGCGTCTGCGCCTTCACAGTCGCTGCCGTGCCCACAGGCATGAACGCCGGCGTGTCGATCACTCCATGCGGCGTCGTCAACCGGCCCAGCCGCGCGCCGGTCGGGTCGGTTGCAACTACTTCAAACTGAAATCCCATCCGAGCGAGTGTATCAGGAGAACGCCGCCGCGATACCGACCTTGCAGACTACATAGATTGCCCAAACGACGACGACCGTCCCCAGCGCTTTCCCAAACGAAATTTTCTTCGGATTTATCGCGCTGTAGCCGATCCCCATCAGAATCATGTTCCAGAAAGTGAAAAGGTCGAACGATCCCAGCAGCGCCTCCTGCCACTTAGGCGCATCATCGGAAAGAAAGGCGCCCGCATTGGCCGCCACAAGATGTTGTAGATCAATCGTGGACGGATCTTTGAGAAATAGGACCAGGATTCCCAGCAGTCCCCCAATAATCCCCGGCACCCAGGAGTGCGTGACGATGCCTAGAGAGGTCTTAAAGCCGATCCCCCCACCGATCATCATGTTAAACGCAACCATCAGAACCGCGGCGATAATCACGGCCACAATGAATATCCCCAGGACACCAAATACATAGCCAAAGATAGGTGCGATTTTGGTCTGCTGGTCGAGCATCTTCTCGCGCTGCTCGGGCGTCATCTGATCCATCTGCTTTTGGAGTCGCGAGTTCTGTTGGTCCTGCCGGATCATAAAACTGCGCCAGCCAACTCTCTGGCTGAAGACAAAAATAGTTACAATCGAAAGGATGCTGATAAGTACGAGCGGTAAAATCCATGTGGGTCGTTGCGCGATTGATTCGAACGTCAGCTTGGGGCTGAAAATCGCGCCAAAAATTCGACCGATGGAGCTAACGGATGGCGCGGCTTCCGGCGAAGGGGTCACTGGGCTGGCCATGCTCTTTTCCTCCGGCTGTCAAGGGTGGAGACGCTTGGTTCCTAGTTCGAATACGTTTGAACATGATGAAAAGTTACAGGCGGGCAGAGTGTATCGCAATTCAGCCGCATTGAGGAGCGTGGTCGCCGTGGAGAGGGGGCTCGGAGTCTGTTCGCGAGGTGCGTAGTAAAGGGTTCTTACGTCAAGCAGGAATCTGCGGCACGGCAGCGATTAGAGTTTTCGTATACGAATCTATCGGAGCGCCGAGCACCTGAGCGGCTGCACCGATTTCGACGATTCGTCCCCTCTGCATCACCGCGACTCGCGTGGCGAGTTGCGCGACCACAGGAAGACTGTGAGAGATAAGAATCAACGTCAGCGAAAATTCGCGCTGGAGGCGAGCCAGCAATTCCAGAATTTGCGCTCCGACCGAAACATCCAGCGCCGATACCGGTTCGTCTGCGATCACCAGCTCCGGCCTTAGAATCAAGGCTCGCGCGATTCCGATTCGCTGGCGCTGGCCTCCGGAAAATTCATGCGGATAACGATTCATCGATTCCGCGTCCACGCCCACTGCTACCAAAATTTCCGCCACGCGCTCGCGGCGCTTCGTTCGAGACAGGTCCGGCTCATGAACGGCCAGCGGCTCGCCGATAATCGCTCCCACGCGCATCCGAGGATTCAGCGACGCGACCGGATCCTGAAACACAATTTGCATTCTGCGCCGCAGCGCTCGCAGCTCCGCACCGCGCGCGCCGAGCCAATTCTGCCCGCGAAAACGGATTTCACCCGAGTCCGGCTCGATCAGCCGCAATAGCATTCGCGCCAGCGTGGTTTTGCCGCAACCCGATTCGCCGACAACTCCTAGTGTTTCCCCGCGTTCGAGCGCGAAGCTCACATCGTCCACGGCGACGGTCTGGCGTTCCGATTTCGTAAACGCGCTTGTCGAAACGGAATAAGACTTCCTGAGATTGCGAGCCTCCAGAAGCGTTTCGGCTTGCATTCTAAATTTTCTCCGCGGCGACGTAGATTCCCGTGTTGACCATGTAGATCTCTGGCTCGTCACCGGGCTTTACTACGTCTGCAGGTTCGAATCTCGGATGAAAATCAGCGCCGTCATCCGCCATCGAGGATTGCATCAACCGGCGGGCTTCTATGTATGCAGGATCCGTCCGCCTCCATCCGGCGACGTGCATCCAATGATCGAAGGTCCGTGGATGCCCGTGTACTTCGGTTGCGACGATACGCAGCCCTGCAGCGGAAAAAATCCTCTCGAAGTCACTTCGCGCTAGCGAGCGAGAGTGCGAGTGGTCGCGTATGTACTCGATTCGATGGTTCAACTCGCGAATTGTGGGATCTTCCGGGACCACAATGTCCAGCACACCCACACGGCCACCGGGTTTTACTACACGAGCCATTTCTTTCACCACCTTCGCTGGATCCGAAATGTGGTGCAAGCTGTAGCTGGTGACGGCGATGTCGAGCGATCCGTCCCCAAATGGCAGAGCTTGCGCGTCGCCAAGCGCGCAAACAAGATTCGCGAGGCCATCCTTTTTTGCATTGTTTCGTGCCAGCGCGAGAATCGCAGGGGTAAGGTCGAGCGCGCAGACCCATCGCACGTGGCGCGCAAAGCGCAGCGCAAGCGTTCCTGGGCCGCAGGCTAGATCAACCGCGCGGTCGTTCGGACCCGCTGACACCATGCGCGCCAGCCGCTCCGCTTCCGTCACACGATGCGCAACGGCATAGTCGCCGAAAACTTCAGCTGTGCGCGTGAATCGTTCGCGCACGAGCGCTTTCAGTTCGTGGTCGTTGGCTGCACACATGGGACGAGAATACACCTCGCGCTGTGATTTTTATTTGCCGGTCGAAGCTCCGGCATCGCGGCGTCACACTCAGCAACACGGAAGGGGCACCGCGGGGCGAAAGCGCAGCCGGGTGGTAGCCCGTTCAATGCCGGAACCGTGCCGGGGATCGGAATCAAATTGCCGCGCTCGAGACGAGGGGCAGCCCGCAGCAGGCCTTCCGTATAAGGATGGCGCGGCCGGCGCAGCACTTCCATCGTCGGGCCGTCTTCCACGATCCGGCCCGCATACATCACGATAATTCTATTCGCAACCTGCGCGACCACTCCGAGATCGTGCGTAATAAAGAGCAGCGAAAGCTGAAGTTCCTTGCGCAACTTGGCCAGCAATTCAAGAATTTGTTTTTGCACCGTGACGTCGAGCGCAGTCGAGGGCTCGTCGGCGATTAAAATTCCCGGTCCGGCGGCCAAGGCCATCGCTATCATCACACGCTGCCGCAGGCCGCCCGAAAGTTGATGGGGATATTGCCGCGCGCGCAGTTCCGGCTCGGGTAACGCGGCCTGTTCGAGCGCTTGCATTGCGCGGCGGTGAATCTCAACTTTATTTGCGCCGTTTTCGTGGACGCAGATGGCTTCTTCAATCTGCGCGCCTACGCGCATCACGGGATTGAGCGCCGTCATCGGCTCCTGAAAAATCATGGCCATTTCGCGGCCGCGCAGTGCGCGCATTTCATCAGGCAACGCAGTCAGAAGATTGATTCCGCGCGCATCCGCAGCGCGGTCGCGTTCGTGCAGCCATGCTTCGCCTTTCCGCCGCGCTCCCGCAGGTTCCAAGCCCATCAGCGCCAGCGAAAGCATGGTCTTGCCTGAGCCCGATTCCCCGACAATGCCCAGTGTTTCGCCTTCGTCAAGCGTGAAAGACACCTCGTTCACCGGCCGCACCCAGCCGGTCCGAGTCGGCAATTCCACCGTCAAGTTGCGAACGTCGAGCCTTACCGCCATAGGAACATGATAAAGCGGCGCGCGAGCGAACCAGCGAAAATTTCTGCCGCGTATTCTTCACCGCAAAGGAGAAATACCGGCGGCGACCCAATCCCCCCATGGCGAGATTTGCTGAAACGAAGTGCTTAGCGTTTGGCTAGAGGAATCACAAAGCGCAGGGCCGTGTGGGTCGCGGAGAAGCGACACACTTTGTTATCCGTGAGACCGGCGGATTTTCCGGCGCTGATCACGTCAATTTCGCGAATGTGTTTTTGACCGCGCGGATACACAACCCAAATACCACCCGACTTACAAATCGAACGAGAGAGCAATTTCAACTGCGAGAGATCTTCCTGAGCTTCCGCGGAAAAAAAGAGCAGGTCTGCATTGGCGACCCTGCTCCCGCGTGAATAGTCCGGAACCCTGTCCGCGAGATCCTTTAGAAATTCCGCGTCTTCTACTCCCAGCACCGCGATGCGCTGGCCCGCCTGCACTCCCAACTTATCAATCAGGGCGCGGTGCGAGTAATCTCGCTCAGAAGCTCGTGTTTTCGATGAATTTTTTGCCGGCATCGTCTAGTTTTCGACGGTTGTCTTTTCGCCGAACTTCCCGCCTAGCGCGTTAAGGTAATCGTCCATGGTTTTGGTGTAGCCGATGAAAAAGCGGGCCGCGAAACGAAAAAATACATTGCGAATCTCGCCGTTTTCGGTGATGCGTAGCGTTGAACTGCCATTTGCCTGCGGAGTGATCTCGTATGTCCATGTCCCTCCAAAGGGCAAGTCCGGATCGGCAATTCGCGTAACGAGACGCTGGGGAGGCGTCGATTCAACAACTTCGTA
Source organism: Candidatus Acidiferrales bacterium (assembly GCA_050012235.1). GTDB lineage: Bacteria > Acidobacteriota > Terriglobia > Acidiferrales > UBA7541 > Palsa-295. The sequence continues at coordinate 49,756 of JBEKHP010000014.1, read as the reverse complement.
AGGAATGGAGTGATCGTACTTGTCGAATTCGCGCCACGATGGTTTGCCGTTTACCGCAGGCAGCGTTTCTACGCCCCTCACGCTCTTACGCCATTCGGGAAACTTCGGGGAATCGGTGATGGCGCTCCAGATTGCTTCCGGCGGCTGGTGAAATAGCGCCACGCGCGTAGCCGTGTGCTCCTTCGGCAGCAACGAACCAATGATAGCGACGACCCCGACCAGCGCCACGAGAACGCAGAGGAGTAGAACGAAGCGTTTCATCTTATAAAACTCCTTCAGGCCTAATCGCGGCGAATCATACACCTATTTACCTAACGGGGATGCTGACACATAATGCGCCGTCAAGCAGCCGTACTAATGAAGCAGGAGGTACCGCTCGATGCTTCCGGGTCTGAAAGCAGCGCTGAATTATCACCCCATATTCGTGCATTTTCCCATCGTCTTTTGGTTCGGCGCGCTGTTGTTTGAATTGCTCGCTGTTTGGCGCGCCAGCGATGACATGCAGCGCACCGCTTCCAGGATGCTCTACCTTGGCACGCTGGCTGCGGTTGTGACGGCGCTGACGGGCCTCGCTGCGGAAAACTCCGTTCCTCCGGGAGTTGCCCAACGCGTTGTGGGAATCCACCAGGCATTGATGCTGGTATCGACGAGCCTCGGACTCGCCCTTTGCATTTTTGCTTTTTCGGTGCGGCAGAACTTTACAGCTCAATTGAGAAAAATTATGCTGCTCGGCCTCAGCATCCTTGCGGTATTAGTTATTTTCGGAGCCGACCGCGGCGCCCAGCTCGTGTATGAATACGGTTCCGCCGTGAATTGGTCCACGGCACAGCAGCAAAAATAGCATCAGACTCTGGGCACTTTGTTTTTTGAGGGCTGAAGAGAAAAAAGAGAAGGAGACCGATGCGATGAGAAAACCACGGGAATCAAAACGTATGAGCGACGAAGCGGTGAAGGAGAGAACTGGCAAAACCTGGGTGGAGTGGTTCAAAATCCTGGACCAAGCCGGCGCGAAAAAATGGCAACACAAGGACATCTCGGCGTACCTTCGCGACGAGCAAAAAGTAGGACCTTGGTGGTGCCAGATGGTCGCAGTCGATTACGAACACGCGCGCGGCATCCGCGAAAAATTCCAAAAGTGCGATGGCGAATTTGCAGCATCCGGAAGCCGAACGCTAAGCGTGCCTATGGCCAAGCTATACGAAGCCTGGACCGACGAAAAACTCCGGAGGCGCTGGCTGCCCGGGGCAAAAATGGAAATCACGACTGCGACGCCGAATAAATCCCTTCGCGCAAAATGGGACGACGGCAAAAGCCGGTTGAGCGTGAATTTTTACGCTAAGGGATCGGACAAGAGCCAGGCCGCCGTCGACCACATGAAGCTGGCCAGCTCGGCGGAATGCGCGAAGATGAAGTCCTACTGGTTCAATGCGCTGGACCGCCTGCAGAAAATCCTCGAAGACTAATCCATTCCCGAAAGGCGGGTCTCAGACCCGCCTTTGAGCAAAACGGGGAATACGTGAGAATTAATAATCGTTCGCGGAGCCTTCCAGGAACGCGCGCAACTTGCGCGAGCGCGACGGGTGCCGCAACTTGCGCAGAGCTTTCGCTTCGATCTGCCGAATGCGCTCGCGAGTTACGGCAAAGGACTGCCCCACTTCCTCGAGCGTGTGTTCGCTGCCGTCATCCAGACCGAATCGCATCTTGATCACTTTTTCTTCGCGCGGCGTAAGCGTCTTGAGCACGGACGAAGTCTGTTCTTTCAAGCTCAGGTTGATCACCGCATCTGACGGCGAAACGACAGCCTTATCCTCGATGAAATCGCCGAGATGCGAATCTTCCTCTTCGCCGATCGGAGTCTCCAGCGAAATGGGTTCCTGCGCGATCTTCAAAATCTTGCGAACTTTCGCGACAGGAATATCCATCCGCTTCGCGATCTCTTCCGACGTAGGCTCCCGGCCGAGTTCCTGCACCAACTGCCGCTGCGTGCGGACCAGCTTGTTGATCGTTTCGATCATGTGCACGGGAATGCGGATGGTCCGCGCTTGGTCGGCAATCGCGCGAGTGATGGCCTGGCGGATCCACCAAGTCGCATAGGTGGAAAATTTGTAGCCGCGACGCCATTCGAATTTGTCCACGGCCTTCATCAACCCGATGTTGCCTTCCTGAATCAGGTCGAGGAACTGCAACCCGCGGTTGGTATATTTTTTCGCAATGGAAACAACCAAGCGCAGGTTGGCTTCAATTAATTCTTTTTTCGCCTGCTCCGCTTCCGCTTCGCCCCGAAGAATCACCTGGAGCGCGCGCTTCAGCTCGGTGGGGCTCACTTCGCTCGCAAGCTCGATTTCGCTGAGTTCCTGCCGGCGATTTCTTAGGTCCTTGCGCGCTTCCGCCTGCACATCGCCCTTGGAAGCTTCCACGCGGCGCTCGAGCTTGACCGTATCGCGCTCGAGGAAATGAACGCGCTCGACCGTTTGCCGAATCTTTTCAATCAGGCGCTTCTTCTCCAGCGGATTGAAATCCAGCTCGCGGAAGCGATTCGACATCTCCACACGCGTCCGAGCCAGCGTATAGCGCGCTCGCAGATAAGGACGCTTTTTCGACCGCGGAATCTTGTCCAGCTTGGCCGCCTGCTTAATCGCCACCAGGTAAAGCTTGGCAACTTTGTCGATCTGCTTGAGGGTTTCCTTCGTCTTCTGCTCGATTTTCTCTTCGGTCAACTCTTCGTCGTCGAATTGAACGATTTCCTTGATCGAGCGCGATCCGTTGCGCACATCTTCGCCGACCTGCAAAAGTTCCTTCAAGATAAGCGGGGCGCGAGTGATCGTTTTCAATACCAGCAATTGGCCCCGTTCGATTCGCTTCGCGATCGCCACTTCACCTTCGCGCGTCAGCAACGGCACCGTGCCCATTTCGCGCAGGTACATCCGGACAGGATCGTTCGTCTTTTCGAGGGTCCCGGGAGTCAGATCAAGCTCGCCATCTTCTGATGCAGACGACACGGGCTCGTCTTTTACTTCCGCAGTATCGGAAGGATCTGCCGCAGCTAGCGCAGCCTTCGCGCTGGAAAGGTCTTCGTACACATCAATGCCATAACGCTCGAACGTGGAAAGCAAATCGTCAATTTCCTCCGAGGAGTGGACCTCGGGCGGCAAAATATCGTTGACCTCATCGTAGAGCAAATATCCGCGCTCTTTGCCCATCGCGATGAGTTGTCGTACCTGATCGTATTTCTCTTCAAGAGCTACCGTCACGCTTCCTCCCTCTGCTGAACCGAGCGGCGCACACGGGGCAGTGTCCAAAGCAAAATGTGGCCGGCACTAGACACCCCGGCACACCTTTGCGATGTTCACGAATAAACTGTTGTTTTTACGACGATTTGAACCGTTCCTGGCCCCTGCGCCCGTACCACCGAGTCCGCGCCGCTTCTCCCGCATCTATATGATGCTCGTCGCGCGCTCTTTGTTTCATCCAAAACCTTACGAATATATAACATAGACGCCACAGCGGTCAACCAAATGCCGTAACTCATTGGCCTGCCAAGAGTTTTTGCAGCTCCAGCCGCCTGGTTATGATTCGCCGTAAGTCCTCTGCAGCCGGCTTTGCTTCCAGCTGCTGTTGCAATTCAGCCAATTCCTGCTCCACGCGCCTGTTGCGGAGCACGCTCAGACAGCTTTCCGCCTCGTCCCAGGTATGTTCCGAGAAAGATTCAAAGAAAATCTCGAACAGCATGCGCCGGTCCCGTTCATCGAGAGCTTCCGCGAAAGTGGCGGGATCGGAGCGCTCGCCCGCCTTGGCGATCAGCAAATCGAATATCTTCTCGGTCTCCAGGCCTCGATGCAGTCCACTGGAAACAATTTCTTGGGCGAGTTTTTCGCGGAAGCCATCCGCTTCCGCCAGCATGTGAATCAAGCGGCGCTCAGCGCCCTTGATGCTCGGCCCCAGCAATTCGGCCTTCGGCTTCACCTCGCTGCGGCGTTCGGTGGCCGCTCGGCGAAGCGCTTCCCGCAAGACGGGCTCGTCCACGTGAAGTTCGGAAGCGATGCGCGTGGCCCACTCCGAGCGCAACAGCCCGTTCGGAAGCCGCTGGATGTACGGCATCAGGAAATTGAGTGCCGCCACCCTTCCGTTCGCCGTAGTGCGATCCATCAATCGCGCGCGGCCAATCAGATAGTCCAGATACGGGGGAGCCTGGGTCAAAAGTTTCTTGTAAGCCTCGGCGCCCTGCTCTTTCAGGAATTTGTCAGGATCGGCGCCGCCCGGAAGCGCAAGCACTCGTACGTCAAACTCTTTTTCGAGCAGAAGGATCAGGGAGCGCTCTGTGGCCGCGTGTCCCGCCGTGTCCGGATCGTAATTCACGACGACTCGCCGCGTGAAGCGGCCGAGCAATTTTATCTGTGGCTCCGCGAGACTCGTTCCGCAGCTTGCTATTACGTTTGCAATTCCTGCGCGTGCTACAGCAATGGCGTCCATGTACCCTTCGACCAAAATGCCGAAGTCATTTTGCCGCAGGCCTTCCTTGGCTCGGTCAAGATGATAAAGGACATTGCTTTTCGAATAGATGGGCGTCTCGGGAGAGTTCAAATACTTGGGCATGTCGTCGCCCATCGCGCGCCCGCCGAACGCGATCACTTTCCCCGCTTCGTTAGATATCGGAAACATAATGCGTCGGCGAAAACGATCGAAGAAGCGCCCACTTTGGTCGCGGGACAGCAGGCCTGACGCTTCGAGCAGATGTTCCGGATACTTCTGTTTCAGAAATCGCAGCAGGGCATCGCCTGACGAGGGCGCAAAACCCAGGCCGAACTTTATCATCGCTTCGCGATTAAGCCCTCGGTCCTCAAGGTACGCGTAGGCGACCTTTCCTTCGGGACTCTCGTGCAATTGGCGCGCGAAAAAAGCTGCACCCTCGCGGTGCATCTCCACAAGCGCACTTCGTTGCTGGTTCTCGCGGCGCTCTTCCGGCGAACGCTCGCGCGGCTTGGGAATCGCGATTCCGCATTTTTCCGCGACTGTGCGTATCGCTTCCGGAAACGTACACTTCTCCAGCTCCATCACGAATTTGAAAACATCTCCGCCCGCGCCGCAGCCAAAGCAGTGGTAAATCTGCTTCACCGGATGGACGGCGAACGAAGGTGTCTTCTCCTGGTGGAAGGGACACAGCCCGGTGAAGTTCTGGCCGCTTTTCTTCAGGCGCACGTACTCGCCGATCACGCGGACTACGTCCGCCTGCTGCTTCACCCGCTCCGCAAATGAACCTGCTTCAGCCATCGAGACGTTATTCTAAGCCAATTCCCTTCTCGGATGTTCTCGCTGGTCTCTTCATGGAAAGCGGCCTTTGGAGATCCTGCAATGAATCTCAATTGCCGTTGCGCTTTAGCTTCGCAACTCCGCTATCGTGATTGCTGTCCCGCCCCGGTCTTCCGCCTCATGTCGAACTTTATCGACCAGTGGATGGGTGGATAAAAATTCCGCCAGGCCGCGGCGCAATGCGCCGGTTCCGTGCCCGTGAATAATTCGAATGCTTGGCAAGCTGCTGAGCGCCGCCTCATCGAGAAATTTATCTACGCGGCGTGTGGCTTCCTCTACCGTGCAACCAATGACGTTTATTTCCTCGTTCGCGGGCTCGTCGCTCTGCTGCGCGTGAACCGTTACACCACTTGGCCGCGCGGATGCCGAAAGATCCGCCTTCGCGGATTTCGCGTCAACATCGATGCCGATTATATCCGCCAGCGGAACTCGCATCCGCAGCGGACCAGCCTCCACTTCCGCCATGCGCCCGTCGAGTCGGCGGAATATCAACGGCTGCTTGAATCCTTTCACTACCACTCGAACGCCAGCGATCAGCTGCTCCGGAGCTACTGGCTTTGCTGGTGCCTCAGTCCCAACTCCGAGATCGGCTTGTGACGAAGCTAACGCATCTAGTACCGCCGCATCAGCATCGGCGCGCGCTTCCGTCGCGAGCTTTCCCATTCGCTTCCCAGACTGTTTTTCGAGCTGCGCTCGCAACGCACGGTCGTGAATGTCCGCAGTAACCCGCGCTACTTCGCCTTCGAGCCGCTTCTGCGTTTCCTGAAAACTCTTTTCCAGCTCGGCGATACGTTTTTTCTGCCGGCCAACCCACTCCGTCTGAAGCAAGCTTCTCTCGGCCTCAATTTGTGCAAGCTCCTCGCGCGCCTCGCGTTTGATTGCCTCCATTTCATCGCGGCTGCGATGAAGGTATGCGATCAAATCGCGCGCTTCACGCGATTCAGGCGACAGACTCGCTTTAGCGTGCTCCACTACTCGCGTCGGCAGGCCCAGCCTTCGTGCGATTTCGATTCCGCTCGATGTCCCCGGCACGCCAACCAGCAATCGGTATGTGGGCCGCAAATTAACTTCGTCAAACTCCATCGCTGCGTTAACGATTCCCGGCGTGGTCGAAGCGTAGGATTTCAGGCGATCGTGATGCGTCGTCGCAATCGTCAGCGCATGACGTGTCCGGAATTCTTCCAGCAGCGCCACCGCCAACGCCGCGCCCTCCTCCGGAGCAGTTCCTGTCCCCATTTCGTCCACCAAAATCAGGGAGCGCTCCGTGGCAATCTCAAGCATAGATTTCAAATTCAGCATGTGCGCCGAAAACGTTGAAAGATCCGCCGCGATGGATTGTTCGTCGCCGATGTCGGCAAGCACGTGATCGAAGACCGGCATCTCGGCGCGTTCGGCTGCAACCGGTATCCCGGACTGCGCGGAGAGTGCTGCCAATCCCACGCTCTTCAGCGCGACTGTCTTCCCACCTGTGTTAGGCCCGCTGATAACCATCACCGTCTCTTCTCCACCCAATGCTAGAGACAGCGCAACTGCTTTGCGTCCCTGTGGCCTGAGCGTGGCTTCGAGCACGGGGTTTCGCGCCGCATCGAGGCGCAATAAATTCCCCTTTGTAAATTCCGGCATCACGCAATCGAGTTCGCGCGCGAACCGAGCTCGGGCGAAAATCGAATCCAGGTGGGCCAACTGCGCGGCCGCAGCTTCCAATGGACCGCGTTCAGTGCGCACCCGTTGAGTCAACTCCTCCAGAATGCGGGCGATTTCAGCGACTTCGTCTTCGCTCAATTGAACTAGACGATTATTCAAATTGATGGCTTCCAGCGGCTCGACGAAAACTGTCTGGCCCGTTGCGCTTGCGCCGTGAACTACGCCCGGAACAGCCCGCCGGTCGGCAGCGCGAACCGGGATTACGAAGCGTTCGTTACGGAGCGTGACGTAGTCTTCACCGGCCGGCTCGCCGCGGGAACGAAGAATTCCTTCCAGTGATTTGTGGATTTTAACGCGCGCAGTCGCCATGCTCTCGCGAATGCGCTTCAGTTGCGGCGACGCATCGTCGCTGACTTCGCCATTCGATAGAACTGCTCGCCTGATCACAGTCGAAAGATGTCGAAATTCCACCAGCGCTGCTGCAACTTCCGTAAGCCTGGGATATTTCGCAGCCTCTCCCTTGAACGTTTGCCGCACGGCGTGCGCCGTATCCATCAGCAATGCAACGTCCAGCAGCTCTGCCGGAACTAGAATCGAGCCTGGAATAACCAATCGAGCGAGCCATGCTTCGGGATCAGCAAGCGAACCAAAGCCAAATTGAGAACCGGCGCGAAAGTACGCCACACCTTCGCGCACCAGCGCAAATTCAGCGTCGAGCGCTGCCACATCCTGACGCGTCTGGAGCCGGAGCGTTGCTCGCCGGCCTGGTGCGCATGTGGTGTAACGGCTGACGATGTCTTTCAGCCGGTCGAATTCCAGAAGCTGTTCCGCCGATCTCATTTTCTCTTTTTAGATTGTGGGGAAGTGCCGAGCGTCTCGACCATTGCAACGCCAATCGCATCCATCGCGGCTGTGGCGTCGTGTCCGTGCGCTGAATTATTGTTCCCGAAAATCGTAAAGACCAGGTGTTCGCCGCGAGCAGTTGTGGCATAGCCAGACATTGCCCGCACATGCTCGAGCGAGCCGGTCTTCGCCAATATCCGGCCTGCCGCCGCCGTATCCTTCATCCTGTTTTCGAGCGTGCCGTCCACGCCGGCTATCGGAAACGTGGAAATATAATCCGCTCCCCACGGCTGTTGCGACACGTACAGCAGAAGCTGAACGATCGCCCGGGGTGTGACGAGATCGTCTCGCGAGAGCCCCGACCCGTCTGACAGAACGACGTCTCCATCCGCAATTCCAGCCGTTTTCAGGAAATTCTGCTCCACCCAAATTCCCGCGTCAGTCGAGCCCACACCCGCTTTTTCCCGCGCCACAGTGCGAAGAAATAATTCCGCGTGCAAGTTTTGGCTCACTTTGTTCGTTACGCGAATGCTTTCAAGCAGCGCCGGGGAAACATGCTCGGCCAGCACCAGAGTATTCACTATCTTCGACATTTCGCCGCTCATGCCGCCGGGATTGAGCGGAATTTCCACCGCCGGTCGATCAGCCAGAGTGAGAGCATCAAACGGTTCGGGTGGCGCGGCATGCTGCACACGGATCTTGCCGCTCACATGCACGCCGGCATTTTCGAGAATTTGCCTAAGCGTCCCCGCTGCAACTTCGGCCGGATCAATCATTGCGAAGTCGAGTTTTATCGGCGCGTGTCCGGCGGGGATGGAGCCACGCAGCAGAATAAATTTTTGTCCTGGCTGGCGGACTACTGAAAAATTCGGTTTGCCGCCGCTTGGGCCGGTCCCCACTTCGTGCCCGAAATCATCCGAAGCAGCCTCCGGCTCGACCATGAGCTTTGCCGGATCGCCCTCCCGGTCCGCGGGGCTTACTTCAATTGAAAAAGAATTGTCATTGAACGCAAGCGCGCTGACCGGCGCGCCGAATGTGAAATACAAGTCCCCAACACTCCAGCCGGCTGGATATGGATCATAAGGAAAATAACTGTCATCCGCGACGATATCTCCGTCCACCGCCTTCAGCCCTTTGGCCACCGCACTTTGCACCATCTCAGCTAAGGCCGCTTCCGAAGGGCCTTCGCGCTCTACTTTCCCGGCGTACGGAAATTTTCGATTGGAGAGATCCGGGTCACCGCGCCCCACTAAAAACAGATCGCCCGCGAGCCGCCCATCATTTCCGAGCTGGCCGGATGTTTCCAGCGTGGTACGAAAACGAAAATCGGGCCCCAGCATTGAGAGCGCAAGCGTGGAGGTAAAAATCTTCGCGTTCGACGCCGGCGTGAAAAATCTGTCGGCATTCATCTCGTAAAGGGTTTCCCCGCTGTCGCGGTCTGCCACCAGCACTCCCCAGAAGGCCTTCTGTGCATGGGCTTCAGCCAGCGCGGCATCAACCCGGGCCCGAAATCGCGTCACATCTGGTCGTTTTGCGGCTGGTTTTTTCTTCGCTGAATCAGCCTTCGGGACCGCCGTCAGATTCTGCGCTTCGGCAAGTGGCCCGCAAACGCTGCATGCAATCGCCAACGCCAAAAGGACAGAATAACAGCGCCTGCGAACGTGTGAATTTATGACGGATTTGATCATAGTGATCCGTACCGAATTGAAACGGAACTGATTATATTCGAATGTTCTCCCGCGCGCCTCGCTTGCAGAAAGGTTGCGATTCCACGCCGAAAACCATATGATATGTGCTCCCCATAGGAGGAAATCCATGAAAAATGTTTTATCGGCCCTGCTGATGTTAGTCCTAGCCGGAATACCCGCGATGTTTACGGCCTCTACCCTGCGCGCGGATGACGACACCACCAAAGACGAAGACCGTATTAAGAATGCTGGTCAGGTCGTAAAAGAAATCATGAATATCCCCGACAACATTCCGCAAAGCCTCATCGATAAAGCGGACTGCGTGATCGTGTTCCCTTCCGTGCTTAAGGCCGCATTCATCGTAGGCGCCAGCTACGGTCGCGGTGTCATGACCTGCCGTCGCGGCGATGGTTTCAACGGCCCTTGGGGAGCGCCGTCGATGATGGCCCTCGAAGGTGCCAGCTTCGGCTTTCAGGCTGGCGGGCAGGCGACCGATTTCGTGCTGTTGGTTATGAACGAAGATGGCGCCAAAGGCATTCTCGCCAGCAAGGTGAAAATCGGCGGAGACGCCTCTGCGGCTGCCGGCCCGGTGGGACGCAACGCTTCAGCGGAAACGGACGTCACGTTGCGCGCGGAGATTCTCACCTATTCCAGAGCACGCGGCCTGTTCGCCGGCGTCTCGCTCGCGGGCTCCACTGTTCGTCCGGACAATGACGCCAATGAACGCGTTTATGGAAAGAAGATTCCGGCCAGGGACATCGTGCTTCACCATGCCGTCCCGCCGCCTCCTTCCGCCGCGTTGCTCCTCTCAACCTTGAGGAAGCATTCACCGAAACATAGTTCCTAATCGAAACGCTCTCTAAATTCGATGCAGCGCCTATTTTCTACTCAAAAGCTGGACGAAGCAGGTGGCCGATGTACAATGGCACCTGCTTCGGACCCAGACCAAAATCCCAGGCCAGGTAACACGATTCCGAGCTTTGACTCGAATCCATCCTAATCAAGAAAGGTTGAACCGTGAAAAAAAGAATGATCGTATTCGCACTCTGTTTGGCAGTTGCTTCTCCCATGTTCGCTCAGAAAAAACAAGATGAGCGTCTAGAAAACTCAGCCACCGTACTGCGCGAGATCCTCGTGGATCAGGGCCTGCCTACAAGCATCATCGACCAGGCCGATTGCGTCGTCGTGTTCCCCAGCGTCAAAAAAGTAGCCGTGGGCATCGGCGGAAGTTATGGACGCGGTGTATTGGTTTGCCGCAACGGCGGAGACATGAATGGTGCCTGGGGCGCGCCGGCAATGTACAAACTTGACTCGGCCAGTCTTGGCGTGCAACTCGGCTCCACGGCCACTGATTTTGTGCTGGTGGTCATGAATCACAAAGGCGCGGAGCAAATCCTGAATGGAAAGACCAAACTCGGAGCAGATGCCGCTGCCGCTGCAGGTCCCACGGGCGCTTCTGCTGTGGGCTACAACGCAGCTTCCATGAAGGTGGATGTCCTTACCTATTCGCGGACCAAGGGTCTTTTTGCCGGTGTATCGCTGGTCGGTGCATCCATGGACTCTGACGAAGATGCCAACAAGTCTCTCTATGGCAAAGCGATCAGCGCGCACGACATCGTGGAAGGCGGACAAGCCGCACCGGCGGCCGCCAAGCCGTTGATCGACGAACTCGACAAGGTCTCCGGCGCGCGCAAGTAGCTTCTGTATCGGAACGCAAAAGAAACAGGCGGGCGAGCTCGGAAGCATCTCCGTAGAAACGGTCGGTGCTTCCCTGCCGAATCTGCCGCTCTGTAAGAGCAACGCCGGGGCGAAATCCTCGGCGTTGCAACTACCAGCGAGCCCCTTGGAATGAATGCGGGGACCTTGCCCTCCCTCGAAATATGACTTATAGTCGTAGTCGCCTATAAGTCATTATTGGAGCTCTGCAAAATGAAGTCTTCCAGTGCCGTACCCTCCGCTCGTCGCGCTGTGGTCTTTCCCCAGCCCAATCGTCGCGAGCGTCGTCGCTTGGAAACTCGCGAGCGCATCTACCGCGCCGCCCTCCAAATCTTTGCCGAACGCGGTTATCTCGAAACTACCGTCGAAGACATCACCGAGGCCGCCGACGTCGGCAAGGGAACATTTTTTAATTATTTCCCTACCAAAGAACACGTGCTCGCCACTTACGGCGAGCAACGCGTCGCCGCAATCGAAAGCGCCCTGAAAAAAGCTCGCTCGGCAAACCACTCCGTGCTGGCCGTGCTCAAGGAATTGGCTACCGACCTGGCCGGCCAGTCTTCGCAAAGTCCCGATTTGCTTCGATCGATTTTTGCGGCTCATTTGTCGTGTGCTCCGGTGCGCGCAGAATTGCAGAACCGGCTGCAGCGCGCCCGCCAGCTCTTGGCGGAAATTTTTATCCTCGGTCAGAAGCGGGGCGAAATTCGCCGCGATCGTTCCGCCGCCGACCTCGCTCGGCTTACTCACCTCATCCTAATGGGCGTGACCATAGCTTGGGCGCTGAATCCGGATTCCCTGTTGCGAAAGTCAGCGGAGCAAGTCTGGGAACTGTTCTTTCCGAGCCTTTCTGCCGATATAACAAGGAAGGGCAAGCTCTCGCGGAAAACAAGGCGCTGAGCTGTCGTTGCCGCCAAATTTTTGGTTGCCTTGGTGAATCTGGAAGCCGGGAGTTTCATCATAAATAGAAGGGAATTGGAGGAGATCCTGTGAAATATCGATTGGCTGCCGTGGTCCTTATTCTGACGATCTTCTCGCCAGCGGCCAAGAACCCTCTCTCGGCCCAAATCCCCGCTGGGCCTGTCGTGGCCCCCTCCGGAAATTCAGGTTCGAGCACTACCACGAGTTCTTCCCCTGCTCCTGCTTCCGTAGCATCTCCCGCTGCGGCGCAGGGACAAAGCTCATTCACCGGCAGCGTTCCGTCCCCACTTGTTCCCGGAGTTCTGCCCATTTCGCTCGAAGATGCCATCAATCGCGGCTTGAAACAGAACCTCGGCTTGCTGCTCTCAAGCCAGGATGTCGGTTCAGCTCGGGGCCAGCGCTGGCAGCAGTTGAGCTCGCTCTTGCCTAATCTAACGACCACCAGCTACGTCGATCAGTCGCAAATCAACCTTGCCGAGTTCGGGTTCAGCTTCAAAATTCCTAATGCGAGTATCCCTTCCGTCGTCGGCCCTTTCACTTATTACGATTCGCGCGCCTACGTGACGCAATCCGTCTTCGATTGGAAAGCCATCAACAACACGCACTCTGCTTCGCAGAACGTAAAAGCCGCGCAATACACAGTTAAGGACGCTCGCGATCTCGTGGTTCTCGCCGTTGGTTATAACTATCTTCAAGCCATCGCCGACGAAGCGCGGATCGAAACAGCCGAAGCTCAAGTGAACACCGGACAGGCTCTCTACAATCAGGCCGCCGATCAACTCAAAGCCGGAACCTCCCCGGCAATCGATGAACTTCGCGCGCACGTCGAGTTGCAGACGCGCCAGCAGCAATTGATTCAGGCCAAGAATGATCTCGCGATTCAGAAACTCATCGTCGCCCGAGTAATCGGGCTTGCACCCGGCCAGGAATTTGATCTCACCGACAAGTCTCCTTACGAACCCCTCGAAGGCATTACCGTGGAGGACGCGCTGAAGCGGGCGTACGCGACTCGTTCGGATTTTCAGGCCGCGTTGGCAACTGTCAGTTCCGAGGAGTACTCGCGTCGCGCGGCCCATGCCGGGTATTACCCTTCCCTTTCGGTCAGCGGCGATTACGGCGTTGCCGGAACCTATTCGAATCTCTTCACCCATGGGGTTTTCGACATGCGCGCCACCCTGAATATTCCAATCTTCCAGGGCGGCAAAGTTCACGGGGATGTCTTAGTCGCGGATGCGCAGCTTCAGCAGAGCCGCGATCGGCTCGAAAGCCTGCGCGCGCAGATCGACGCGGATGTTCGCACCGCGCTGTTCAACCTCGAATCCTCGGCGCAACAAGTGGTCGTGGCTAAAAGCAACGTGGGCCTGGCAGATGAAAGTTTAAGGCAATCGCGCGACCGATTTGCGGCGGGCGTGACCAATACCGTCGAAGTTGTGCAAGCGCAGGAAGCCGTCGCCAGCGCGCACGAAAACTATATTTCGGCTCTCTACAGCTACAACTACTCGAAAATCGCTCTGGCGCGGGCCATCGGATTTGCCGAAGAAGGCGTGAAGCAGTATTTCAAAGGAAAATAAATGCCACAGAGAACAGAGGTGGAACCAGCCAAGAATCCTGCGGATCAGAGCGCCGGTCAACCGGACAAACCGGCTGCAGCCGCCACCGCCGTTCCTCCGGAAACCCATTCGGCATCGGAGCCTCCGCCGTCTCGAGCCGGAAGATTCATTCAATCGAATCCAAACGCTCGTCTGCTTCTGATTGCAGCGATCCTGGTGGTGCTGGTCGGCGGGTTCTTCGCCTGGCGCTATTTCCAAAGCTACGAGTCCACCGACGACGCGGAAGTAGACGGCCACCTGATGCCGCTTAGCGCGAGAATTTCGGGCTACGTTACAAAGGTGAACGTGGACGACAATCAGTACGTCACCGCGGGCACAGTACTTGTTGAAATTGATCCCCGCGATTTTCAAGTCGCCGTGGACCAAGCCAGAGCCGCGGTGGAAGACGCACGCGCCACCGCCCAGGCCTCTAACTTGAACGTCCCCATTACAAACGTTAATACCGCCAGCCAAATTTCCTCCTCGGAAGCGGATATTGAAAATGCGAAAGCCGGGATCGCCGCCGCTCAGCAGCAGTACGACGCCGCTCAAGCGCAGCTGGCCGAAGCCCAAGCCAATAACACAAAAGCCCAATTGGACGTTGGCCGTTACAAACAACTTGTTGATAAACAGGAAATTTCGCAGCAGCAGTACGATCAGGCGGAAGCCGCTGCGAAGGCGAACGCGGCCGCCGTCGTGGCTGCACGCTCCTCCGCAGCAGCCGCCGCACAGCAAGTAACCCAAGCGCGCAGCAAGCTCGTCACCGCCGAAGCCGGCCTGCGCGCGTCACAAACCGCGCCGCGGCAAGTCGCTTCCTCCGAAGCTCGCGCTCTTTCTGCTGATGCCACCGTGAAACAAAAACAAGCGCTGCTCGATCAGGCTGAATTGAATCTCCAGTACACCAAGATCGTTGCGCCGGTGAACGGCGTGATTACTAAAAACGTCGAAGTCGGCATGAACGTCCAGCCCGGACAACAACTGTTCTCCATCGTTCCGCTGGAGGACGTTTGGGTTACCGCGGACTTCAAGGAAACCCAATTGAAAAATATGCGCGTGGGTCAGTCCGCAAAAATAAAAGTGGATTCCAATGGACGTACTTACAACGGCCATGTGGACAGCTTTGCCAACTCCAGCGGCGCCCGTTTAAGCTTGCTGCCGCCGGAGAACGCTACGGGCAACTACGTTAAAGTAGTTCAGCGCATCCCGGTAAAAATCGTCCTCGAGCCCGGGCAGAACAAAGACCTTTCCCTCCGGCTGGGGATGTCGGTGGAAGCCAAAGTCTTCGTGAAGTGACTCTCGCGCGCTTATGGCATCGGAAGCCTACCAACGGCCGCCTGTTAATCCTTGGATCATCGCACTCACCGTAACCCTCGCGACGTTCATGGAAGTGCTCGATACCAGCGTCGCCAACGTTGCGCTTCCCCACATCGCAGGCAGTCTTTCCGCCGGCCAGGATGAAAGCACGTGGATACTCACGTCTTACCTCGTTTCGAATGCCATCGTTCTGCCCATGAGCGGTTGGTTTTCGCAGATGATTGGCCGCAAGCGCTTTTATATGTCTTGCGTGGCGATTTTCACCATTAGCTCATTTTTGTGCGGACTCGCTCCCAGTCTTGGCATGCTCATTTTCTTTCGCGTGCTTCAAGGAGTGGGCGGCGGAGGTTTGCAGCCAAGCGAACAAGCGATCCTCGCTGACACATTTCCACCAGCCAAACGCGGAATGGCGTTCGCGGTCTATGGGATGGCTGTAGTCCTTGCTCCGGCTATTGGCCCCACGCTCGGCGGATGGATCACCGACAATTTCGATTGGCGCTGGATCTTCTTCATCAACATCCCGGTCGGCATTATTTCCCTCCTTCTCACCAACCGGTTGATTTCCGATCCTCCTTACATGAAGGAGCAAAAGCGCACGGGCTTTAAAATCGATTACATCGGATTGGGATTGCTGGCCCTCGGCCTCGGAACTCTGCAGGTCGTGCTTGACAAAGGCCAGCGCGACGATTGGTTCGGCTCTCATTTAATCGTCATCATGAGCACCATTAGCGCGATTGCCTTGATAGCCGTGGTGATCTGGGAGTGGTATCACAAAGACCCGATTATCGACTTGCATCTGTTCAAAGACCGCTCCTTTGCCGTGGGAAATATGTTGATGTTCATGGTGGGGTTCGCGCTGATGTCCAGTACCGTTTTGCTGCCGCTCTTCATGCAAACGATCATGGGTTACACCGCGGAACAAGCCGGCCTGGCATTGATGCCAGGGGGATTCGCCATTCTGGTGTCCATGCCTATCGTGGGATTTCTGCTTGGGCGTTATGATGCGCGGAGACTGCTGATCTTCGGAATGGCCATGCTTTCGTTTGCGCTATTCCATATGACTCGATTCGATACCGCTATCGATTTTCGCACTGTGGCTACCGCGCGCATATTTCAAGCTATCGGCCTTGCATTTCTCTTCGTTCCCATAAACACCGCGGCGTACGCATTTATTCCGAAAAACAAATCCAACGCGGCTTCCGGCTTGATCAATCTCGCCCGGAACATCGGTGGCAGCATAGGAATTTCACTCGTCACCACCATGCTCGCGCGGCGGACTCAGTTCCATCAGGCCAACCTGAACAACGACATACACGCGGGAAGTCCACAGCTCCAAGCCATGATTGCTGAAACCACGCGTGCGCTTATAGCCAAAGGGTCTTCTGCCTATCAAGCCTCGCACCAAGCTTATGCCATGGTCGCAAACATGCTCGATCGGCAAGCCACCATGCTGGCCTACATTGACAACTTCTGGCTTCTCGGCGTATCCGTGCTCGTCATGCTCCCCTTTGTCTTCCTGATGAAGAAAGTGAAGCCTGGCGGCCCATTAGCTGTACACTGAGGCCCTTGGAGGAATGCCATGCAGGTCCGGACCATCACGGTCGAGCGCGAATACGGCAGCGGTGGCGCGCTTATCGCGCGCCGGTTGGCCGAAAGACTAGGCTGGAAATTGTGGGACGAGGAACTTACCGCAGAAATCGCCCGCCTCGCCAAGGTCGACCATAAGGCTGCAAAGCAATGCGACGAACGCGTGGACCCTTTGGTTTACCGCCTGTTCAAAGTATTCGCTCGCGGAAGCTATGAACGGGCGCTCCCGGTGGAAGGCTCGGCCTCCGGATTTGACACCGATCAGATGGTTGATCTACTGCGTAAAGTTGTAGAGGATGTTGCTTCCCGGGGAAATTGCGTCATCGTAGGGCGCGGTGCGCCTTTCATTTTACGGGACCATCCGGACGCCTTCCACGTCTTCGTTTACGCCTCACGAGAGGAGAAAATCCTCCGCATAAAATCAATCGGGAAAACCGAAAAGGAAGCTGCCCAGCTGGTCTCCGAAATCGACGCCGAGCGCGCCTCCTTCATACGCCACTACTTCGGCTCCGAGTGGCCCTGCCGGGCCCTCTACAACGTAATGATTAACTCGAAATTTGGAGATGAGTACGTAATCGAAATGATCCTGGAACACATCGCCGCTCTTGAGAAGCTGCACGCTCCTCAAAGCGCCAACGCTTAGCTCTTCTTTGGGCTCCCGCTAACGCAACCTACTTCGCTTCTCCGGGCTTGAAGCTGGGGTTCTCGATTATGCCTAGCACATTGCCAAAGGGATCCCGCACCGCTCCGATCAGAATTCCCCCGCCCACATCTTGTATCTCTCCAAGCGGCGACGCTCCCATTTCCACTAAACGTTTGTAAGCAACCCGTGCGTCCTCCACGCCCCAGTAGGCTACGCCCGCGCGAGTGCGCTTCGCAGCCGCATCCTTCTCCGGCACAAGCCCCAACTCATATCCGCCTACCTTGAACCCAACGTAGAACGGCTGATCGAAGTAGGGCTGTTCGCCCAGCACTTTGCTGTACCAGGCTTTTGCTTTCGCAATATCCGGCGCGTCGTATACAGCTGTTCGTAAACC
Organism: Candidatus Acidiferrales bacterium; assembly: GCA_050012235.1. Classification (GTDB taxonomy): domain Bacteria; phylum Acidobacteriota; class Terriglobia; order Acidiferrales; family UBA7541; genus Palsa-295. The sequence goes on along the minus strand of JBEKHP010000014.1, from coordinate 32,113 downwards.
TAAAAACATCGCATACTCCTTCGCATCGCCTCTCACAGATTTTGCCGATGACACGTCCACGCGGCCGGCCAAGAACGCGCACAAACATATCACGGAGACAAGCATCGTGAATGCGGACACGTGTTTTAACTTGACTCCCCTCACGGGCTTTATCTCCGCAGGCAAACCGGCAGCTTGTAGCTCCATCTGCCGCGCGATTTTCCCGCGGCGACTCGCCGGTTTCCTTGATTTCGCTCGAGGCATTACGCTCCTCCCCCTTGCCAGGCCAGTTGCATCTGCGGCGACTTCCAAGCCCGCGACTCGTCTGTGCGCGTGCGCAGGCCAAGCCCATACTTACCGCGCAGTCCCTCGACGCGCGCACGGATCTCTTTGCTATAAGCCTCGGGCACGTTTCCGTAACGCCCGTACCACGTGCGATATTGTTGCGAAAGCTTTGGAAACTTCTTATCCAGGAACGGCATGAACTGCTTCAACGACGCCGGCATCAGGAAAAGCACTCTTCCTGCAAGCCATTGCGCTCCCGCATCTCGCGCGCCGCGGGCAAGCGCTTCCAAATCTTCTTCACTGTCTGTTATCCCCGGCAGAATCGGCATCGCCAACACGCCCGCTGAGATTCCAGCCGCACGCAGTTTGCGAATGGCTTCCAAACGAAGATCCGGCCTCGGAGCGCGAGGCTCAAGCAGCCGCGCCAGCCGAACACGCATCGTCGTGATACTCAGGTTCACGGTGATGGAGGATCGCTCCGCGATGCGCCGCAGCAAATCGATGTCCCGAACTACCTGATCTGATTTCGTCGTGATCGAAAGCCTCAGCCCCTCGCGCAACGCCATTTTTTCGAGAATCGCGCGCGTTGCTCCGAACTCCCGCTCGGCCGGCTGGTAAGGATCGGTCGCCGTTCCAATGGCGATATGTTCTCCCCAGATTTTCTCCGCGGAAAGATCGCGATCCACCACCGCGCCCGCATCCTTTTTCACGTAAATTTTCGACTCGAATTCTCCGCCATCAATATCCATGTATTCGTGCGTGTAGCGTGCGTAGCAATACTTGCAGCCGAATTCGCAGCCGCGATACGGATTCACCGTCCACCGGAACGGCACCCTCTCCGAATCGCAGTAGTTCAGGATTGATCGTACAGGAAGCAGAAAGTACTCCGTCCCGCGCTTGGCTTCAGCGCGGAGGGAGGAAGCGGCGAGGCGTGCAATGCCGACCAGTTCCGTAGCGGGCTTCGTTCGGAGCGGTGATCCCGACTCTGTCGGGACCGGCTCCGGGGGCGCGGAAGCGTCACTCGGTTGCTCACTGGTGCCGTGGCGAGCGGCTGTGGGGAAAAGGGTGAGACTGGTCTGCTCCGGGCCTTGCCGTCGACGCCGTAGCGTCGCTGGGGCTGCCCGGAATATGGGAGAAGTGGCCATTGGAGCCTCGCCGTCACGTGTTGCATCTTATTCGCCTTTTATTCGCTATGTCAAGAACTATTCTTCGCTTTCTGTTCGCCTGTTCAGGAAGTCAAGGCCGCCCTGGAAACCCTGCACTTGACCAAACCTGGGGCGCACACCGGCCCCCGCTATACTGAAGTCGCATTACCCCGGAGACCCTCGTGGCAGAAGTCGGAATCCTAATTATTGACGATGATGTAGTCAGCCAGCGAGCGCTCAAAAGCGTCCTCGATTCCGAAGGTTGGCGTGTCCGGTTAGCGCCTCTCGCTTCGCAAGCCATGGCCGAATTGGCCAGCGGCGAGTGGAATCTCGTTATCGTCAACATCGCTCTTACTGACGTTCGTGGCCCACTTTTCTCCATCCTGAAGGAACTCGCCCAAACCGAGTCATATCCCGCGCCACAAGCCGAAAATGAAGCTCCACCGAAACGCATCCGCGTGCTATTTCTCGTTCCCGTGCTCGCCGCGAAACATGCGCAGCCGATTCTCGAAGAGGAGGGCCTTCCCTACTCCCTTAAGCCTTATCACCTCCACGATTTTCTGGAAAAAGTGAGCGAACTGCTGGTCGAGTCCGGCGCTCTCGCTGAACCGATTCGCAGCATGGGAGATTTTTCCGCCCTCAAGAAGCGCCAGCGTAAGATCAGCGATTCGCGGGATAGCCGCAGAGGCACCATGTTCGCATCGCGCGAGGATTATCAAATGTCGGAAGAAGAGTTGATCGAGTTCGAGAAACAGGAAGAAGAAGACCGCAAGAAGCGCGAAAAGGAATTGCACGACCGCCAGCACCTCGGATAGCCGCAAGCGCGCCTAATAATGCTGTTACTCGGTCGTTTTGGTCTGATGCGGGCGGACTTCGCTCCGGTCCGGCGTCTCCTCCAGCAATTCCGCAATCGTCTTCCTGAAAATCGGATGCCGCACTTCGGGAGCGATCTCAGCGAATGGAACAAGAACGAATCGCCTTTCGGCCATGCGCGGATGCGGAATCTCAAGCTGCTCCGAACTCACCACACGATCCTCGTAGAATAAAACATCTATGTCGATGAAACGCGGGCCCCGCGGCACGCGCCTTCGCCGTCCCAGCGCGCGCTCGATATCCAGCAGCCAGTGCATCAGTTGCGGCGGCAAAAGGTCTGTTTGCGCTTCCACCACGCAGTTTAAAAACCAGCTTTTCGAACTTGTCTCCACCGGTTCGGTCTCGTACAGGGACGATTTCCGCGTAACCCTTACTCCACACGCGCTGAGGGCTTCGAGAGCTCGCGCAATATATTGAGCGCGGTCTCCTTTATTCGAACCCAGCGATAGATAGATTGTCGCCATGGCTTCAGGAAAGTGATGATAACCGGGAACGATCGCGTTACGGAATCTGCCGTTAGCTGAAAAGTCCAGGCTGGCGGCGAGGCTCGTCCATGCCGAAGTGTTTGTAGGCCAGGGTGGTCGCCACGCGCCCTCGCTGCGTGCGGTCCAGCAGACCCAATTGCATCAGGTAAGGCTCGTAAATTTCCTCGATCGCATCCTCTTCTTCGCTCAGCGAAGCTGCAATCGTGTTCAGCCCCACCGGCCCGCCCGAATATTTCTGAATGATCGTGAGCAATAAATTTCGATCTACTTCGTCCAGTCCGTGTTCGTCCACCCCCAGCATGGCCAGCGCGTCACGCGCTACCGTGATGTTGATCTGGCCCTTGGCGCGAACTTCCGCAAAATCGCGTACCCGCCGCAGCAAACGGTTTGCCACCCGTGGCGTGCCCCGGCTGCGTCGCGCGATCTCTCCCGCACCCGCTTCATCCATCGTGATCCCCAGAATTTTTGCCGAGCGCTGCACAATTTGCAGCACGTCTTCCGGCGAATAAAACTCCAGCCGGTGCACGATCCCGAATCGCGACCGCAACGGCGCCATAATCAGCCCCGCGCGCGTAGTCGCTCCAATCAAGGTGAACTGATTTAACTGATAGGGATGCACCCGCGCGCCAGGTCCCTGTCCGATGATCAAGTCCACGCGGAAGTCTTCCATCGCCGGATAGAGGATCTCTTCCAGCGAAGGCTGCAGCCGGTGAATTTCGTCCAGGAAAAAGAAATCTCGCGGGTCGAGTGAGGTAAGCACCGCTGTAACGTCGCCTTTTTTCTCCAGCAGCGGTCCTGAAGTTATTTTGATCGCCGAGCCCATCTCATTCGCGAGAATCTGCGCGAGTGTCGTTTTTCCCAGTCCCGGCGGCCCGTAAAGTAAAACGTGATCCAGCGCTTCGCCTCGATTCCTCGCCGCGTCCACCGCAATCTTCAGGTTTTCCTTCACCCGTGACTGGCCGATAAAATCTTCCATGCGCTTCGGCCGCACGCTTGCGTCAATGCGCGCGTCTTCATCCAGCGCCTTCCCTGAAATAATCCGGCTTCGCCCGTCCGTCGTTTTCTCTGCCAACCGGTCCTCGTAATTATCGGTGTTGCAGCTTGCGCTCATCCGCAGGAAAGTTCAATTACTCGTCGCGTCCGGCGCGGGCCGTCTTCTTCATCGACGCGCCGCCGAGAATTTGCAGCGCAGCGCGCAGCAGTTCCTCAAAATCGCCCGACGCCTCTACGCCTGCCTGTTCAATCGCGCCGTCCACTGACCGCGAATCGTACCCCAGGTTCACTAGCGCCGAAGCAACATCGGATTCCAGTTGCGGCCGTGTTGTCGGTCTTCCGGTTTGCGGCACATCCACCACAGCCAGTTTATCTCGTAACTCCACCACTATGCGCTCCGCCGTTTTGCGCCCCACGCCGGGAATGCGCACCAGTTGCGCCAAATCTCCTCTGCGAATCGCTGGAATCAGTTCTTCCAGGCTCATGCCCGAAAGGATTTTCAATGCGAGCGAAGGTCCCACGCCGGAAGCCGAAATCAGCAACTCAAAGCAGTGCTTTTCCCGCGCAGTGAAAAATCCGTACAGCGCAAGCTGGTCCTCGCGCACGTGCGTGTAAATAAGCAGCGTCGATTCGCTGTGCAGCGCGCCCAAACTCGCAAACGTCGATAGCGGAATCACCACTTGATAACCGACCCCGCCCACATCGATCAGCACCAGATTTGGCCGCTTCTCAATCAGCTTCCCGCGCAGTGATCCAATCATAGTCAGCGATTATTGATTAGCGCCGCTGGAGTGTCAACGCAACCAAGACGCGGATTCGCTCGGCTAGTGGGGTTCCGGACTACGTACTTAATTGCCCCTTCGGTCAGCTCGGGAACTAAAAGCTCTTCTGCTTCGTATATATAGAGTGGCAGTTGTCCGGGCGCGGTGTAGGTGTGCCCGTGGCCGAGACTGTCCGTGGACTAGAAGTTTTCTTCATGTCTTCTGCACCAATAAGCTCGCAGCGACGTTCTGCGAAAATCCCGCCGGATTGGTTCTTTTCAATCTCAGTCTGAAACAATTGCACACCGAGAACTCGTACGAATATTCATACAGTCGCATTCCTGCAACAATTTGTGACCGCAATTGTTCGCTTTAGGGAAATGCAGTGTTCGTTTTCGATGCAAAAACCTTGCGTGAATAAAATCAAAATAAAATTTCTGATTTTCTTGCTAACCCTGCTTTCGACCCGATTCTCGCTGCGTCTAAAGGGGTGCAAGGGGCGAGTGAGACTCTCAGCCAAATTTAAGGAGGAATTTAAATGTCGCGCAGCAAAATGAATGGAGTGTTAACAATCCTTGCAGCATTGGCTCTCGCGCTGTCGATCGCAGCTCACGCGACTCCGGCGAAGGACGCTAAATCAACCGTCACTCCGATTGTGAAGACGGAACTCAGACTGCTGAGCCCGGCCACATTGGGCAGCACGGAACTGAAAGCTGGAGAATATTCAGTCACCGTCGATGACGCGCACGCAAGGTTCTCAAGGAATGGGAAAGTTATCGCCGAAGCGTCCGTCCAGTGGAAGGACGAAAACGCAAAGCCCCAAACCAACGCTGTCGTGGTCGATAGCAATCAGATTAAAGAGCTACACTTCGGCGGCAAGATGAAGTACGTCGAAATCACCCAGTAACAAATCGAGAGTTGTGAAGCGGGCAGCGATCGCCAGACGGTTGCTGCCCGTTATTTTTTTTGGCAGATGGGAATTTTGGGGGGGCACTAGGTTTCCGGCAAAGTTTCCGATCGCAATATAACAACCGCAATACTACCGCCGCGAACGATCTTGCTTCACCGCTTCGTCCACCAGCGACTCCAATTCGCGCCGGGTCAAATTGATCCGCTCGGTCTCGCAGGTTTCCGATGTCACCGGCGACACAGGCCCTAAATTCGAAGAGGTTTGCAGGCCGTAGCGGGCGCGCGCCGCGAACAATTTCTCTACGTCGCAATCTGATAACAATACCTGCTTGCCCAGCATCTGCGTCACCAGCGCCACGCGGGCGAAATGCTCGGTGGTCTCCATTCGAAAAAAAGCCTTCAACAGGTCCTGCCCGTAGGTAACCACACCATGATTCGCCAGAAGGATCGCGTCGTAGCCTTCCACCAGCGGTTCGACCGCTTCCACTAACTCCGATGTGCCCGGCGTGCCGTATCTAGCCACTGGTACGCAGCCCAGCGAGAGCACGAGTTCGCAAAGCAGCGCCTTGTTCAACGGTATTCCCGCCGCAGCGTAGCCCGTTGCGACCGGGGGATGCGCGTGGCACACCGCGTTTATCTCCGGACGCCGCCGGTAAATCAGAAGATGCATTCCTAACTCAGACGAAGGGTTCCGCCGCCCGCTCACTTTGTGGCCTTCGAGATCGGTGACCACCAGATCGTCGGGCGTCATCATGCCTTTGCAGATTCCCGTAGGCGAAGTGAGGATGTGCTGAGGGTCCAGACGCAGGGAAATATTTCCATCCGTGGAAGCAACGTAACTACGATCGTGAATCCACCGGCCAACGGCGCAAATATCCCGGCGGTGCTCGTCTTCCGTCTTTAATGCCCCGGGCGAAATCGAATCAGGGTACATAGTTCCCTCCCCGCGAAAATTTCGCCCAAGACTTTACGCGTAAATTCCGCGCAGCCTGAGCGCCCGAGCTACCCGATCGATCGCCACGATGTAAGCAGCGATACGATTATTCACGCCGTGTGTCTCGGCGTAGCGAAGCACTTGTTCGAAGCTGAGGTCCATCACATCCTGCAACCGTTCATTCACTTCATTCTCGCGCCAGAAGAAGCCCTGGCGGTCCTGGACCCATTCAAAATAGCTGACCGTCACTCCACCGGCATTCCCGAGAATGTCCGGAACGATAAAAATTCCTTTACTCTCGATAATCGAGTCCGCGTGCGAAGTAGTCGGTCCGTTCGCGCCTTCGCAAAGAATTTTGCAATCCACGCGGCCGGCGTTTGCTGTCGTAATCTGATTCTCGGTGGCGGCCGGCACCAGAATATCGCACGGATGAAATAGCACTTCCTGCGCGGTCATCTTGTCTCCGCCGCCCGGAAATTCAGGCAGGGGCTTTCGCTGGCCGTAAACCCAGTCCACCACTTTGGGGATGTCGAATCCTTTTTCGTTATAGAGTCCGCCGTGAATATCCGCAATACCTATAATTTTGTAGCCCGCTTCGTGCATTAGTATCGCTGCTTGCGAGCCGACGTTGCCGAAGCCCTGAATGATCACGCGGCAACCTTCGCGCTTCATCTTGAGTTTCGTGAGCGCATTGTTGCAGCAAATCATCAGGCCTCGTCCCGTCGCTTCTTTTCGACCTTGCGAACCGCCCAACTCGAGCGGTTTGCCTGTGACCACTGCCGTGGTCGCTTGCCGTACGTGCATGGCGTAGGTGTCCATCACCCATGCCATAGTCTGCTCGTTCGTGCCGATATCCGGAGCAGGGACATCGCGCTCGGGCCCAAACCATTCGCTCAATTCGGCCGTATAACGTCGCGTGATGCGCTCAAGCTCTGTTTTCGAAAGCTTGCTGGGATCGCAAATCACTCCGCCCTTCGCTCCGCCGAACGGAATATTCACCACCGCGCACTTCCAAGTCATCCATGCAGCCAGTGCGCGCACTTCGTCAATAGAAACGTCCGGTGCGAACCGAATACCGCCCTTACCCGGACCACGGATCGTCGAGTGCAGCACGCGATAGCCAACGAAAACTTCCAATCGGCCGGTGTCTAGCGGCACCGGGATATATACTGTAATTTCTTTGCTGGGATGTTTCAGGTAACGATAAAGGCCCTCTTCCAATCCCAATTTCTGCGCGGCAATTTCAAAACGCGCCTCGGCTGATTTATATACATTCAATTCGTCCTGCGTAACCCCTGCCATCACAACCTCCAGAATTGCTCAAAGACTATGAAGTTTTATTAAAGGCCCTCGGCCAGCGGCTGGCAATGCTCGCTCTGCATCTTAACGCCTTCGGTACAGCGGCGGTCAGTATACGAACACCGGCAAACTGGCGCAAGAAAAGCATTTACAATTTTGGCTTCCGGCCCGATTTGTGAGTTGCTCAATGATTGGGGCCGCGCTTTACGAACTCATTCAACAAAAGCCGGGTCAGCCGCTTCTGATCGTGGCGAACAACTCCACGGTGATGTAAGAGGTCGCCTGTAACGTAGGCCAATCCCATGCGCTTCAGTTCCGCAAACGACGGGTCCACCGGCTCAGCGTTCTGCGTGCGATAGCGCCGCAGCTCCTTCGCCGGAACGCGCGAGCGATTGATCACCACAAAATCGAAAAGACCCTTGCGCGTGTGATCGTAAATTGCCCGGACGTGATCGGCGACGGAGTAATTCTGCGTTTCGCCTGGCTGCGTCATCAGGTTAGCGATGTACACGCACGTTGCAGGCGAGCGCTTGATCGCTTGCACCACCTTATCGATTAAAAGGTTGGGAATTATGCTGGTGTAGAGCGAGCCCGGTCCCACCAAAATCAAATCCGCGGAGCGGATTGCTTCCAGAACTTCCGGAAGCGCGCGAACGCGTCGCGGCACCAGCCGGACTTTGCGAATGGGTTTTCGCGAGCGCGAAATATTCGTCTCGCCGTGAACTACGATCCCGTCCTCCAACTCCGCTACCAGTGTGACGTTCTGCGCCGTGGAGGGGAAAATCCGCCCGCGAATAGCGAGGACTTGCGAGGACACGCGCACCGCCTCCGGAAAGTCTCCGGTGACATTTGTCAGCGCGGTGAGGAAAAGATTTCCAAAACTGTGCCCCGCGAGGCCGCGTCCGGCGGGAAAGCGGTACTGGAAAAGTTTTCCGAGGAGGTGCTCGTCTTTCGAAAGGGCTACCATGCAGTTGCGTATGTCTCCGGGAGGCAGGACGCGATACTCACGGCGTAAGCGGCCGGAGCTACCGCCGTCATCGGTGACGGTGACTACCGCGGCGAGGTCTGCGATCGGACGGCGCTCTTTTTCTTTTTTTGGTGAGGCGACATATTCTTTCAATCCGCGGAGGACGGTGGAGAGGCCGGTGCCGCCTCCGAGGGCGACAATGCGAACGGGCCGGGCACGCTGCTGCGAAGATTTTTTCACGGGGATCGCAGAGAGTTAGTTTGCCGAGCCGTCTCGCTCCGGGTAGAGCAACTCGGTGAAGCGCGGGTCTTCCTGCAAGAAAGAGAAATCTTCGTCGTTGCGGGCGTGGTAACGATTCTCGGGACGCAATTGAATGGCGACTTTCAAATTTTGCATCGCGGATTCTGCTTCGCCGGTCAGACAATCGAGCGCGGCCATGGCGTAAACGATGTGGTCAGCTTTCGGCGCGGCTTTGCGCGCGCGGTCGAGATGCTCGCGAGCTTCGTCCCAGCGGCCAAGGTTCATCAGCGCGATGCCTTGGGTGTAATGCTCTTCGGCGGATTTCACCGCGGGAGCCGGCGGACGCGTGATGCGCTGTTCGCAGATGCGCAGGTGGACTTGCGCGCGGTCGCCGAGTTCTTTGCTGGGACCTTCCAGAACGCGTTCGAGGGATTGTTTGGCGCGGACGAATTTCTGCTGCTGAAAAAACTTTAATGCTTCCTCGTAAAACTTCAATTGCGCTTGCTTGGCGGGCGCGTCGGGGTCGGGAGGCAGAGCGCTCTTCTTCGAGGATGCCTTTAACGTCTTCTTTTTCAGCAGCTTATGGGTATTTCGCGACCCAGCTGAGGTGCGGATCGTGCGACGCTTCACTGGCAGCCTCCAAAAAACTTCATGCGCGAACATAGCAAAGTCGCAGAGGCGCGTCAATGTGTTGAAATTGCTCGGGAAAATTGGGGCTGGCGGAGCGGGTTGTTTCGATGTTGGAGCGGAAGAGTTGCGATATCGTGATTCCTTAAATTCAGTTCTGGCCCCGGTTAGAATTTTTTCAAGTGTTTGTTTTGAGTGAGTTACGGCCAATTCTGTTTGTGAGCCAGAACCGGTTAGAAATGGGCGCGAGCAGACAAATCCGTCGCGAAAAGCTGGTCGCCGACATGTGGTTGTGGCCCCGGGTAGAATTTTTTCCAGCGTTTGTTTTGAGTGAGTTACGTCGTTTTCTACATATTGACCAGAACCGGGTAGAAATGCAGACGAGCGAGTCGAAATTGAGGGCTTTCTTGTGGCGAGGGAGCTCCCCTCCGGGAATGCACTCCCGGTGAACCCCGTAGGGATTCACGGGATCTACGGGCGGGCAGGGAGCCGGAATTGCGTCTTGGTGAAGCGCTCGACGATATTCTATTTTAATCACGAGCGACGGTAGCACGTGATTCCGAGAAATTCAAGGACCTGTGTGTGTGAGCATAACTCTGGGAAGCGCATCAATTCCCATTTTTGGAACGAGCTAGTCTCCATCGCTGTGGTCAAGGGTGAGGTTTCTCGCTAAGGCGATGACATTGCGCGGGTGAAGCTGCGCAAGCGGTGGATACGATGGAAGCGCAACATCAAAACCCGAACCTTTTCTGCATAAGGCGCAGAAAAGATTCGGCACCCCGCGAGTTTCAATCGTGCATGGGTTCACTCCGGTGCCGCGCGGCAGGGTTCGCCACCCGCCCATGCCTTTGTTGGGCACCGAACCAGCGCGGCATCTCTTTCTCAAGGTTCTCAATGAAGTTCGAGAACGCTATGATTTCGCCCTGATCGGATACGTGGTCATGCCGGAACATATTCATTTGTTGATCAGCGAGCCGAATGTGGGGAATCCCAGCACGCTGATGCAAGTCTTAAAGCAGCGCGTTTCGCGAGTGATGCACCCGCGGAGAAGGCGCAAACGGTCAGAGCAGAAATGGCTGTGGGAGGAAGCTCCGGTGCGGAAATACCAGCCGTTCTGGCAGCGACGGTTCTACGACTTCAATGTATGGAGCGCGAAGAAGAGAAACGAGAAGATGAATTACATGCATTTCAATCCGGTGAAGAGAGGACTGGTAATGCATCCGAAGGACTGGATCTGGAGCAGCTATGGTTTTTATTCCAGAGCTGGAACGAGTTTGTGCGCGCCGAATCCGGAGTGGAAGCCGAGAACGAAGCTCTGAAGACAATTCAGGAGCACGTCAAAACCCGAACCTTTTCTGCACAAACCGCAGAAAAAGTTCGGCACCCCGCGGGTTTCAATCGTGCAGGGGTTCACTCCGGTGCCGCGCGGAAGGGTTCGCCACCCGCCTCGGCTCCTTTCTTCCGAGCCTTGGTCGTTAGCGCTACCAAGTCTACTCGGGAGAAGGAGCCGACAACGTCATCTAATCAGCCGGAAGGGTTCGCCACCCGCCTTGGACGAAGGAGCCGACAGGCGTCATCTAACCATCCAATCACCCAATGATGCGAAGGCACACTGCCACGCTAACTAAACCGATCATTGCGAAAGCAAACGCGGCCGACGCATAAATGTGCAGCTTTCCGTTAGGGTATGAGGTACGGTATTCCCTGAAAATCCGCAGCATCTTCGGGAAAGTAAAGCCTACGTAGGAGACAAGGGTTTCGTCTTGCCTCTTACGGTTAATTTCACCGACCATCATGATCAGTAACATGTTCGCCAAAAACAGGCCAGTCAGGGTGAAACAGAAAGAAATAATCCCTGTGATGACTCTCGTGTTCACTGGCACCCCTTCCTCGCCAAATAGAGCGCCCAGTCCAACGGGCTAAATGCCCAGAACTTGCCAAGTTGAACTGGATTTGTGTAATTCGTAGCGGTTGGCGGGTGGCCCACCCTTTCGCATCGCTGTGCATTTTCTTCTTCTTGACCCATAACGAAAGCGGATGATACCACTGCGGTAGTTAACGCTGAAGTGATTTGCCGTTGCTTATGCCTTTGAAACTTAATTTGCGGGTGCCGCACTCTTTGCGGCGTTGGCAAAGGGTGCGGGTTTTGACTGCCGTGAAGAATCGGGAAATTACTACGGATGTGGATGAAGATTCGAGCCGGCGGCGAGTAGGCGCGAGGTTAGGTGGGTTTGGACAAGACTTCGTGGAGGGCGAGCATTTCGCCTTCCTGGTAGGGGCGGCGGGGCCAGAAGAAGCCGCGGAGGCCGTCGCTGCGTTTGCGCGGGACGATGTGGACGTGGAGATGCGGGACGCTTTGGCTGACGACGTTGTTCATGGCCACGAAGGTGCCTTCCGCTTTCATGGCCTGCTGCACTTTGCGGGCGAGCATTTGCGCGTTGGAGAAAAACGGGCCGATCAGGGCGGCGGGGAGGTCGGTCAAAGTGGGGTAGTGCGCTTTCGGAATGAGCAAAACGTGGCCGGGGAAAAGCGGGCGAACGTCGAGGAAGGCGATGGAGATTTCGTCTTCGAAAATAATTTTGGCTTCGAGTTCGCGCGAAACGATTTTGCAGAAGAGGCAGGGTTCGTCTTTAGCTGCTTCTGATTTTCCTGTGCCGGGCTCGGCTGTATCCGGCTTGGGTGACTCTTTGCGGTGGCGTGATTTTTTCATGGGTACAAGATTAATACTTAGAAGGCTCTCGCGCGGAGAAGTTTTTGAGCGGCTTGGCGTTCACCTATTGTGTTGATCGCTGCGACGTTCGAGACAAGAGCGAAAGCAATTGAATGGGACTAATTGAATGGAACTAGGAGCGGGCGGGCTGCTGTTGCGTGAGGCAATGGATGGTGCCGAATCCCCAGACTAAATCGACGCAGTGGATTCCGACCACGGTGCGTGTGGGAAATAAATCGGCGAGGATGCCGAGAGCGACGCGGTCGTTGGGATCGTTGAATGTGGGCACCAACACCGCGGAATTTGAGATGTAGAAATTGGCGTAGCTGGCGGGGAGGCGCACGCCGTTGAAAAAAAGAGGGGACGGCATCGGTAGTGCGATGACGTCTAGTTTGCTTCCGTTCTCCAACCTTGCGGCGCGCAGGCGTTCCCAATTTTCTTCCAGCGGGCGGTAATTCTTCTCGCGGGGGTTTTTCTCGCGGCAAAGGACGACGGTGCGTCGATTCACAAAGCGGCACAAATCATCGACGTGGCCGTGTGTGTCGTCTCCGGCGATGCCCTTGCCGAGCCAGATAATATTTTTTACGCCGAGCCCGCTTCGTAGCGCGGTTTCGGCCTGGTTACGAGTGAACCCGGGATTTCGCACCTGGCGTTTTTGATCGAGAAGGCACTCTTCGGTGGTGAGCAGCGTGCCTGAGCCGTTCACGTCGATGCTTCCGCCTTCGAGAACTACGCCGCGACCGTCCAGTTGGACTGGAAAGAGTTTCATTTTCAGGCGGCGCGCGGCTTGCGGCGGAATCGCATCATCCTTTTGCCAGTCGGGATAGCGGGCCCAGGCGTTGAAACGGAACCGGGCGATGGCAACTTCCGGGCTGGGCTTTGCGCGTTTCACGAAGATGGGGCCGAAGTCGCGCGTCCATCCTCTATTCGTGGGGAAACGCAGAAACTGCACTCGGCCCGAGCTTACCCCTGCGCTTTTCAGAACTTTGCCCGCTCGCGCTTCATGCGCTGCGGAATTCACCAGGATGCGAACGAGCTCGCCCGGAACAATTTTTCGGACGATCTCGCCGTAAACCCAGTGGATGGGAGCGACCTTTCCGGGCCAATCAGTTTCGTTGTGAGGCCAGCCGATCCACGTAGCTTCGTGAGGTTCCCATTCGGCAGGCATGCGGTAGCCGAGCGATGCCGGGGTATTTTCTTTGGTGGAGCGGACAATGCGGCGAGGAGGCTTCAAGGCTTTTCGTCGAGAAAGCGTTGTTCGAGTCCGGAGTAGGCATCGATTCTGCGGTCTCGCAGGAACGGCCAATTGCGGCGAACGTCTTCCAGATGCGCGAGATCTACTTCGCCGTACAGGATTTCTTCGCGGTCGGTGGAAGCTTCCGCGATGACGACTCCCTGAGGATCGCAAAGGAATGAGCTGCCCCAGAATTCGAGGCCGGCTCCGCCTTCCGCGGGAGTCTCGTGTCCCACGCGATTGACGGCCGCAACGTAGATGCCGTTGGCGATGGCGTGGCTACGCTGGATGGTGCGCCATGAATCGCGCTGCGCTTCGCCGTTGGATGCTTTTTCGCTGGGGTGCCATCCGATCGCGGTGGGGTAGAAAAGGATGCATGCGCCATTGAGCGCGGCGAGACGCGCTCCTTCGGGATACCACTGGTCCCAGCAGATTAGCGTGGCGATTTTGCCGGCGCTGGTTGCAAAGGCGCGAAAGCCCAAATCTCCCGGCGTGAAATAAAACTTTTCGTAATAGGCGGGGTCGTCGGGGATGTGCATCTTGCGATAGACGCCGGCGATGCGGCCATCGCAGTCGATGATCGCAGCGGTGTTGTGATAAACACCCGCAGCGCGGCGTTCGAAAAGCGGAGCGACTATGACGGTTTTCGTTTTCTGCGCTACGCGGCCCAACGCTTCGGTGGTTGGCCCTGGAACCGCTTCCGCCAATTCAAAATTCGCGGTGTCTTCGCGCTGGCAGAAGTATTGCGAGCGAAAAAGTTCCGGCAGGCAGACCACCTGGGCGCCCGAACGGGCCGCTTCTTCAATGCGAGATGTGGCGTGCGCGAGGTTTTCGGCGGGCTTGGCGCTGACGGCCATCTGCACCAGAGCAACATTGAATTTGAGCGGCGTGGGCACGATACGAAAATCTACACGAAAAGGCGGTGCAAGGCCATATGCGGCGAGCGCGTCTGTTTTTTTTTGCCGCTTGAAAAATGCAGAAGAGAGTACTGCATAAAGAAGATCAAAGACTCAGCGTTTTTCCTGCTTCGCTTTTAGGGCTTTCTGGTCCTGATATTCTTTCCAGGTGAGAAATATCAGCAGGCCGTCGAAAACAGTGAGAATGATGAGCGCCCACGAATGCGTATGAGTGAATCTGTAAACTTGGTAGACCATGAAGGCGCCGAATACAGCGATCGTCAGCGGATAAGCCCAAAGCCTATTGGCCCAGAGGCAGACCACCAGCACAACCTTAACGAGCCCGTGCGAGAGGAGATAGAGCGAAGCGAACATGGGGCTTCCGCTGGCTAGTTTCTGTGAAGCATCGCTTAAGTGGCGGAAAATAATGTCGTGCTTATCGCGGGCGAGTTCATGCTCGCACAACGCCTGCAGCCAAGCGTTCAACGAGTTGACCTTAAACCACAACAGCACGCCGCCGATCGCTTCCAGCAAACCGTCGATCCCTTTAATGGTGATGCCTACACGAAAGGAATCGTGGATTAGGATGTGGGTGAGCCGGTTCTTTAACATTTGATTCGAATCCCGGATTTACGCCCGCGGGATACGCTGATCCCATCATCGCATTGCCGGGAGGCATTCACAATTGTGCGAACCTGGCGATTAGACGACTTTCGGCTCGCCCGCGCTGCGTCGTTGACAGTGAGGCACATGACACCTAGAATCGGCTCCACGCGCGGGATGCCTTGCTGCATGGTTCGTTTCTGTTAGTCCCCGCCGGAGACCCTATCACGCCCGTAGCGACTAAGCCCAAGGTTGCAATCGTTGACGACGACAATAGCCTGCGCTCGAAGATTGCGTCCGCGTTGCGTTCCGAATTTGAAGTTTTCGAGGGAGACGATTTCGAAGCGGCCTACAGGCTGCTGCAGGGATCGGAACTCGACGTCCTACTATTGGGACTTCCTCTCGACAATGGAGGCGTTCGCGAATGCACCGAGCTGTTAGGCCGGCTGGTGGGGAGTGAGATTGACACGCTGGTGATCGTGCTTAGTTCCGACGAAACAAAAGCCACGGCTTTGAAAGTGATCGATGCGGGCTCCTACGATTACTTCATCAAACCCATCGACACGGACGTTCTTCGGCATTTGCTGGAGCGTGCTGTTGAAAAATTACACATCCAGCGCGAGAACCGAATTCTACGGCAGGAGATAAGCCGTAAGAGCACGCATGGGGATTTGATTGGCTCAACCGACGCCATGAACCATGTGTTCGATTCGATAAAGCGAATGGCACGGGCAACCACGAACGTCATCATCCGCGGAGAGAGCGGGGTGGGCAAGGAGCTAGTGGCGCGGGCTCTTCACGAACAAAGCCCGCGGAGAAACCGGCCGTTCGTCAGTGTGAATTGCGCGGCGCTTCCCGAGGGTTTAATGGAAGCGGAACTATTCGGCTATGAGAAGGGAGCATTCACAGGCGCGACAGCGATGAAGGAAGGCCGAGTTGAAATGGCCCACCAAGGCACGCTGTTTCTTGATGAAATTGCGACACTTACGCCCGCGCTCCAGAGCAAACTCCTGCGGGTTCTGGAGGACCGCTCATTCACCCGACTGGGCGGAAAGAAATCGACCAAGGTGGATTTTCGGCTGATCTGCGCGACAAACGAAGATTTGGAGGAAATGGTTCGCGAGCAACGGTTTCGCGAAGACCTCTACTACCGGATTCACGTGGTTCCCATCTTCGTGCCTTCGCTGCGGGAAAGAGTGGAGGATATACCCGTGCTTGCAGATTATTTTGTCAGCGTCTATTGCGCCGCCAATGCTTTCCCGCTGAAGCGGATTGCTGACGACGCCATGATGGCGCTGAAACGCTATCCATGGCCCGGGAACGTCCGAGAGCTGCAAAACGCCGTTCAAAGGCTGGTTGTAATGACCGACGGAGAAGTGATCTCGCTGGAAGACCTGCCTAGCGAGATGGTGCAAGCTTCCGGGCGCGATTCGCGGAACCGTTTCCGGCTGCCCTCGGGCGGGATCAACCTGAGCAAGGAAATGGAGGCCTTTGAGCGCCGCTGGGTCCAGGAAGCGCTGGAGCAGGCCAAACAAATAAAGGCGGACGCGGCGCGGTTGCTGGGAGTGGACCGCAACCGGCTCAACTACCTATGCCGAAAGTACGACCTGTAATTCCTGGTTGACTTTTTAATTGAAGCGGTGAGAATTTCAACAGATTCCAGGGTTTTTCCAAGTAGAGATGAGAGGCGTGGCCTTTTAATTCCTTTGTTTGCAGTATGTTAACCACGCGTGATTTTAGATTTAGATTGGAACTAGTTTTGCACATGGTTACCTGTCGCCGATGCGGCCATCTATAGAGGAGGAGAGACCATGGCAAAAAAGACTTTGAAGAAGGCAAAAAAGCTGGAACCAACGAAACCTCTCGTCAGACTAGTCAGCAATAGCTAAGCGCTTAGCGTAGCAGGCTTGGCCGATGAAGCGCCGATGCCGGTTGTTACGGTGTCGACGGGCTGCCACCGAAAGGCTGGCGGCTTTTTTTTGGTCCGACCTTCTTCTGTTAGTTCCAGTACGGGTTCAAATCCAGCTTCTACCGCAACCTTCTCTCCCAAGATTTTTGCGATCCTGCGCGAAGTATTGAGGATTGCCGGAATATTGAATAATTCAACGCGACCGCAAAAAATTAAACACTTTGAAGAGTGGAGCCGCACGCGCCCGGCGATTCGTCCGTGATAAGTTCTTTTGAATCAGGTGCAGCCAGCTCGGACAATCCGATGAGAGTTTGGCGCGCGGATTGCACGAGTTACATCCGTAGGCAGCAGGAAAACAAAATTTCTAAGGAGACTCAAGACCATGGCAAAAGCAAAGACAGTGAAAAAGGGAAAGAAGCTCGGATCAGTTAAGCCCCTGAACCATTATTCGCCAGCACGTCCGTAAGTTGTCTTGCACGAGTTTCTGACGGCGGGCTTCGTGCCTGCCGGGAGTTAAAGTTAGCAGTTGCACTACCAAGGGCTGCCGTCCCAGGAACGGTAGCCCTTTTTTATTGTAATCGGTGCCGTCTGGCTGGGAATACCGACCGCGTTTCCTACCAAAATTGCGAACGTACCCAGCGCCAAGTCGCCTGCCCTGCCTGCCAAGCCAATGAATGCCTGGGCCCGGAGATTTTAGCTTTCCCGGTCATGCCTTCCCGCAAGGATCCATCGGGGTTCGGAATCTCCATCTCCACCGCTACGAAGTTCGCCAATTCCTGACCTAAACGCTCCAGTTTCTCGGTCTGCGCTACCGGATGATCCAGCGCCGCAGCCGGAAGTATTTTGTCGACGTGGCCCGAGTAAGTCGTGTACGGAAATGGGAGCACGTTCACCTTTGCAGGAGCGCCGGGCTGAACGTCCGGAAGCTCGCGGTCCTGCACCAGAATACGCGCCTTCATGGTGGTTCGATCCACCAGCCGGGCAAGCTCGTCGCCCGCCGAGAGATATTGGCCAGCTTCCTGGTCCACGTTGGAAGTAACGACGACGCCGTCCATGGGAGCCCGAATTTCGAGTTCCTGCACTCTTTTTTGCGCTAGGGAAAGCTTTTGCTCAAGGCGGGCACGGTCGCGAACTCCTTGCGCCGCTTGACTAAAGTCCGAGCGATCCTGATTATTGCGAAGGTTACTGCTGGCCAGCGCTAACTGTTGCGTGAGCGATTGTGCGTCGGCGCTTATTTCGGGATTTTCCAAGACGGCTAACATTTGGCCCGCTTTTACTTCGTCCCCCTCGTGGACAAACACCTTTTGAATTCTGCCGTCCACCACGGCCCGAACGCGCGCGTCTTTACCGGGCTCCAGCACCAGATCGGTGGAGACCTTGGAGGAAAACGGAGGCAGCAGAAACAGGAGAACCAGTCCCAGTGCGCCAAGCTGCTGCGCGCGGGTTATTTTCCAGGCCATATATTTTCCCCTCTTGTCGCGTATCCAAGCCCGTGCAACGGGCAAGCCTTTTCGCAAACTTGTTCTGGCAAAGAAATAAATGAGGCCAAGGGTGGCGAGATATCCCCATTCGTCGCCCAATTTGCTGACGAGAACGTTTTTGGCAAATACGAGCATCAGAATCAGAAGCGAGCTGCTGTAAACGATGGCTGACATTCCGAACAAGAAGAAAACGCGGCGCTGGCGCTTGCTGGACGGCGGCAAGTCTATGTCGTGCCGAAAAATGTACTTTTGCACCCAGGCTCGCAGGTACTCGAAAGATTCTTCGCGCAGGTTATCGATTTTGAGGAATTGCGACAGCGCATAGTAGCCGTCGGCTTTGATTAGCGGATTCAGGTTCACGAGCGCGCCCTGAATGCCGCTGAGCAGCATCATCTTGTAAAAAAAGTCATTGGTCAGCGAGCCCGGCGCGGTGAAATGCCAGGCCAACGCAGCCAAGCCGCAGATCACCAGTTCAATCCAAATACCGGCGAAAATGACCCACTGGCGGGGAGCCCCGGTCTTGAACAGAAGGATATCCGTGGTATCGGTGAAAAACGCGGGAGTGAAATAGATCAGCAAAAAGCCCATTTGATGGACTTCACCGCCATAGTGTTTGCAAGTGAGCCCGTGACCAAATTCGTGAATGGCCCCCAAGCCGAGCAAGAGGATCCAGAAGATCCAGAGGTCGTATGCGCTTTTATCCGCAAAATTATATAAGGCCTCCGTGTCCTGCTGCACCCGGGTCCAATCGCCGGCGAGCAGATAAACAGCCACTACGAATATGAACAGAGAGAAGATGACAAAGCCCTTCGTAAACATCCAGGAGAGGTAGCGATCCATCGTTGCGAGTGTCTTGTCCGGATCCCAGGCTTTAAAGCTTATGTACAGCACACTCGATTGATCGAGCCGGCCTTTGCGCTCGTCGCGAATGCGCTCGAGTACAGCCAGGTTTTTTTCCCCGATGGAGCGCTCCCACATGGTGGCTTCCACCGAGTCGAGGAAGTCGAGCACATCGGCCTCGCTCGTCTTCAAATCGGGATCCTTTTCAGACATGGCCTGAGCGATTTCGGCAGCCGTACGCGTTCCGTCGCAAAGCGAAAGCAACTGATATTCGGTGGCTCCATACCGGTTGTACGAATTGGTCTCGCGGTTTTTGACCACGTAACTGATTTCGCCGGCTACCGTTTGCTCGCTGATGCGCAGATCGGTGCGGAGTTTGGGGCGTTTAAGGCCTTTGGCTAGGACGCTGGAGACTTGGAGGCTGGTGGGACCGAAGCGCATGTTGGGAATCCTCTACGGCTTCGATGGCGACGTTCCGGGCCATTCGACGCGCACCGCCATTCCGGGACGCAGATCGGATATCCCCGAACCGGTGAGCTGGGCTACCACGTCGTAACTATCGCTGGAGGGATCTACGGTAGGGCTCACTTTCACCACTTTCGCGTTCAGCGACCGATTGGTACCGCCCAAAAGAACCAAGTTAACCGGCGCGCCGAGTGTGGGGCGCGGGCTTGCCATTTCGGAAATTTGAAACTGGACCTGAAGAGGATAAAGCTGGCTCACTCGGAAGCATTTGTCGCCTTTGGCGATGGCTTGGCCTTGCCGAACGTAGCGGCGAACCACCACGCCCGAAAATGGAGCGCGCAAAACGGTCTGGTCGATCTCGATTTCGAGACGGTGGATCTCGGCTTGGCCACTTTCGACCAAAGCTTCGTATCCGTGCATGTCGTACTCAGCGCCCTTTGCTTCGAACTCCGCCGCTTCGAGATCCGCCTGGCTCGACAAGCCTGCTTCCCGCAGCTGTTGCTGACGCCGGTAAGCCGCGGCTTTAGCTTTCAGTTCCGCTGCTTTGTACTGCAAGTTATTCTGAGTCACTTTTAGATCGTCGCGCGCCTTGATGAGCTCCTGTTGCAAGCTGCGGTCGTCAAGCTGGCCAAGAATGTCACCGGATTTGACCACGCTGCCTTCGTCTTTGGCCAGGGAGGTCACTGTGCCATCGCGTTGCGATGAGAGGTCGACCTGATGCTCTACGGTGAGCACGCTTAGAATATCGCCCGTCCCTTTTACGGATGTGTTTGGCGCGGGAGGCGCGGCCGTGTTCGATGAGGTCTGGGGCGCAGCCTTGGGGTCGGAAGCTACTGACGAGTTGTCACAGCCACTTGCGAGCATCGCCACTGCGGCGAGTAGGATCAATGCGGCGGGTTTCATATGAGCCATTCCTTCTTTCCTCACGGTACCCAGGGCCATACCTTTTGCCAAATCCATCGGAACGGCGAGCGCAGGATCACGTACCCTATGGGGAACCATCCGCTGCCGAACCATCCACCGCGCGATCGAATTCTTGCTCGCCCGACCATGCCATTGCGAGCCTTTCCTCCGGCATTCTCGAATATCGCGCGCACCAGGAAATATTGGTCGCCGGAGTCGATGCGAGTCTGCGCGCCGATGCGATCGACGGTTCCCTCGAACGTCGTGGTGGGGAAAGCGTTTAACTTCAGAGACACATTTTCTCCGGAACTTACGAGCGCAAGATCCGTTTCAGGGACGCTCATTTCCGCCGCCATGCGGTCCTGAGATACCACTTCGCAGAAACTATCTCCGGATTTAATCATGGACCCGGATTTTTCTTCCACCTTCGGAGTGATCACGATGCCGGCAATTGGCGAGGTCAAGCGCGCGTCATCGATGCGCTGCTGCTCCAGTGCGACTTCAGAGGAATAGAGCTGGGAGCGGATCTGAGCCTGGCCTGCGGCCCCGGGGTCGTTTCGAAATTCGGCTTCGGCTGATTCACGCCGCACCTGGGACAACGCCGCGTCCGCCTCAATCAGCTTTATGCGATCTTCGCTGTCGTCCAGTTGCGCAAGCAGCTGTCCTGGCTTCACCAAATCCCCTTCGCGCACGAAGACTTGTTTCACCACCCCGCCCTCGATTGCGCTCACCATGCGGCGCTCGAAGGGAACCACCGTGGCGTCCGTGCCGACGCGCATGGGCCAGGGAACAATCGTGAGGAGCAGGGCCACAACGCCGGCGCGCTGGGCATATTGGATCATGCGGCTCTGCGGCACAGCCGCCAGGAACTTTTTCTTTCTCTGGGCGAAAGGCTGCAGGATATTTGCCAGCGGCACTTGCTGATACAGCTGGGCGTTGCGGATAGCGACGGTGGTCTGACTGGCCAGGATGGAAAGGGTTTCCAAATGGTTTTCCGAGAGAAAATCGGCTTCCTTGCTTAGAAGGATCATCGCGCCGAGCGTTCCCTGATCGTCGCGCAGGGGCAACCCGTAAAAGCCCTGATGTCCGTAAGCTTCCAAGTAGGAAACTATCTGCGCGCGGGCTTCTTCCGGCTCGACTTGCCAGCCATCTTCATGGAAGTTCGCCGCAACGTGAGTTTCCTGTTCCGCCACCCACTCCATGCATTCGCGCAGCTCGCTCATTTCCCGCGTCTTCGGAACTTCCGTTTCTCCGGAGACGGCGCCCAGGACGAAGCGCCCGCGGTCGTAAAATCCAATGACGCAAGTCTCAAACGGAACGACCGACGCGGACTGCGCCACCACCGTGGTCAAGACGTGATCGAGATCCAGAGTGGAAGTGATTTCCTGCGAAATTTTCAGCAGAGCATCGAGGGCGTGGACCTTGCGCTCGGATTCCAGCAGGTTTGCGTTGTGCAGGGCCACCGCAGCCTGTTCGCTGATACTGGAGAGGAAAAACAAATCGTCTTCATTGAACAGCGTGCCGTCCGTCTTGTTGATTATCTCGACGACGCCCAAGACCTCGTCGTCCTTTCGAAGCGGCGCCGCCATCCAGGACTGAATCTCGAAATCTCCCCCAGCTTCCACACGCGCTGCGAGTCCGGGTTCCTCGCTCGGGTCTTCGACCAACTTCGGGTTTGCTTGCTGCGCCACTTCGGCCAGCAAACCTTCACTCAATGAGGCGGTGGCGTCCTCTTCGATCGTGGGGTCATCGCCGATTTGTTTTGCAAGATTGAGTTCTTCTCCATCAGGCGAAGCGAGCCAGAGGTTGCAGGCGCCGGCACCCAGAATGTCGCGGATTTTACCCGCTACAATGGGAAGAAGTTCTTCCAATTCCAGAGTTGAGGTGAACGTCTGGCCTAGATCGTATAGCGCGGTCAAGCGTTCGAGTGTGGCCATTTGGGACTGGCGTTCCTGTTCAATCGCGCCCAGATTGGTCAGGGCGCGGCCCGCCAGCACGCAGGCTTCCTCCAGAAAGTGAGCGTCTTCGGCGGTAAAGTCTCCGGCGCGCTTGTTGAGAACTTCGACTACGCCTTCCGGCCTTTGCGCTCCCGGCAGGGACGAATACAGCGCGGATTTCACGCGCGTGCGGCTAAATTCATCGAGGTGTTCGAGGTCTTCTACTACGATTTCACGCGCAGGCAAGCGCCTGGTGGCGGCCGATTGGTACAATATTGCGAGCGTTCCGCCGCTGACGGGTAGTTCCGTGGGATGCAGGCGTTCGCCCGGCTCGGTCCAGCGCATGCGGCATATGAGTTCGTCGGCTGTTCCGTTACCGGTCCAGACGAGGACAGCGCGCGCACCGAGTGTAGTGCCCACTCGTGCGGCAAAGGTCTTCAGCAGGGTATCTTGGTCGCGGCACGCTAAGGATACGCTCGCGAGTTCAAAAAGCGCGGAAGATGTTTCCATCACTCTCCCAGAGGCAGGAATACCTTTACTCTCTTATCGCGGGTAAACACCGCGCGCGCAATGAAGAGATAGTGAGGCAGCCTAGCAAATGCGACGGATAGGCGTCAAGGAAGACCGCTTTTGGCATCAGCTGGGTCTGCTTAGAAGTTTTTTGCAAGCCCTTGATTGCCGGACATAATTCAGATAGCTTTGCAAAGCGCGAGGTACATGTGAACATTGCCATTCGCAAGGCCGGCCGGGCCACCATTCTAGATCTGGACGGGCCGCTGAAGTTGGGCGACGCGGAGGAATCCTTTCGCAACCAGATTCAGCAGCTCATCGAAGCGGGATCCACGCACGTAGCGGTAAATCTTGCCGGCGTTACGGAACTCGATAGTTCGGGGATTGGCGCGCTCGTTCGGGCGTTCACCACGCTGAAGCGCGCGGGCGGAAAATGCACGTATTTCGCGCCGAGCAAGCGGGTGGTAATGCTGCTGAAGATGGTGCGGCTCGACACCATCCTCGACCTCGCCGAAGACGAAGCCACAGCCCTTACTCGCATCTAATTCTTTTCCCGCAGGGATCGTATGCGCATCATTTACCGGAGGTGGGTCTGCGTCCAGGCCTTGGCGTGCGTGCTGCGCACGCAGGTTTTAACGGCGGTCGAGAGCGGGGTGGCGCACGTCGCGGCCGGCAACGAAGTAAATCACGTCTTCGGCGATGTTGGTGGCGTGGTCCCCGATGCGTTCGATGTTCTTCGCCACCAAAACGAGTTCGAAGGCGGAGAAAACCACGGCGGAGTTTTCCATCATATAGGTCAAGAGCTCGCGGAAGAGCTGATCGCGCAAGCGGTCCACCTGATCGTCGCGCTGCAGCACGCTATGCGCGAGTTCGATATCGCCTCGCACCAGGGCATTCAAGCTGTCGCGCACCATCCCTTCAGCTAGCTCGCTCATGCGCGGCAAATCAACATAGGGCTTTACCTGCGGATGGCGCATGATACGCGTGGCTGACTGCGCGATATTCACCGCTTGGTCCCCGATACGCTCCAAGTCTCCGTTGATGCGCGAAACCGCCAGCAGGAACCTCAAATCGGCGGCCATGGGCTGCTGCAGGGCCAGCAAGCGCAGCACGCGGTCGTCGATCTCAATCTGGATCTCGTTGATTGCGTCTTCTTCAATCAAAACGGTCTCGGCGAGATGCTCTTCCGAATCCAGCACAGCATGGATGGCCTGATGGACGGCTCGCTCAGCGAGGCTTCCCATCCAGAGTAATCGCTGTTTCAGTTCCTCAAGGTCGCGTTCAAAATGTCGTTCCATGTTTCCTCATATCTTTCCGTTGCAGTGCCAAATCCCGCGAAGCGGCCCGCTTTATCCGAAGCGGCCCGTAATGTAGGCCTCAGTTCTCGGATCGGTAGGGGTCGTAAACAGTTTAGAAGTTTCGCTGTGCTCGATGAGCTTGCCGTCCAGCATAAAGGCGGTGAAATCGCTGGCGCGGGCGGCCTGCTGCATGTTGTGAGTGACGATCGCCATGGTGCAACTATCTTTTAAATGAAACATCAATTCTTCGATCTTGGCGGTGGTCACCGGATCGAGCGCGGAGCAGGGCTCGTCGAGCAGAAGCACTTCAGGATTCACGGCCAGGGCGCGAGCAATGCACAGCCGTTGCTGCTGCCCGCCGGACAGCGCGAAAGCTGACTTGTGAAGGTAATCCTTGACCTCGTCCCAGAGCGCCGCGCGGTGCAAGCTGCTTTCCACCAGCTCGTCGAGCCGTCCTTTGAAGCCGTTGATGCGAAGTCCATACGCGACATTTTCATAAATCGACTTCGGAAAGGGATTCGGTCTCTGAAACACCATTCCGACGCGCCGGCGGAGATTCACTACGTCCATCGAGTGTATGTCTTGACCGTCGAGCAGAATTGCGCCATCCACACGAGTGTTTCTGATGATCTCGTTCATGCGGTTCAAAGTCCGGAGGAATGTGGACTTGCCGCAGCCTGAAGGTCCGATGAGAGCGGTTACCTTGTTCACCGGAATATTCAGGTTCAGCCCGAAGACGGCTTGTTTTGGACCGTAAAAGAAGTTCAGGTCGGAGATCTGAAAGCGCACCGGCGTCTCCTTTTCCGAAGCCATCGAGCGAGAATCGTTCATATGCATTTTCGGTGCAACCTTCGCAGCCGCACTGCCTGAAGATACCGACGCCATCTCACGTGCTCCTGACTGCGCCGCTGCGGTTCAGCAGAAAACGGGCACCCAGATTTGCAACCAGCACTAAGCCCAATAATACCAGGCCCGCAGCCCAGGCCTGCCTGTGCCAATCATCATACGGCGCGATGGCGTATGTATATATCATTACCGGGAGAGAAGCGGTGGGCTGTTCGAAACCCGGGCTCCAATAGCGGTTGCCGAAGGCGGTAAAGAGCAGCGGCGCGGTTTCTCCGGCAACGCGGGCGAGCGCCAGCAGCATTCCGGTTAGTATGCCGCCGCTCGCTGCGGGCAGCACGACGGTAACGATGGTCTTCCACTTGCTGGCTCCCAGCGCCATTGCGCCTTCGCGCAGGCTTCCCGGCACGGACCTCAAAAACTCCTCCGTGCTACGCACCGTGATCGGGATCACCATTATTCCCAGTGCTACACCGCCGGCCAGCGCGGAGAAATGTTTCACCGGCAGCACTACCAGCGAGTAAGCGAAAATTCCTATAACGATAGACGGCACGCCGTTCAGCAAATCCGTGGTGTAGCGTACGACAAAGGAAAACGTTTTGCCGCCGAACTCCGCAAGATACACACCGGTAAGCAGTCCTACCGGCAGGCCCATCAGAGCTGCCAACATCAACAACTTCAGGCTGCCCACAATGGCGTTGGCCATTCCCCCGCCCGTTTCACCCACGGGCTTCGGAAGCTGGGTAAAAAAACTCCAATTCAGCGATTTGCCGCCGTTCCAGAGCAAGTATCCAAGAATAAAGAAAAGAATCGATACCACTCCAAGCGCGGCTACTCCGGTCAAGCTCAGCATCACGTAATTTAATGCCTTTCGCCACATAATACGAGGTTCACTCATGCGGGTCGGCCTCCTCCGCGTTCAGTGGCGACAATCAGAATCCGAGCCATGCCATTCAGAATAAACGTAATCAGGAAAAGCACTAATCCGAGTTCGATCAGTGAGCTCAAATACAAATCTCCGGTTGCCTCGGTAAACTGGCTGGCGATGGTGGAAGCGATGGTATCGCCGGGGGAAAGCAGCGAGGCGGCGATTGTTGGAGCATTGCCTATGACCATGGTGACGGCCATGGTCTCGCCCAGCGCGCGCGCCAAAGCGAGGAATATAGAGCCCATGATGCCGGTGCGAGCCCAGGGAACCACTACCTTCCAGGTGGATTCCCATCGTGTTGCGCCCATCGCCAGCGCCGCTTCGCGCTGCTCGCGCGGCACCGTCAACAGAACCTCGCGCGAAACAGAAATAATGAACGGCACGACCATAATCGCCAGAACGATCCCAGCGGTCAGAAAACCGACTCCGTAATTTGGCCCGTGAAACAGGGCTCCGAAGTAGGGAACATTGCCGAGCGTGTGAATCAAGGCCGGGCCTATGGTCGTGCGCATCACCGGCACGACGATAAAAATTCCTAGCAGGCCATAGATGACGCTGGGCACGGCCGCCAGCAAATCAATCAAAAACGAGATGACGTCGCTGACCTTGCGCGGCGCGAGTTCGGAGAGAAAAATCGCGCTCGCAAGACCCAGCGGAACGGCGAGGCAGAGCGCCACCGCCGAAGTAACCAAGGTGCCATAGATGAATGGCGCCGCGCCGAAGTTGTCAAAGTTCGGATCCCATACCCTGGTCCAGAAAAACATCCATCCAAATTTTGCGCGGGAGAGATGTGAATTGGCCCAGAGCTCGTACACCAGCATGGAGGTGATGAGGAGGATCAGGGCTGAAAATGTGAGGGTAATCAGGTGAGCGATTTCGTCGCCGCCACGCAGCCGGCGAAGAAACGCACGAGGTCCCGCTTGCGGCGGAACTTCGTGCGCGATAGTTGTAGCGGCAGCGGACATTTTACTGAATGAGCGAAATCGCCTTCGTTTCCCGTGCGATTACTTCTTTGGGTAGCTGGGCATAGCTTAAGCCCTCATTGTACTTCTGACCCTCTACCAGCATCCATTTCAGAAAGTCCTTGATCGCCTCGCGCTTCGCTGCGTCCTGAATTTGCGCCGGAATCAGCAGCCAAGTAAAACTCGAAATGGGGTAAACTTTTGCACCCTGAGGATTCGTGATCGAAACGCGGAAGTCTGCCGGGATATTCTTGGCATCGGCTGCGGCGGCGGCCGTCACTCCGGCCAAATCCGCCTTCACGAAGTTTCCTGCTGCGTTCTGGACCTTCCCGTAGGGAATATTGTTCTGCACGGCATAAATCAATTCGATGTAACCGATCGCGTTCGGCGTCTGCTTGACTAGGCCGGTAACGCCTTCGTTGCCCTTGCCTCCCAACCCGACGGGCCAATTCACCGAAGTGGCCGCGTTGCCCACTTTTTTCTTCCAATCCTCGCTAACCTTCCCCAAAAAATCCGTCCAGATGTAGGTGGTTCCGCTGCCGTCGGAACGGTGGACCACTACGATATCCTCGTTCGGCAGTTTCACGCCGGCATTTGCTTTGGCAATCTCCGGATCATTCCACTTGGTGATCGTGCCGAGATAAATTCCCGCCAATGCCTTCTGCGTGAAGCTTAGTTCTCCGGATACGCCCTTGATATTGTAAGTCGGTACCACGGCGCCGAGCACGGTGGGGAAATGCAGGATCTTGAACTTCGATTGCGCAAGCTGCTCGTCCGTCATGGGTCCATCGGACGCGCCGAAGTCCACAGTGCCGGCTTGGAGTTGGCGTATCCCGCCGCCCGATCCGATCGATTGGTAGTTAATCTGAACGTTTGGATGCGCGGCGTGATAAACGTCAAACCACTTGGAATAAATCGGGTAGGGAAAAGTGGCGCCGGCGGCATTTAGCAGCACCGTTCCATTTTGGGCTACCGCGATGGCTGCAAGACCGAGCGCGAGCGACACAACTAGCAGGCTCTTTTTCATGTTCTTCAATTCTCCTGAATCCATTTTTTGTCAGAATTGTTACAACCATGTTACATCGGCGAGAACGAGGGGTGAAATGCGGGACGTCTCACGCGGCGAGTGTCAACGAACGGGTTACTAGCTTCCTGCCGTAAGGCTGTCCTCAGCCGTAATTTCGATTTGCTTTGCGCGTCCGTGGCGGACTTCCAGCCCGCGAACCCAGAACAGGATGTCCTCCGCGATATTTGTGGCGTGGTCCGCAATGCGCTCAAGGTGGCGCGAGGCCAGCACGTAGTGCAAATTCGGAGCCGCTAGCGAAGGGTTCTGGGTCATGCCGGAGAGCAGGGATTCGAAAAGGCGATCGCGGTACTGATCGACCACGTCGTCGCTCTCGAGCACTTGGGTCGCGAGTTCCACGTTTTGGTAGATTAGGCCTCCCAAGCATTTCGAAACCATCGCGCGAACCGCAGTAGCCATGGGCTCAAGCTCAACTGGAATCGGCACTTCTCCCATCGCCGACAGCGAAATGGCGCGTTCGCTTAGGTTTACGGCGAGATCGCCCATGCGCTCGAGGTCGTTATTGATTTTGAGTGTGGCCACAATTAGCCGCACTTCGGCATCTGCCAAATTTCCCTGGCGCAACATGCGAATAGCGTGCTCGTCAATCACGATTTCCATTTCGTTGATGCGCGGCTCATTCAGAAAGACCTCGCTGGCCAGCCGCTCATTGCGCTCGAGCAGCGCCCACAGAGCCCGGTTCACGGAGGCCTCCACGGTGCGCGCCTGTGATACCAGGTAGTTCACTAGGACGCTTTGAAAAATTCCGTCGGTGCTGGTTTTTGCCGCCGCCATTCGCTACCTCCTGCCTAAATCACCGGGGGTCTGATTAAATCTCTACGCGTACAGGATGGCAGGGAAAGACTGCAAGCGAATTAATGGCAGGTTAATGCTGTGAGACAACTTGAGGCTTAGCCCGCAAGAGGGATGGAAAAAGAGAACTTCGATCCTTGGCCGATGGCGCTCTCAACCCACAGGCGGCCACCGTGCGCCTCGACGATGTGCTTGGCAATGGAGAGCCCCAGGCCGGTACCGCCGGCTTCGCGCGAACGTGCAGCGTCCACTCTGTAGAAGCGCTCGAAGATCCGCTCCTGGGCGGCTAGCGGTATTCCAATCCCTGAATCTGAAACGGTGATGGTTACGTCGTCAGGACCTGCGGCTGCTCCCGCAACTACGCGGCCGCCGCTGGGCGTGTACTGGATGGCGTTGTCGAGCAAATTCTGCAACACCTCATGCAGCAAACTTGCGTCTCCGCGCACAGATGGAAGCCCGGACGGAACTTCCATGCTGAATGAAACTTGCTTGCGGCTGGCTTTCAACAAGGTCGTCTCCGCGCACCCTTCGATCAGTTCCTGAATTCCGACGGGGAAAAACTCCAATTCAAGTTTTCCCGCCTCGATGCGAGCTAGTTTCAGCAAATCATCGGTCACGCGCGCCAGGCGTCCGGCGTGCTCGCGAATGATTTCCAGGAACCGGCGATTGTTCTTGGGGTCGTCCACTGCTCCGGCCAATAAGGTTTCGGCAAAGCCTTGAATGGCGGTCAGAGGAGTCTTGAATTCGTGCGAGACGTTTCCGACAAAATCCTGGCGCACACGTTCGAGCCTTCGCAATTCGGTCACATCGTGCAAAACGACGACTGCTCCGGAGGGTTTGTCCGCGGGCACGTTTCGATCCGAGTCCAAGGCTTGCACCGGCGCGGCAGTCACTGAAAAACTCAGCGGTTGCACGATCCCGATTTCTATGTCGCTCTGCAAGCCTTCCTCTCCATGCAACGCTTTGCGAATAAGGCCGATCAATTCCGAGCTGCGAACGACTTCGATCAAGGGACTGCCTTCGCTGGTCACCGATTGGACATTCAAAATTTCCGAAAACGCGCGGTTGCAGAACACCAGCCGTTCCTGCGCATCAACCACGGCAACACCTTCCACCATGCTTCGCAGGATCGCGCTCGAGCGGTTGCGCTCGCCGCTCAGCAAGCGTATCTCGCGGTCCAGATGCGCCGCGGTTTGATTCATGGAGTCTCCCAAATCGGAGAGTTCGTCACGCGGGCCCACAGCCAGCCAAGGATGAAAGTCTCCCGCGGCAATTCGTTGGGAGAAATCTTTCAGATGTTCGACGCGCGCGGCAAAAACACGCGCGAAAATCAGGGACACCGCAATCCCGATGAGTAAAATAATTAGCGAAGCAACGAGTAGCCGTTCGCGGAGCTCTTGCAGCGACAAATCGATTTGCGCCAGCGGCAATGCGAGACGAAGCACGACCGGCGAACCGGAAGCAAGTTGAAAACGCTGGGCCCGGCACACGAGTTCGTGGACGGAATCCACCGAGCGCCCGGTACCGTTGGCCTGTGCTTGTTGAACTTCCGGCCAATCGGCGGGTTTTTCAGCGTCGCTCGAGCTGCTTGCCGAGTCTGCAAGCACCCGACCGTGCGCGTCGATGATCGTGACACGCGCTCCGCTTTTCGCCATCCAGCCGGTCCATGCGCGCAACTCCGGCTCGTTGCCGGTGTCGGGAGGGCGGGCCTCCGCGAGATGCATCAACGAAACGAGCTGATCGTTTGCGGAGCGTATCGAGTGGCTGCGAATGACACGGGCAGAATAGGAATCAACGGCGATTAAAACGCCGACCAGAAGGACCAGGTAAGTTAGTCCCAGCCGCCAGAAAAGCCTAGCTCGCACGGCTGGTTTCGAAGAGGTAACCGGCTCCGCGAATTGTTTTCATGAACCCCGGATGTTGCGGATCGGCTTCAATTTTCTCGCGCAGCCGTCGCACGTATACGTCCACGCTGCGCGGAGTGACAAACCGCTCGGTGCCCCAAACGGCGTCGAGCAATTGATCGCGGGTGAACACGCGGTTGGGACGCGCGGCCAAAAAGTAAAGCAGCCGAAACTCGAGTGTGCTCATCTGCACTGGTTTTCCCGCGCGCGTCACGCGATACGCCGCCGGATCGATCTTCAAAGCGCCAATCTCGAGCGGTTTCTCGGAAGGTGCTCCAGGCTCGGCACGCCGCAGGAGCGCCTTTACCCGCGCAACAAGCTCGCGCGGGCTGAACGGTTTCGTGACGTAATCGTCCGCGCCCAGTTCCAGGCCGACCACGCGATCCGCCTCCTCGCCCTTGGCGGTGAGAATCAGGATCGGCAGCCGGTTCAGCGTGACGTCCTTGCGAACCTCTTTGCAGATCTCCAGTCCCGAAAGTTTTGGCAGCATCAGATCGAGGACCAGCAGGTCGGGCGCAGCTTTCCGAATCTGGGCGAGGCCGGTCGAGCCATCCCCGCTCGACGCCACCTGATAGCCGTCTTTCTCCAGATTGTAGCGCACCAACTCAACGATATCTTTGTCGTCTTCTATCACCAATACGCGTTTCATCGGTTCCCTTTTCCAGAGAGTGTCCACACAATAGGGGAATCATACCTCGGAAGCAAGCGGGCGGGGATTGGTCGCCATTTTTTAATCTGGTGTTAACACTGTGCCGCCTCGGCACGCGGCGTCCTTCCTGAAACATTTCTCCAGGCGAATGTTCGCGAAGTGAAACTCTGGCAACTGGGTACTTCACTGATTCTAGGCGCCTTGCCCTCACTTGACGATCATCAGTTTGGCCTCCTGTCTGCTCCCTTCCCACCCGTTCCGTTCGCCGTCGTGATGGCTAGCGAACGAGGGTCGTTGGCTCAATCCTCTTGGGCAGAAGGAAGGGGAATGCGCAAGCGCAGTGGTTGGATAGTGAGGATCGAGTTTCTCTCGTGCATCGCTTCGCGCGCGCTCGCGCAGATCGCCTTAGTGGGATTTCTGGCCTTACCTGCGTGGCCGCAACAGGCTTCAACAGACCTGACCACAAAGAGTCTGGAAGATCTGATGAATGTCGAGGTGACGTCAGTCTCGAAAGACGAGCAGAAGCTTTCGCGCACGGCTTCGGCGATTTTCGTGATCACGGCCGAGGATATTAGCCGCTCCGGCGCGACGAACATTCCCGATCTTCTGAGAATGGTGCCGGGGATGGATGTGGCTCAAATCAACGCGAACACCTGGGCCGTCAGCGC
>JBEKHP010000013.1:0-93283 GCA_050012235.1 Candidatus Acidiferrales bacterium | reverse complement strand
TCGATATCCGCTCGCCGTACGTACAGAACCTGATGCATTCGTTACGAAACCTTCACATGGACCTGGCCGATCTGTCACCACCGATGCTGCTGCTGACCGACCGAGCCAATTCGAGCCGTGAACTGGTCACGCAATTGCGATTGTTGCGTTCGACGCTCGACATCAAGCTGGATCAATTCGAGCGAACCGAAATCCGCAATCCCGAAAGCGGCAGGGAGTTCCGGTAGAGGGAGCACGACAGTGGGAGCGCATGCGTTACAACTTGACCCGACACAGCGCAGTCTGGAGTCGCGGGATTTTGAATCGGGGCTGCGGCGGAAGATCGTCGGCCAAGACGAGGCGGTACAGGCGGTCGTGGACCTCTACCAGGTATTTCGCGCCGGCCTGAATTCGCCGGGACGCCCGGTAGGCAACTTGCTGTTTCTGGGGCCTACGGGCGCCGGAAAAACGCGCGTGGTGGAAGCCACCGCCGAAGTGTTGTTCGGCGATCCGCGCGCGGTGATTAAAGTGGATTGCGCCGAGTTCCAGCACTCGCATGAAATCGCGAAGCTGATCGGCTCGCCTCCGGGATATTTGGGCCACCGCGAAACGCATCCGCTGATTACGCAGGAAGCGCTCGCCCAATATCACACCGAAAAACTGAAGATCAGCTTTTTGCTGTTCGACGAAATCGAAAAAGCTTCCGACGCGCTCTGGCAGTTGCTGCTCGGCATCCTGGACAAAGCGACGCTGACGCTTGGGGACAATCGCCGCGTGGATTTGTCGCAGACCATGATTTTCATGACCTCGAACCTGGGCGGCGGAGAAATCACCGAGCTGATGACCGGAGGAATGGGCTTCGCGCCGAAAGTAAAAGCGGATACCCAGGTGCGTCTGGACGAAAAAGTTGAAAAGACAGCTTCCGAAGCGGCCAAACGCAAATTCGCGCCGGAATTCATGAACCGCATCGACAAGGTGATCGTGTTCCATCCGCTGCGATCTCAGCAGCTCGAGCAGATTCTGGAAATCGAGCTGGGCATGGTTCAACAGCGCGTGCTGGAGACGGCGAAGGGACGCTTTTTGTTTCGCGTAACATCTGCGGCGCGGGATTTTCTGCTGCGCGAAGGCACGGACCTGAAATATGGCGCGCGCCATTTGAAACGCGCTATCGAGCGTTACGTCGTGTATCCGCTGGCCAGCTTGCTCGCCACCGAACAGGTATCGCTCGGCGACGTAATCTCGATTGATTGGGACAGGCAGGAACAAGGGCTGAGCTTTATGAAGGAAGCGGAAGGCGCGCTCATCCCCGTGACCGCTCCGGTGAAGGAGAAAAATACCGTGGCTGCGGCTGCAAGCTCTGACGGCCGTCCGGTCGTTTTTCCAGCTGCAACGGCTGTGATGGATGTGATGATCGAAAATCGCACAGCGCCGGCGCCAAACCGAAACATCCCAGTCGAAAAGGCCAAGAACGAGAAAAAATAAAATCTCTGCCGGCAATTGGCCGACTTTCGGCCACCGTCACCAGCCGTGGGCGTGCGTCAGTGAAAAGCGAGCACGCGCCACGGCTTTTCTTTTCCCCGCAACAATGCGTGTTCCAACTCCGCATTAGTCAACGATCAAGATATTTCAACGGCAGGTTGCGTCAGCAGCCAGATATCTAACTAAAATCGACAACTAGGATTCGGCGTGCTCCGCCATGGGCTCGTCGAAGCTGCCGCCGTAAATACTCGGCACCTTCGCCCCCATCGGGCGCAGGTAGGCGCTTAGAACATTCCGAACATTGGCAGAGGCGTGGCCCAAAAAGCGGCGGGCAGTTTCGCCACCTCGTCGAGCTTCGTTGATAAATTATCCTCGTAATAAGAAGCGATGTCGGCGGCATCGCTGAAATCGTCTGGCATGGTGTCATCATCCATTTCGAATTTCCCTTTGAGGAATCCATTCAGAAACCAAACTTCCGAGGAAGCGAGATGCCAGGCGAGTTCCAGAGCGCTGTAGGAATTCGGATGCGGGCGGTAATCTCCCTTGCCGGCCGGAACGGCCAACAGAACTCGCAGAGTGGTGAGAGATTCCTTTTTGGCTTCGCCGATAAAGATCGTCAATAGGTATGCAGCTTGGTCGGGTGTCATGCTAAGTCTCCTTCCTCAGGGTTTCCATCTGAGGATTGGTTTGCGTGCAGCGGCGACTTCGTCGAGCCGCCCGACGCGCGTGGAATGCGGCGCGGTTTTCACCAGCTCCGGATTCGTTTCAGCCTCGGCTGCGATCGAACGCATCGCTTCGATAAAAAGGTCGCACTCTTCTCTTGATTCCGATTCGGTGGGCTCGATCATCATCGCGCCCGGAACGATCAGCGGGAACGCAGTAGTATAAGGGTGAAAGCCGTAGTCGATCAGGCGTTTCGCGATGTCCATCGTGTTTACACCGTGCTTTTTCTGGCGCGCGTCGCTGAAAACGACTTCGTGCATCGATGGAAGAGTGTACGGCAGATCGAAAACGGCTTCGAGCTTCTTGCGAATGTAATTGGAATTCAGCACCGCATCTTCCGTAGCCTGGCGCATTCCCGGACCGTAAGCTAGCGTGTAAGCCAAAGCGCGCAAGAGCACTCCGAAATTTCCGCAATAGGCACGCACGCGTCCGACGGATTGTGGACGGTTGAAGTCGAGCGCGAACTTGCCGTCTTCCTTTTGCTGCACAACCGGCACGGGGAGAAAAGGCTCGAGAATTTTCTTTACCAGAACGGGTCCGGCGCCCGGACCGCCGCCGCCGTGCGGCGTAGAAAATGTCTTGTGCAGGTTCAAGTGCATCACGTCCACGCCGAAATCTCCCGGGCGGGTGACGCCGGCCAGCGCGTTCATGTTTGCGCCGTCCATGTAAAGCAGGGCGCCGCGTTCGTGCAGGATGGCGGCAATCTCCGCGATGCGCTCTTCGAACACGCCGAGCGTGCTTGGATTCGTCAGCATCAGCGCGGCAACGTCTTCGGTACAAAACTCGCGGAGGTTATCGGTATCGATCTGGCCGCGCGCGTTGGATTTGATGTTCTTTACTTCGTATCCGGCGATCACCACGGACGCCGGATTCGTTCCGTGCGCAGAATCGGGAATCAAAACTGTTTTGCGCGGATTCCCCTGGCTTTGCATGTACGCGCGAATCATCAGCAAGCCGGTAAGCTCGCCCTGCGCGCCGGCTACGGGCTGAAGTGTCGCCGCGTCCATGCCGGTGATCGACAACAGGCATTTCTGCAAATCGAAAAGAATGCGCAGGCAGCCCTGCGAGACTTCGGCAGGTTGCTCGGGATGCTCCGTCGCGAGACCGTCGAGCCGCGCCACGAATTCATTTACGCGCGGGTTGTACTTCATGGTGCAAGATCCGAGCGGATACATGCCGAGGTCAATCGCGTAATTCCACGTAGAGAGCCGCGTGAAATGCCGAATCACTTCGATTTCGCTGACTTCCGGAAATCCTTCGATTGCCTCTCGCGTGAATTCGCTGCCGAGCGCCTTGGCGGGATCCACAGCCGGCACGTCGAGCGGAGGAAGCTCCATCCCGCGCTTGCCCGGTGCGGACTTCTCAAAGATCAGCCCTTCGTTCTGGTTCGGGTGCTGGCGGACCTTCAGAATCTTCCCGACCTGGGCTTCGATATCGATGGACTTGGAATTCAATTCAACCAGCTCCTTAAACCGGGCGCTCGAGTATTCGTTTGATCGCGCCGGCCAATCGTTCAATCTCGGCGCGCGGCGTTGTCTCAGTGACGCAAACCAGCGCTCGCTTGGTCAGTTCGGGGTAATGAATCCCCAAAGCGAACGGCCCAATGATTTTTTCGCGCAAGAGCTCGGTATTCACCATCTTTACTGAGCGTGGAAACTCGAGCACGAATTCGTTGAATGAAGGCCCGGAGAAAACGCGCCGCACGCCGGGAATTTTTTCGAGCTCAGCCTGAGCGAAACGCGCCTTCGCCAGATTCTGCAACGCTTGTTCGCGCAAACCTTCCTTGCCAAGCAAACAAAGGTGAATTGTTGCCGCGAGCGCGTACAGCGCTTCATTCGTGCAAATGTTCGAAGTCGCTTTCTCGCGGCGGATGTGTTGCTCGCGGGTGGCTAGCGTGAGAACAAATCCTCGGCGTCCTTCTGCGTCCGTCGTTTGGCCCGCCAAGCGGCCGGGCATTTGGCGCACGTATTTATCGCGCGTGGCGATGACGCCGACGTACGGTCCGCCGTAGCTGGGAGGAATGCCGAACGATTGCCCTTCCATGGCCACAATATCCGCTTCAGTCGGCGGACGAACGATGCCGAGAGAAACAGCTTCGGCAATGCTGGTGACAAGCAACGATCCCGCAGCGTGCGCTATTTCCGCGAGCGCGGGAAGCTCTTCGATCACGCCGAAAAAGTTTGGCGACTGGACTACGATGGCGGCAGCTAGCGCAAGGTTCTCCGGCTTAAGCGCTGAGCGATCGAGCTGCCCAGATTCGGTAAAGCCAACTTCTTCAATCTCGATGCCGAGATTCTTCGCATAGGTTTGCAAAACGTGGCGATATTCGGGATGCACGCTGCGTGCAACGAGGACGCGATGGCGCCCGGTAAGCCGCTCCGCCATCAGCACCGCCTCGGTGAGCGCGGTCGAGCCGTCGTACATTGAAGCGTTGGCCACTTCCTGGCCGGTGAGTTGGCACATCAGAGTCTGAAACTCGAAAATCGCCGTCAGCGTTCCCTGCGCGAATTCAGCCTGGTACGGCGTGTAAGAAGTAAGAAACTCGCTGCGCTGGATCAGCGAATCGGTCACCACCGAACGCAAATGCGAATAAACTCCCGCTCCAAGAAAAGAGGTGTAACCACGGGAATTTTCCGCAGCGCGCGCTTGAAAATACTGGATGATCTCGGCTTCCGAAAGCGGCCCGGGCAGCGCGAGCGGCGCGCGCAGCCGAAATTTTTCAGGAATGGACTGAAAAAGCTCCTCAATCGATCGGGCGCCGATCGCTTCCAGCATTTCCTTGCGTTCGGAAGGACTCTTGGGGAGATAGCGCATCAGGCGGAGTGTTCCTTCGCTTTGTCCGCGATGTAAGCTTCGTAAGCGGCGGCATCCATCAGTCCTGCGGCTTCTTTGGGGTCTGCGAGCTTCACTTTTATGAGCCACGCAGCGCCGTGCGGGTCTTTGTTGATCATTTCGGGAGAATCCGCTAGCGCAGGATTCGTCGCGGTAACTTCGCCCGAGACCGGGCTGAAAATTTCGCTGACCGCTTTCACGGATTCAATGGTGCCGAAAGACTGCCGCGGTTTGAGCTGCGTGCCGACTTTGGGCATCTCGACGAACACGACGTCGCCCAGCTCATGCTGCGCGTAGTCCGTGATTCCGATGGTTCCGTTCGAGCCTTCAACTTTCACCCACTCGTGCTCTTTGGTGTAGCGATAATCCTTAGGGTACATAAGCGCTCCGTGAACCGGTTCTAATTGGATGCTCTCGACCTATTGTGGTCGCTTGTAAAATGGCAAAGCGACGATTCGTGCCGCTTCTGACTGCCCTCGAATGTTGATTGCGATATCCGTTCCGACCCCGGTCGATTCCGGCGGCACATAAGCCATGCCGATATTTTTCTTCAGGAATGGCGCGGGCCCGCCGCTGGTCACTCGTCCCGCTTCCTGGCCGTCTATCAGGACTGGATAGCCGTCGCGACCGATACGCTTGTCGAGCATTTCGAATCCGACCAATTTGCGCGTAAGGCCGTCCTTTTTCTGTTGGGCCAGTACGTCACTCCCGAGAAAGGGAGCCTTTTCCGTTTTGCAGATCCACCCGAGCCCCGCTTCCCAAGGCGTGGTCGTCTCGTCGATCTCATGCCCGTAAAGACACATACCCGCTTCGAGTCGAAGAGTATTTCGCGCGCCCAGCCCGCAAGGGATCATGCCGGCCGGTTGCCCTGCGTGTATCAGGTCACTCCACAGTTTTTCGGAATGCTCGGGCGCAAAGTAAAGTTCGAAGCCGTCTTCGCCGGTGTAGCCGGTGCGAGCGATCAGGCAATCGACGCCGCCTACTTTGCCGAAAGCGAAATGATAATAGTGGATCGAATCGAGCGCGACAGGAGTAAGCCGCTGAAGGATGTCCTTCGCGCGCGGCCCTTGAATTGCCAGTTGAGAGTAATGCGGACCGGCGTTTTCCACTTTCGCGTCGAACTTATTGTGCTCGACGATATGCTCGAAATCATGCTCCTGATTGCCCGCGTTGACGCACAGCAGATAGTGCGTGTCGGAAATTTTGTGCACCAGCAAATCATCCACAAAAGTTCCGCGCGAAGTCATAAGCCCCGAATAGTGCGCCTGCCCCACATTCAGCTTTGCGGCGTTGTTGCACGAGACCAGTTGAACCAGGCCCAGCGCGCCGGGCCCTCGAATTTCGATCTCGCCCATGTGGCTTACGTCGAAAAGGCCGGCGCGAGTGCGCACGGCTTCATGCTCAGCCAGAATGCCTGAGTATTCGAGCGGCATATCCCAGCCGCCGAAATTCACCATCTTCGCGCCCAGTCGGCGATGGATGGAATTAAGAGCTGTCTTGCGCAGTTCAGCGGTGGCCGGTGTCGTCACAGAGGATTTCTCATTATTTCGGTGAAACATCGAAGCTAGCATGCGTGTTTTCGAGTGTCAAGGAACGCGGCCCGCAGTTACTTTGGGTTCTTCGCTGTTCGTCCGGCTCAATTTCGAGTTTGCTAGCAATACGGCAGGCTAGCCTGCAGCAAAACAACCAGTCTTGGTACCATTCTAGTGCTCTGAGGGAATCCCTGCGCGCAAGGCGCTTGTCCGGCGCGCACGCATGTCCTAAGATTGAAGAAAGGCGGGCCCTGAAACACTGGAGAGTCGCAGGTGGTAACAGTCTGCTCGCAATGCGAAAAACCGGAACAGGAATGCTCCTGCGTAAAGTACTGCTGTTTCTGCCAGTCTCAGTACAACATTCGCATGGGCGTTGACGGGCTGTACTATTGTCCGGATTGCCGCGAAGCTTGCGACGTGCGGCTTGCAGAGACCGATGAGCATTGATCCGAGCCGGACCGAAGTGAAGTTGCAAGACGACCCGCGGTTGATGGCGGGGGTCGTCGCAATTGTGTCCTTCGCCGCTCAGCGTTGCGGTCTTTCCACCGGAGCGCAGGAAGGGCTGGCCGCTGCCGCTGCGGAAGCGTGCCGGGAAACTTTCCCGCTGCTGCACGCTAACGGGAGCAAGGATTCTTCGCTGAAGGTGATTGTCTCGGATTTTGCTGACCGCGTCGAAGTTTCCATCGAGCATTCGGGAGAATCGCTGCCTTCAGCCGGGCTCGACACTTTCTGCGACGCCGCAAGCAGCGCCGGTTCGCAAACGGGACTGAGCGGAGCATTACAGAAGACGAATGTAGATCGCGTGCAATACGAAACGCGAGACGGCGTATCGCGCATGACTCTGATCAAATACTGCGACGAACGCCACGCGAAAGCTTAATCGCGAATTTCTGCGGCTTCTCCCCTCGAAACTCTTCTTACATGGAAGCCGGCGCAAGGGCCTTGGTGCGAATCAACGATAGCAATTCGTCCTGGCTCACCGGGGCGTCTATTTTCAGGCGATCTCCGGTTGGCTTCACGCTGACGTGATCGAGTGCCTTCGCGAAATCCGGGTTCGATTGCGCTTCCTGGTAACGACGGTACATGATGCCCGCCTGCATCGCCGCTCCCAAAGTGTTCGCGTCATCCACGGAATCGCACACGGCTTGGAATTGAACGTCGATGCCGCTATCCGCAGTAACGCTGATAGTCATGGCATGAATGCGGCCGACTATCGCGGCAGCTTGCGGAAACTGGCTGGCCTGGGGAAGCAGCTCATGCATGGCCATCCCTGTGGAACTCTTGTCCAGGACCGCCCAGATAAGTCCGCTGCCGTTCGCTTCGGTGATCAACGGGTAGAGCTTGTCATTCGTGAACAGGCTTTCCGCCGTGCCCATGCGGACATCAATCACCTTTTCCAGCGCGCCACGATTGCCGAAAGCTGCTGTATTCGAATCGATAAAAAAGAACAGGATGTCGCTCGCGCCGCCGCCGCTTCCGAAAGCGTATAAATGATAACCATTGTTTTCGATCATAGGCAGCTTCTGAGCCTTGAATTTTGCTTCCGTGCCGGAAGGATCGAATGCACCGAGAGCAATACCCAGGATTTGTCCGCTGCTGCCATCCGCCGACATGATTGCGCCCCAGGCCAGGTCAGTCACTTGCGAGTTTGGATCGATACCCGCGGACGAGAGAAATTGTTCGAAGTCGCGCATCTGCTTCGGAAGCATTTGGTCCTGCATCTGTGCGAACCAAGGGAGCTTGCGCGCGGACTTTAAGTCAGCATAGGCGAACTCATTGGTGGTCTTTGGAAACATCCCGATGACCGCTGTGCTGAGCGAACCGGCTGCGGTTCGCGAAGGAACAGCAGTAAAAAAACCGAGCAGCGCGACCGCTGACAAAGCTGTAACCAGAACGAATCGAAAAATTGGCTGTCTCACGTTGTTTTTCCCCTCAGATCATTTGAGTAACTGATTACGCGGCGGCTAAGCCGCAGGAATGCCTCTAACGGCGATTTGCCGCGACACGACGCATCTACAGTATAGATGCTAAGAACGCTCCCGGCGGAATCAACTTTTGGCGATACGTGCCGCAAGTAACCCGGATTCCGAACGTAAACGGGTCGAAAATGCAGCATCCGTAATGGACTGCAGATTGATGGCGACGTTTTCAAGCGCTCCTTGAACCGCCGCTCCAGCCATTAGACGTCCCACGCGTATATCCGACAGCATGGACGGGCTGGCTATCTTTTCCAGCTTCCCGAGCAAGTCAAATACATCC
This sequence comes from Candidatus Acidiferrales bacterium, assembly GCA_050012235.1. Classification (GTDB taxonomy): domain Bacteria; phylum Acidobacteriota; class Terriglobia; order Acidiferrales; family UBA7541; genus Palsa-295. The sequence continues at coordinate 84,479 of JBEKHP010000013.1, read as the reverse complement.
GCCGCTTTGCGCGCCACTTCCATCGGAACGCCCGCCGCGCCTTGCAGCGCATTTTGAATCGTGGATTCGCGGCGGCCTTGTTCCTCGGGCGTCAATTGCGGGAGCTTGTAGGCCGCTATCACGGATTCGAAGGAAGCTGCATCGCGATCGATCGCTTCCGCTAGAGCGCGCGAAGCAGAATGGAATTCCGCCAGAGCATCGCTGAGCGGTCCCACGTGCGCTGCCTGCGATTTCTTCTTGCGCGAAAGCCCGGCGACCATCTGGCCCAGGCTCGCTCCCAGCGCGCCGGCAAGCGCCGCCACCGAACCGCCGCCGGGAGTCGCCGTAGGCTCTGCGACCGCGTCCAGAAATGGTTGCGCCAGCGCGGCGAGTTTTCCCGGGCCTTCCGCAGCCGAAGCGCCCGCAAAGGAAGCCTCAATACGGTTCTCAAACACTTGCGCGGGTGAAAAGTTTTCGAGTTGCAGATAAAAGTCAGCGGTCAGTTCGATCGCTCGCTTCGGAATCAGGCCGACGATTTCGCTGCCGACAATCGAGACGCCGTAACGTTCCGCTTCGCGCTTGACCATTTCGAACACGCGGTGAATCGGCGTCTGCTCGAAATCGGTCAGGTTAATGGAAACTTGCGCCAGGTTGCGTCCCCGTAGATCAACTCCCATGGCTTTCACGTATCGCAAGCCGCCGTTCGAAAACCGAATGTTCTTGCTGATGCGATTGGCGATGCTGACGTCGGAGGTGTTCAGATCGATGTTGTACGCGATCAAGAATTTGCGCGCGCCGACTACCGTGGCTCCGGCAGTAGCATGCAGTCGCTGCTCGCCGACGTCGGGAGCGCGGTTGGGATTGCGCGGAACTTCTTCGAGCAGGCCTTCGAATTGGCCCTTGCGAATAACTTCAAGGTTCGTGCGTTCCGGCCGTTGGGCTGCGGCTTCGTAAAAATATACGGGAATCTGAAAACGCTCCCAGATTTCGCGGCCCACTTTTTTGGCCAGTGCAACACAATCCTCGATGGTCACGCCCTCGATGGGGATGAACGGAACCACGTCGGTGGCGCCCATGCGCGGGTGCGCGCCTGTATGCTTCGTCAAATCGATCAGCTCGGCAGCCTTGCCCACTCCGCGCAGCGCAGCTTCGGCGACAGCTTCAGGTTCGCCGGCCAGCGTCACCACGCTGCGGTTGTGATCGCTGTCACTTTCGCGGTCCAGCAGATACACGCCCGGAACTTCGCGCATGGCAGACACGATGGCATCTACTTTCGATGCGTCGCGCCCCTCCGAAAAATTCGGAACACATTCGACGAGTCGTTTCATCGGCTCAAAGGTTCTTCTGGTGCAGGATGGCGCCGCGTTTCATGGTGAAGCTGCAAAGGTTCACGCCAAAATAATACGGGATTTCGCGGTAGTCGGCCACGTCAAAGGCAGCCAGGTCTGCATACTTGCCAACTTCCAGCGAGCCGACGCGGTCGTGCAGGCGCAACGAGTAGGCGGGATTAATCGTCGCCGCTGCAATGGCTTCGGCGGGCGTCATGCGCATTTGCGTGCAGGCTAGAGACAAAATCATCGGCATGCTCAACGTGGGGCTGGTGCCGGGATTGAAGTCGGTGGCGACGCCAACAGCGGCACCCGCTTCAATCAACTTGCGCGCCGGCGCATAATCCTTGAGGCCCAGATGAAAGCAGCAGCCGGGCAGCAGCGTGCACACCACGTTGGAAAGGCCGAGGGCACGAATGTCGTTGCGGTCGATTTTTTCCAGGTGATCGGCGCTCGCGGCTTGCAACTCGATGGCGAGTCGCGCTGCTCCGGTGTGCGCGAGCTGTTCTGCATGAATGCGCGGAACCAGCCCGCAGGCTCTCCCGGCCATCAGAATCCGTCGCGCTTGCGCCACCGCGAATGCGCCGCGGTCACAGTAAACATCGCAGAATTCGGCGAGCCCGGCAGTCGCGACCGTCGGAATCCATCTGCGCACGAGAAGATCTACGTACGCATCCGGTCGGCGTCGAAATTCCGGCGGAACCACGTGAGCTCCCAAAAATGTTGCGCGAATATCGAGCGGATGCTCTTGATTGAGGTTGTAGAGAATTTCGAGAATTTTCAGCTCGCTCTTCCAGTCCAGGCCGTAGCCGCTCTTCGCTTCGATGGTCGTAGTGCCGTGGGCTGCAAACTCGCGGAGATTTTTCAGCGCTCGGGTCTTCAACGTGCTTGCAGAAGCGGCGCGCAAGCCTTTTACACTCGAACGAATTCCGCCGCCGGAGCGGGCGATTTCTTCGTAGGTCGCGCCGGAGTTGCGCTGTTCGTATTCAGCGGCGCGGCTGGCGGGGAAAATTAAGTGCGTATGCGAATCGACGAAGCCGGGTAAAACAACGCGGCCGCCTAAATCCAGCTTCTCCGCGCGCCGTGCTTTGGGCAGACGTTCGATTCGGCGGCGCGAACCAATCGCGGCGATGCGATCGTCGTGCGTCAAGATTGCGCCGTCTCGAATGATTTCGAGCTCGGCGAGCGCTCGGCCGCGCCGTGGCACAGGCCCGCGCAGCGTTAGAAGCTGCGAACAGCCGGTGATGAGCCAGTCAGGCACGGAAGCACCGATACTAACGCTGGGATGGGGAAAAAACTACCGCCGCTGCCGAAATACAGCTGTCTTCGCAGAAGTATTTTCACGCGCTCGCTGCATTGGCGAGATAAGCAGGCGCGAATACTTCCGTCACGAATGATTCGATCGTCGTCGGAGTCGTATTTTCCGCCGAGCGCTTCTCTTGCGGCGCGAGCAGGCCCTCGTTGCCCGCCTTCCACATTTCGATGAGCAACTTGGCGAAATTCTTCGGCATCCCGGTCTGCACTAAGGCTGGCTCCAACATCATGAACGGCACCTGCATATAATTAAGTTTGGGTTTGCCGATAGCGTTGCCGACCACCGTTGCGATTTCTTTCATCGTGACGTCGCGCGGTCCGAGTAGCTCCTGAATCGAGCTTCCGGAAAAATCGCGGGCGTGAAGACGTTTCGCGGCGTACGCACCGATATCTTTGGTGGCTATCATGGGCAAGGGTGCATCGCCCGGCGCGCCGCCTGGAAGAAAACCCATGGTACGAAGCGGCGCCATACTCATAAATAAATTTTCCATGAATGGCCCGGGCCGTAAATGCAGCACGTTGAGCCCTGGCACACTATTCATTTTTTGTTCCAAATGGTTGGAACCAACGATCGGACCAGTCTTATCCGGATGTTGCGCTCCCAAGCTGCTCAGTGTGACGGCGTACGGAACGCGCGCGTTCGTAATTGCGGTTAAGTAAGCATCAGAGACCCGGTCTTGATACGCTCGATAATCATCGTTAATTAGCGGCGGAATCATCAGATAAACAACCGTCGCGCCCTCGAAAGCCTTCGACATCTGCGCTGCGTCTTCCACAGCTCCGACGAAAGCTTCCGCGCCCCTCTGCGTAAACGCTTCGAGTTTCTTGCCGTCGCGGCCAATGACGCGCACCTTCTCTCCGCTTGCAAGCAGCGCCTCGGCGGCAATCTTGCCCGTGTGTCCCGTCGCTCCAGTGACAACGATCATTTTTTCTCCATGCTGAAAGTCTCAGCCGCTCTCAGGACATCGGAATTCTAACGCCGGACTTCTTCGCAAAATCAACCGCCTCGGGATAGCCTGCATCCACGTGCCGCGCGACCCCGATTCCGGGATCGTTCGTGAGTACCCGTTCGATGCGTTCCGCCATTTCGTTCGAGCCGTCCGCCACGGTCACTTGCCCCGCATGCAGTGAGTAGCCGATGCCCACACCGCCGCCGTTGTGAATGGAGACCCAGCTCGCCCCGCTCGCCGTATTCAGCATGGCATTCAGCAGCGGCCAATCAGCTACCGCGTCCGAGCCGTCGCGCATTTTTTCTGTTTCGCGATAAGGCGAAGCCACCGAGCCGCAATCCAGATGATCGCGCCCGATCACGATGGGAGCTTTCAATTCGCCGCGCGCCACCAAATCGTTAAGGGCAAGCCCGAATTTGTCGCGCTCGCCGTAGCCCAGCCAACAGATTCGCGCAGGCAATCCCTGGAATCGCACGCGCTTCTGCGCCAGATGAATCCAGCGCATTAGAACTTCGTCGTGCGGAAACATATCGAGCACCAGTTTATCCGTGCGATAAATATCCGAAGCCTCGCCGGAAAGCGCAGCCCAGCGGAACGGCCCGCGCCCTTCGCAGAAGAGCGGGCGGATGTAAGCGGGAACAAACCCCGGAAAATCGTAAGCGTTCTTTACGCCTTGCTCGAAAGCGAAAGTCCGAATGTTATTTCCGTAATCGAACGTGATCGATCCCAGCTTCTGCAGCGCGAGCATGCCTTCCACATGCTTGGCCATGGATTCGAGCGAGCGTTTCCGATAAGCCTCGGGATCGGTCTTGCGCAGCTCTGCGGCTTGCGCCACGTCGAGCCCCTGCGGAATATACCCGCCGATCGGATCGTGCGCGCTGGTCTGGTCCGTCAACAGATCGGGCACCACGCCGCGCCGCGCGAGTTCAGGAATCACGTCCGCGCAATTTCCCACCAGGCCGACGGACGTTGCCTCGCGCTTGCGTACCGCGTTCTTCAAAATCCGCAGCGCCTCGTCGAGATCATTCACCATCACGTCGCAATAGCCACTCTTCACCCGCCGCTTGATGTGCTCCGGGTCCACGTCAATTCCCAAAAACGCCGCGCCATTGAGCGTCGCAGCAAGCGGCTGCGCGCCACCCATGCCGCCCAGGCCTCCGCTAGCCACCAGCTTTCCCGCCAAATCGCTCTGAAAATGTTTTCGCGCCGCTGCGGCAAAAGTTTCGTAAGTGCCTTGCAGAATTCCTTGCGTCCCGATGTAGATCCAGCTCCCGGCCGTCATCTGGCCGTACATCATCAGCCCCGCGCGGTCGAGTTCGTCGAAATTCTTCCAGTCGCTCCAATGTCCAACCAGATTCGAATTCGCGATTAGAACGCGCGGCGCATAAGAGTGCGTCCGAAAAATCCCAACAGGCTTGCCCGATTGCACCAACAGAGTTTCATCGTTTTCCAAAGATTTCAGAGACGCGACAATGGCGTGGTAACACTTCCAATTCCTCGCCGCTTTTCCGCGCCCGCCGTAAACGATCAAATCCTCCGGCTTCTCAGCAACTTCCGGATCGAGATTGTTCATCAGCATGCGCATGGCCGCCTCCTGCTGCCAGCCCTTGCAGGACAGAGTCGTGCCGCGCGGCGCGCGAACCGGCCGATATCCGGTTGTGTCTTCGGTCGCAACCTTCGACATCGGGAACCCCCGGAACATCTTATCCCATGACAGCCGGAATTTTGTAGGCTGGCATTTCATTAAGAAGCGTCCCGCTGCGTTGCGCGATGCAGCCCCATACGCTAAAGTAAAAGTGACAACGATGGACTATCCTCCGCTCACGAAATCTTTTCTCGATGCCGTTGACCGCTTCGCGAATCCTCGCGCCCAGATGTACCGCACCGCGGACGGTTGGCAGTCGATTACGGCTCAGGAAATGCTTCGCCGCGTAGCCGGCTTATCGAAAGCGCTCGGCGAATTGGGAATCAAGTCCGGCGACCGCGTGGCGATCCTTGCGCCGAACTGCCCCGAATGGCATGTCGCTGATTTCGCGATACAGGGAGTGGGCGCGGTCACCGTGCCGATTTACTTTAACGAATCGCCCGACCGGCTTACATATATCTTGAACGACTCGGGCGCGCGCATCGTGTTTTCTTCCGGGGAAGCGCAGGCGCGCAAAATCGCAGAATGCCGCGATCGGATTACCGCGCTCGAGCACGCGATCGCAGTGGCGCCCCTTTCGGATTTGCGCGGCGATGTTCTCCGTTACGAAACGCTGATCGCCACGGCGGGTGACCCGGACATCGCCGAGTACCGAAAGCGCGCCGCATCGATCGACGCGAGCCAATTGCTCACCATCATTTACACCTCGGGTACCACGGGCGAGCCCAAGGGCGTGATGCTCACGCACTCGAACGTAAGCTCGAACGTCGTCGATTCGCTCGAGGCTTACGATCTCTCTCCGGACGATCTAGCGCTGTCCTTTCTTCCTCTTGCGCACATCTACGAGCGCACCGTGGACTACGGCTATATATTTCGCGGTGTCCCGGTTGCATACGTTGAGCAAATAGAAGCCGTTCCGCAAGCGTTTCTGGACGTGAAGCCGACATATGCCGCCGCCGTTCCGCGCTTTTTCGAAAAAATATACGCCAACATTATGGACAAAGGACGTCACGAGACCGGTTTGAAGAGAAAGATCTTTGACTGGTCTTTGCGCGTGGCGCACGAATCGATTCCGTGGCGAGCGTACGGCAAGAATCCCTCGCTCTGGACAAAGCAACGCTGGCAAATTGCCGACCGCATCGTGTATTCAAAAATCCGCGCGGGTCTGGGAGGAAGGGTTCGCTATTTCTTCTCGGGAGGCGCACCGCTGGCACCCGAGCTTTCCGAATTTTTCTGGTCGATCAACTTGCCGGTTTTAGAGGGCTACGGGCTAACGGAAACCGCGCCCGTGATCGCCTCGAACGTGCCTAAGAAAAATAAAGTAGGCACGGTCGGGATGCCCATCTCTCACGTGCAGGTGCGTATTGCTGACGACGGCGAAATCCAGGTAAAGGGCCCGTGCGTCATGCAGGGTTACTTCCACAAGCCCGATCAGAGTCGAGAAGTCTTGAGCTCCGACGGATGGTTTTCTACCGGAGACATCGGACGTCTGGACGAAGATGGATTTTTGATCATCACCGACCGCAAGAAAGAGCTATTGAAGACCGCGGCAGGGAAATTCGTGGCGCCGGCGCCGATTGAAAACCTGTTGAAGCAGTCCCACTTCATCACCAACGCGGTTGTGGTGGGCGACAAACGTAAATTTGTTTCGGTGCTGATCGTCCCGAATTTTGCGGGTATTGAGAATGAAGCCCAAAGAAATAATAAGGACTTTCAAGGTCTGTCTCAGATGGTCTTGGATCCGTGGGTGCGCGATCTGCTCTCGCGCGAAATCGAGCGGCTTACGTCGCCCCTCGCCCAGTACGAAAAACCCAAGCGGTTCGCGCTGCTCGATCAGGACTTTACCTTCGCGAGCGGCGAACTGACCTACACGCTCAAGATCAAGCGGCGAGTGATCGAAGACCGTTATAAGGATCTCATCGCCAAGCTCTATGCGGACTTGGAAGAGCCGCACCCGCAGCATTCGGCGTAAGCTGTCTGCGGCGGACGCTGGCGGTACAATGGATTGGGGAGAATTTTTATGGCGGACCAATTGGTGATTGCCGGACGCGCGTTTAATTCGCGCCTGATTGTGGGAACGGGGAAGTACCGCAGCTTTGAGGAAATGCGCCGCGCGCATGAAGCCTCCGGCGCGGAGATGGTGACGGTTGCCGTGCGCCGCGTGAACCTCACCGATCGCACCAAAGAATCCCTGCTCGATTACATCGACCGCAAAAACTTTTTCATTTTGCCCAACACCGCCGGTTGCTATTCCGCGGACGAAGCCGTTCGCACCGCACGCCTCGGACGCGAAGTAGGATTGTCCGAATGGGTGAAGCTCGAAGTAATCGGCGACCAGCAAACGCTTTTCCCGGACACCGAAGAGCTGATTCGCGCCACAAAGACTCTCGTGACCGAAGGTTTCGTCGTGCTGCCCTACACCAACGACGATTTGATCGTCGCGCGAAGATTGATTGACGCCGGCGCCGCAGCCGTGATGCCGCTCGGTGCTCCCATCGGCTCCGGAATGGGCATTCAAAATGTGGCGAACATGCAGATTTTGCGCGAGCGCATCACGGAAGTTCCGCTGATCGTCGACGCGGGTGTTGGCACGGCGTCGGATGCAGCAATCGCGATGGAGTTGGGAGCAGATGCCATTCTGATGAACACTGCCATTGCCGAAGCTCAGGACACGGTGTTGATGGCTGAAGCAATGGGTGCGGCGGTCGAAGCGGGCCGCAAAGCCTTTCTCGCCGGACGCATTCCGAAGAAACTTTACGCCACAGCGTCCAGTCCTCTTCACGGCGTTGTGCGCTAGTCACGATATCCGCGCCGCGTCAGCGAAATAAAAGATGCCATGAAATGTCCACCAGCGCGTGGACCAGCGCGCCCGGAAACAACGATCCGGTTTTCATCCACACGTGCCCGTAAAACAATCCCGCAATCGTCGCAAGAAACACGTATTTCCAGTTCGGATACGGCGCGTGCAAAATGTGCGCGAAGCCGAAAATCACCGAAGCAATCGCCAAGCCCGTCCACTCATTCTTGAAAGTCCGTGAAAGAAGATTCTGCAAGACACCTCGAAACAAAAATTCTTCTGGCCATGCGGTAAAGAACGTGATTCCCACCACCGCCAGTGGCAGCGAGCGCAAACGAGCGAGTGTGGGATCAAACTTCAGAAACCCGATCTTAATTCCGACCGCGACGGCAATTGCCGTGAAAATTAGGAAATGAATGGCCACGTTCGCGCCGAATCCTCGCCGCCAAACGATCGCGTAGCCGATGCCGTCCATACGGCGTAGCAGGACGAATGCGGCCACGCCGGCGCCGAGCGCCGTCAAAATTGTCAGCGAGTGCGTCAGTTCCGCCGGATAGGGAAATACTCGATACATCCACCGAAATTCCACCGGCAGCCAAATGAGCGCCATCGCCGCATAGTCTTCCCAAGTTCCCGGCGCTTTTCCCGTGCTGCTTGCGACCAGCAGGGCAGGCAACACGCTATAGGCCGCGCCCACGAGCGCCATTTTCCAGTTGGCCGTGACGGTTACGGTATAGATGAGGACCGCAAATAGAGGCACGAGCGGCGCGAGCGCGCGTCCGTGTTCACCAAGCACTCTGCGCGCGGATTCCATCACGCCCGGACAAGCGAGGAAAAATTCAAATGCGAAGAGAGCAGCCGCCACTCCGAAGGCTATGCCGAAGCGCGGCCCTCGGTAGCCGATACGCAATCCCAGCAACGCCACGAACACAACAATCGGGATCCACACTCCCACTGCGGTCGTAAAATCCAGTTGCCAGGATTTCGAATTGGAGGCCACCGCAGGATTTTACTGAACTGCGCTACGTTTCCGAGAAAAACTTGCTTTGCGTTTGTCTCTCGGCGATTCTGGTGCGGCTTGAACGCAACAGTCCAGCCCGGCAAACAGCAGCGGCTCGCCTACATCGACTGGATGCGTGGCTTCGCTTGCTTGCTCATGTTTGAAGTACATTCCTACGATTCGTGGCTCGGCGGCAGCGCGCGCGATTCGACGTTCATGAAATGGTCGCAGCTCAGCGGAACGATTCCTGCGCCGCTTTTCCTTTTTCTCGCGGGCGTTTCGATTGCCCTGGTGTCGGGCAAGATGCGCGAGAAGGGAATTGGCGAAAACCAGATCGCGCGAAGGACGATTCTTCGCGGTGCGGAAATTCTGGGGCTCGGCCTGCTATTCCGCGTGCAGGAATATGTGCTCGGCATACCCTGGGCGCCTTGGACCGATTTGCTGCGCGTGGACATTCTGAACACCATCGGCATTTCGATTATGCTGATGGGAATCGTCGGACGCTTGACTCGAACCCGCGCCGCGAACATAGCGGTTGCTCTCGCGGCCACGGCCGGAATCGCGTTTGCCACGCCGTTTCTGTACACCACATGGCGCCCGCGCTGGCTGCCTTGGTACCTGGAGTCTTACATCAACGGCGTGCATATTTACGATTCTCCTCGCCCGTGGTTGTTCCCCATTTTTCCCTGGGCAGGATTTGCTTTCGCGGGTTTGGCGCTCGGGTATCTTCTGTTCAGCGAGTGGGGAAAGAAAAATTTGGTGCAAGTAGTGACCGCCTGCGGATTCGGTGGCGTGGGACTGTATTATCTTTCGAATTGGCTCGACGCGCGACCGTTGCAACTTTATCCCGATTACGACTATTGGCACACCAGCCCGAATTTCTTTCTAGCGCGGGTTGCTATCCTTCTCGTGATAGTTTTCGCCAGTTACGTTTGGTGCCGCTGGGGGCTGGGCCAAGTGGGATTCAGCCCCATGATCCAGATGGGGCAAACATCGTTGCTGGTGTACTGGGTCCATATCGAATTCGTTTACGGAAGATTCTCGATATTGACCAAGAACGCTCAATCGATTCCCATGGCCACGCTGGGACTTCTAATTATTACGGTCGCGATGGTGCTTCTCTCCTTGGCGAGAACCGGCTGGACCAATCATCGAGCGGAAATACTCGCGTGGTTCAAACGAAAACCGGGGCTCGGAGCGCAGGACTAAGGCTTTTTCGGCGGATTATCCGGACGCGGCGAAGTGCTGTGCAAGTCGTCGCTAGGCCTCGGATGCGTTTCGAAAATCACTTCGCCCGGGCGCTTCAATTTCATTTCTTCTCGGGCGGGCTTCTCGATGGCGGCCGGATCAGTCTTCAGCGCCTTCACCCGCTGCTGCAAACGTAGGTTTTCCTCATCGAGGCGCGAGATGTCCTTTCGAATTTCCTGCGCTTCCTTTTGCGAACGCCTCATCGCCAGCACGCCGTGCGTCCCGAACGTGTCTTGTAGCAGCAGCAGCGCGAATCCTACGATCAGGAACCAATACATGTTCCGGTGAAAAAACTGGCCGAGCTGTTCGAAAAAACTCACGGACACATCATTGGTCTTGCCGTTTTCTTCGCGCGGGACGTTTGTATTGGGTTCGTTCATTTCGTAGTCCATGCTCGCGCCTCGTCGGCGAGTTTCTTCGAAGCGGCTATACTCGGCGTTTCCGTGTAGATGCGCACCACCGGTTCGGTTCCGGAGGGACGCATCAGCACCCACGAGCCACCCGCGAATTCCAGCTTCAGTCCGTCTAATCTATTCACGTTCGCTACGGGCTGCCCTGCGAAATCCTTGGGATCAGCTTTCAAACGCTCGAGCAGCTTCTTGTGCGCGTCCTCGGAGAGCGGCAAGTTCACGCGCACCGGCCAATACTCGCGCCCAACTCGGCGGAACAAATCCTGTAGCTGCTCGCGCAGAGACTTTTGCCGCGCAGCAATCATTTCCGCGACCAGCAGGCACGCCAGGATGCCGTCTTTCTCCGGCAAATGCCCGCGTATGGTCATACCCGCGCTTTCTTCTCCGCCAATCGCGATTTTGTCGTCGCGCAGGAACGGCCCCACGTACTTGAACCCCACGGGACTCTCGTAAATCTGCACGCCGTACAATTTCGCCACTCCGTCCAGCAGGTGCGAAGTCGCCACGCTGCGTGCGGCTCCCAGTTTCTTTCCGCGCGTCTCGAGCAAATAATCGAACGCGAGGCCGAGAATGTGGTTCGGGTCAATAAACGACCCGTCGCGGTCCAGAATTCCAAATCGGTCCGCGTCGCCGTCGGTCGCAAGTCCCGCCAAAGCTTTTTTCTCGAGCACAGTTTTTTTCAGCAGCCCGAGATTTTCTTCCGACGGGTCCGGCCCCTTACCTTCGAACAAGACATCGCGGTTGGCCCGGATTTCAGTAATCGCCAGCCCGTGCTCTTTCAGAATACGATCGAGCCATCCGGCGCCGCAGCCGTGCACTGCATCGCAAACGAAATTGCCCTTGGCTTTCGCCAGCACATCGAACCGAATCATCTTCTTCAGTTGCGCGAAATACGCCTCGCGCGGATGAATCGGCTCGAATTTATCCTCGATCTCGTGGTACGGAGTGTCGTCCTCCGGCAGCGCCGCCGCGCGCTTCTCAATGTCTCTAGTCGTCTCAACGGACGCCGGCCCGCCCTCGGGCCCCGAATATTTCAGCCCGTTATAGTCCCAGGGATTGTGGCTCGCGGTGATGTTCACGCCGCCCGCGAGTTTGTTGAAAATAATCGCGTGGGCAATCACCGGAGTCGGGGTCGCTTCCTGGCAGAGCAGGATCCGGCAGCCGTGCGCCTTCAAAACTTCCGCCGAAGCGAGCGCAAATTCGGGAGAGAAAAACCGCATGTCGTAGCCCACGATCACCGTCGGCGATTTTGTTTCCGCCAGCACATGCTCAGCCACCGCAGCCGACGCGCGTCGCACTCCCGCAAACGTGAATTCGTCGGCGATCACTCCACGCCAACCTGAAGTCCCGAAATGTATCGCTTGGTTCGTCACGGACGGCTATTGTATCTTGGCCCTCAAGCCGCAAACCCACAACATTCAAAATGATGCGCGGCGTATTAGTAAAGACACATAGAATTTAGAGATGACCGGCAAAATCGTCGTCCTAGTCACATGCGGTTCGCCAAACGAAGCCCGCAAGATCGCCCGCGCGGTGGTCGAGCAGCGCCTCGCCGCTTGCGCAAACCTCGTCACGACTCCCGTGCAGTCCGTTTACCGCTGGAAGGGAAAAGTAGAATCCGCCAAGGAATTCCTGCTCATCATCAAGACCACCCAATCTCGTTTCGCCAAATTAGAAGCCGCGATCAAGCGCCTGCACAGTTACGACGTCCCCGAAATCATCGCGTTGCCTATCGCAGCGGGCGCTGCCGCCTACCTCATCTGGATCTCGAACTCCGTCTAGCCGAGTCGATGAACGGTTAATCGCTAGGGCTCGATTGCCCATTCTTAACTGAACATCAGTATCAATAAATAATAAAATGAGATGGTACGGATGTCGAAGTGGAGGTTCCTATGCATCGTGCCAATGGACTCATATACCCCAAGACCATTCCTATCGCGGCGCTCCTATCTTTGTTTGCACTGAGTGCGCTAGCAAGCGTCCAGGCAGGAAGAGATCCGCATCGCCCTGGCTGCGTCGATGCGCACTGCCGAAGAGTTAAATCTTTTCTAAAAGCCCACTACTGCGGACAATCGCCTTTTGGTAATGGCCCGGACGACGGTTGCGAAATCAAACGCGTCGAGAAGCCGGGAACAGGCGTTGACGTACTAGCGGATTACAAGTGCGAGTGGAGTGAGAGCAAACAAGCAGCGCAGTGTGAACAGCACGGACAGCCATCTACCGTCGTCCGCAACATCCTGACCGACGAGTTGCACCGCTTAGGCCTATCGCCTAATTCGAGTGGGCAAACTTACTTCGAGGTTTGGAAATCGGCCCACTCTGGCTGGTCAGTTGCGATGGCGCATTACTCTCTTTCGGTCGGCCCCGACTTGGAGCTATGTGAAGCGATCGTGGTCATTGACGAAAACTCTCACGTGACCGTGTTGCGCAAGTTGCCGTTCCAGAAAACCGACCTAGACGTGCCCACGGTTACGCAATGGGCTCTCGTGGACATTGCAGACGTAGATGGCGACGGGCACGAGGATGTTGTATTGGAAGGCGATGCTTACGAGAATCATTGGCTCGAAGTCATAAGCGTGCGCGACGGATCGCCCAAGACTGTATTTTCTGGTCTTGGCTACTACCTATGAACGATATGAACGAGAGAAACAGAAAGCAGAAATAGAATCTGGCGGGCTATTTAGCGAGGAAATTATGCCTGGCGTCGGGCGGCACAGATTCGAATTCGTCGAGAAGGCGCCACTCGCGTTTTGGGTCGTTTTCGCGCTTCTGTTTGCGAATACATTTCTTATGCTGTCGCTGGACAATGGCGCCAAGTACTTTTTCCCGAAAGCCTCACTCAATCTGCCGCCCTGCGAAGCATTTGCGGGGCGAGGAGTTCAATATCATGCTCCAGAGATCGTTTGCTGGTACCAAGGTCGATCAATCGCCATCCAGTTTATTCTTCTGGCACTGCTGGCTGTCATTCTCATAATTTTTCGAAAACGCGTTCGCTACATTTTTCGAGGCTAGCCTAAGGCAGGGTGCGCGGAGGCACAGGCTAGCTATTTCTTTTTACCCAGATTGGTGATGGATTTGGTCGTCTTCCCGACGACGGCGCCCGCTCCGCCCAAATCAGCGGTGATGATGGGCTCCTCCGTCGTGCCGCCGACGTGCATAGGCACTCCGGAGCCTTTGCCGGAATTGCCCCCCGAACCATTTAGTTTCGAAAGCAGGCCCACGCCCACTTTGGCGACAACTCCTTTGGTCGGCGGATTTTTTACGATAAGACTGAAATTCAGTTGATCCGAGGGTGAGACGGTGCCGCTCCCGGAGAGGTCGCCCATCCCTTCAATTGTAGCCTCCAAGTTTTCAGCCACCACGCCGGCGTCGGTGATATGAACGTTCACGCGCAGCTTTTGAAAATTCGTGGTGTCACCCGTTTTCACGCCGCTCAGCGCCGCGATGCCGCGAAGTCTCGAACCGGCGTCGAAGCCGACCAGCTGCACATTGTCGAGCGCCACCGGCCCGGAAATATCGAGCGCTTTTGCATGGCCTGTGACCGTAAAGTTCATCGAGAGCGTGCCGCCCTTCAGCACCGAGCCGTTGGGAAAACGGATCGCCGCCGCGGTTATCAGGGGCTGGAGTTCATCGATCGAGAGACTTTGTCCGTTGAGTTTCAGGTTCAACAGCGGATCTTCCGCATCGGCCGCGTTGCTCTTGAACGTACCGTTCACGTGGATCACGGCGCTCGAGATCTTTGCGACGGCGTCCGCGATTTCGCCCGCATTTTCTTTCAAGCGATAGCTGCCGCGGTAAGTGATGTCAAGCGGCTTCGACGCAGCGGTCGCGCCCGGTTTGAGTTTGAGATTCTGCACGTGAACTGAGCCGCTGCTCGTGAGTGTCTGTCCGTTGGACGCGGCGTGCAGGTCAGCATCCGCGAGCAGCGACATGCCGGAACCTGCATCGATCAATCCGGCCGCGACCGGGTCAAGGTGCTTCGCCGTGATTTGCACTTCAATCGGACTGTTTTCCGGGTCGTCACGATTGACGGGCCCAACGCGGCCGGTAACCTGGACCGCGCCGCCATCGGCCAGTTTCACGTCCAGCCCAATTGGAAACTGCGAGCGGAACGAGAAATCGCTGGCCGTAAGATTCACGTGGTCGTACACGATTGGCTTGCTGTGCGCGGGCAGGCCGACGATCGTGGCGCGACCGTCTTCAATAACAATGCTGCCGACTGACATGTCAGCGATGTCCGGCGCGGAGCTGTTGGGGGCGCCCGGAGTTGCGTTGGCGGGCGGGCCCTTCGCGCTTGCGACTCCCAGGCTGGAAAAATTCCAAGTGCCGTTCGCCGCGCGAATCAGTTTCACTTGCGGCGCCTCAATCTGAAAGCTGCGCAGGTTCAACTGTCGCGAGAAAATCAAAGTCTGCAACGAGACGCCGATGCGGAATTCCTTCGCCGTCAGAAAAGGCTCGGCGCTGAACTTGGGGTCGTCGGCGATACTGAGACCTTCTGCCACCAGGCTGCCGCGGGAAAGCGACAGGCTCAAGTTGCCAACCTTAACGTCACGGCCGAGCGCGGTCGCAAGTTGTTTTTCGATCGTGGGGCGGAATGTATTTGCGTTTACGAACAGCTTAATCGCCACGACCAAGACGATGACGAGAACGACGAGACCCAGCAGAATTTTCGTCCAGCGTTTCACGGGGAACTCCTCAACGCGAGGGCTTCGAAGCCGACGGGAGCTTCGAGGCGGGAATTATATGACGAGGACAGTTCGCGATGAAGAATTTTTGCGGTTTGCGTCTAGACTTTGGCCAACGCCTGATCCAGATCCGCAATCAAGTCTTCCACATCCTCAATTCCAACCGAAAGCCGGATCAGCCCTTGCGTAATCCCGATTTCTTTCTGCTTCTCGGCCGGAATCGAAGCATGCGTCATCAGAGCCGGAAGCGAAATCAGAGTTTCCACGCCGCCCAGGCTTTCCGCCAGCGAGCAAAGTTTCACATGATTCAAAAGCGCCTTGGCCGCGTCGAGTGACCCTAGATCAAACGAGAGCATCCCGCCAAATCCCGTCTGTTGCCTTTTGGCCACTTCATGTTGCGGATGAGCCGCAAGCCCCGGATAGATCACCCGTTTCACTTTCTTGTGTGTCTCCAGGAACTTCGCCACAGCCATCCCGTTCAAATTGTGGCGGTCCATGCGAACCGCCAGCGTCTTAAGTCCGCGCGAAACCAAAAAGCAATCCATCGGCGCAAGCCCGGCTCCCGCCGACCGCTGCACGAAATATATTTTCTCAGCGTCTTCCGGACGTGTCAGAACTACCGCACCGCCAATGCAATCGCTGTGGCCATTCAAGTATTTCGTCATCGAATGGACGACGATGTGCGCGCCCAGCGCGATCGGCTGTTGAAAATAAGGGCTGAGAAATGTGTTGTCCACTACAAGCGTCAGATTTCTTTCGCGCGACAGCTTCGCTACCGCAGCCAAGTCAGTGACTATCATCGTAGGATTCGTAGGCGTCTCGACATACATCATTTTCGTGTTCGGTTTGATCGCCGCTTTCACTTTGTCAAGGCAGGCAGTGTCCACGTAGCTGAATTCCATGCCAAACTGCACCAGCAATTGCGTCGTCAGCCTGAAAACTCCGCCGTAAACCGCCTCGGACAGTATTGCGTGGTGGCCGGGACGCAAAAGCCGGAACACGGAATCAATCGCGGCCATTCCCGAAGTGAACACATAAGCAGCGTGCCCGCCTTCCAATTTCGTAATCGTGCGCTCGAGCGCTTTGCGGTTGGGATGGTTCGTCCGCGCATAGTCGTAGCCTTTGCTTTTCCCCATTTCCTCAATCACATACGTTGACGTCTGGTAGATCGGCGCTACGATCGCGCCGGTAAGAGCGTCAGGCTCCTGCCCCACATGAATCGCGTCGGTAGAAAAACCCATCACTTGCCTCCTGTCCGAATCATCATCATACGTCACAGCAGTCTAAACTCCACAGCCTCAACGGAATCGGTCGCCGAACCGTCAAAGCCATTATGGTTTCCAGTTTTTTTTGAACTTGAGGGCAACTTACTATTCCTGTAAAAGAAAGGTGCCATGAATCCTGCCTCAAGGCGCGGGCAATCTTCGTCCGGCTGCGTCGCGCTGGCCCTGTTCGCGGCATTCTTGGGTTTTGCCGCCGCGTCGCCCGCTCAATCCGCCAATCAAGAGCAGCCCTCCTCCAAGGATCAGCCCGCTACGCAGAACCAGCAAGGCCCGCCCGACAAATCCGACAAAAAGGACAAGACGTCGTCCGGTCCCGGCAGGGTAAAACTGAAGATCGAAGTTGTAAGCGCATCCGATGGCAAACCTGTGGGAAACGCCAGCGTCTATGTCCGATACAACGAATCAGGCGGCTTTCTCCATAAAGACAAACTGGCTGAACTGAATTTCAAGACCAACCAGGACGGATCCGTGAAAGTTCCTGAGATTCCCCAGGGAAGAATTTTGATCCAGGTCATAGCTAAAGGCTGGCACACGTACGGAAAGTGGTACGACATCGATACTGACGAGCAAACAATTCAAGTCAAGCTCGAACCACCGCCTCACTGGTACTAAAATTACTCCGATTGAGCGAAATTTTTTCCTGATTCGACAATTCCGGCACAGAAATTTCATTTTGGTCGGAACTCAAGCTCGAAAGAAAAGGTCTCTTTCCAGAAATTGTTTTCTTGCGGAACAAAGTGCACAGAAATAGTGCAAAGTGAAGTAAGCCTTTACCTGCCGTGCTATTCCCAATCTTGAACCGTTCTTTTCCACATGGTTTTCAACAGAACTGTTGAAAACTGTCACACTGCATTAACATTTTTTCCATTCTTGTTCGGGCAAATGGCTTTCGAATTGCCTCGCCGTGCAAACTCTCCCAGCCGCGCGGTTCACGCGCAAAATTTTCAACTGCAGCCACGAACTCTCTCTTCCTTCAACAAATTTTGCCTATTCTTCCGGCATGATATGATTGCCGTACCGCTCCGTATATGCTTCCAGCTAAATGAAACAACTCATCCTGAACGCAGACGATTTCGGAATGACGCGAGGCGTAAACGAAGGAATCATTCGCGCTCATCGCGACGGCGTCCTCACGAGTACAACTTTGATGGCCAACGGCCCGGAATTCGATGACGCCGTGTCGCGCGCTAAACTAAATCCAACCTTGGGAGTTGGATGTCACTTAGTGCTCGTCGGAGGCCCGGCGATCGCTCCGCGAGAGAAAATTTCCTCTTTGGCCGACGCCAACGGGAACCTACCGGAGTCTTTGGCCGGATTAGTGGGGAGATTAAGTTCCGGCCTCATTCGAATGAAAGCTATCGAAAGGGAATTGCGCGCTCAAATCGAAAAAATCCGCGCTGCGGGAATCGAACCCACCCACCTCGACACGCACAAGCACACTCACGCGCATCCCAAAGTGATGGAAGCCCTCGGCCGCGTGGCCAAAGAACTTGGAATCACGCGCATACGCAAGCCCATGGAAAATCTTCGAGATTCCTGGGCCTCGATCCGCCACGAAACCCCGGGCCGCACCCAGGAATTGATCGCCGCCGCGGCTGCTCGCGCCGTCACGCCGTGGTTTCAGGCAATCGCGCGCAAGTATGGTTTGCTGTCACCCGACCATTTTCTAGGTTTGGCCATGACCGGTGGCCTCGGCCCTGCTGCTTTGCGTCGCATGATTGACACACTTTCCGACGGCAGCACCGAAATTATGATGCATCCCGGCGTTTGCGATGCCGACTTGGCAAACTCCGGCTCCCGGCTCCAGGATCAACGAGAAACCGAGATGCAGGGCCTGCTCGATCCCGGTGTTAGAAGCGCACTAACCGAAAGGGACATTCGCCTAATTAGCTATCGGGAGTTACACTAGCAAAATGCCGGCGAGCCATAGCGTGCCACCTCGATACTCGATCGTGGTTCCTTTTCACGACGAGCAGGATAGCGTCCGCGAGCTGCATCAGCGCCTCAGCGAAGTAATGACCGGGCGCTACGACCCTGTCGAATTCGTCTATGTGGACGACCAAAGCTCCGACGCCACGCCGCAAATACTCGCAGCAATCGCCGAAGAAGATCCTCGCGTTGCCGTCCTCCGGCTGAAGCGAAACTACGGCCAAACCACAGCCCTCGCCGCCGGCTTCGACTTCGCTTCCGGCGACATCATCGTTTCGATGGACGGCGACCTGCAGCACGACCCTGCCGACATCCCCACTCTGCTCGACGCCCTCGAAGCCACTCATTGCGACATCGTTAGCGGCTGGCGTCAGAAGCGCGTGGACAGTTTCATAATGCGCCGCCTGCCTTCGCGAATCGCTAACTGGATGATGAGCAAACTTTCCGGCGTGGACATCCACGACTTTGGAACCACCTTCAAAGTCTATCGCCGCGAAACAATCAAAGACATCCCGCTTTATGGCGAGATGCACCGTTTTATTCCCGCGCTTGCCGCCTGGAACGGCGCCAAAATCGTCGAAGTCCCCATAAAAAATATCGTTCGTCCCGGCGGCAAGTCGCATTACGGCATCTCGCGCACTTTACGCGTCTTCTTCGACATCATCACCATCCGTTTCTTGATGCGTTACATGACGCGGCCTCTGCACTTTTTCGGTCCGACCGGCCTCCTGGGAATGCTTTTGGGCGCGGCAATCCTGTTCGTCCTCCTTATTCAGAAGGTCTTCTGGGGCGTTTCAATTTTCATCCAGCATGGACCTCTTCTCGTTTTGGGAATGATGTTGTGTTTATTCGGAGTTCAATTGCTTGCCGTTGGACTGGTCGGCGAGTTGCTCATGCGCACGCACTTCGAATCCCGCGAAAACCCGGTCTATCGCCTGGAACGCGTCTTCGGCGCCTCGCAATCTTCTGAAGCTCCCCTTCGTGCCGATAAAAATGCGCTTGCGGCCAAGCCCCTCAGTCGTTAGAGTACGGCCTATACGCCGGGCGATGGCGTAAAATTCCAGCAAGGGATAAATCTTATGCGTAAAGCTATTTTTGCAAGTTCCGCGGCATTGCTTACAGCCGCTCTGATTTTCGCCGGCGGCGACCCTTGGAAATCAAAGCCCTATCAACAGTGGGACGACAAAGACGTTAAGAGAATCCTGGAGGATTCTCCCTGGGCCAAGATTGTCCAGGTTGATGTCACCTGGAAGGCCGGCAAAGATAGCTCTACCGGAGATGTCGGCGGCCCAGCTCCTGCCACAAACCAACAGGTGCCTGCGGGTGGCGGTGGAAAGATGGGAGGCGGAGCGTCGCCTGCTGCGCCCGGCACTAACACTCCTGTAGCCGGAGCTGGAGATTCCGGAAGCTCGTCCGGCCAAGCATCTTTTCTCGTGCGCTGGGTATCCTCAAAGACGGTCGAGAAAGCTGTGTACCGCAAAGCGGAACTGGCCGGCACGATGAAACCGGAAGACGCGGAAAAGGAGCTGGCCAAAAACCTCGATGTTTATGAACTCGTCGTCTTCGGCCCGGATATGAAACCGTTTCAATCGGCGGACGAAGATGTGCTCAAGGCCAGCGCCGATTTAATTGTGAAGAAAACGAAGCAGAAAATTTCGCCGTACAAGGTTGAAATCAGCCGGTCGCCGGATGGAAAAAAAGTAACAGCCGTGGCCTTCGCTTTCCTCAGGAAGGCGGCCAACGGCGAGCCGACCATCGCTGACGACGAAAAGGGCGTCGAGTTTAATTGTTTCGTCGGCGGAGCAAAAATCCGTGCCACTTTCGACATTTCAAAAATGCAAGACACTCAGGGACGCGACCTTTAAGCCGTAAGCACGAGAAGATAATCTCGAACATTCGAGGAGTTTTCATGAAAAATTCTTGGCGTTACGCAGCGATCGCGTTCCTGTTTGCTCTGTTGGCCATCGCTGCGGGTGCTCAGATGGGCCGTTTTTCGCAGCCTCACGTCATGGGATTTTGGAATCCCGTCGTAGGCGCCGGGGCGGAGTACCAAATCCAACCCGCCAAGGGCGATAAGTCGAATATCCAAATTACAATCGTCGGCAAAGAGTCGGTCGACGGAAAAGATGCATATTGGTATGAGATGTCTTTTGATCGCGGAAACGGCCAGATGATGATCTTTAAGCAATTGATGGTGCTGAACGGCGCCGATACTCAAGTCTCGCGCATGATCATGCAAATGCCCGGCCGTCCGCCGATGGAGATGCCCACGCAAATGATGCATCAGGATCGCGCGCCGCAAACCGCAGACGTCCGGACCGGCGGCGAGGATTTGGGAAGCGACACCATCACCGTTCCCGCCGGCACTTTCACCTGCCAGCATTACAAGACGAAAAGCGGCGGCGAAGTCTGGGTTTCGCAGAAGGTTTCTCCTTACGGCTTGGTGAAGTCCAAGTCGAACGACACTTCCATGGAGCTGACCAAGGTTATCACCGGCGCGAAGGACCAGATCACCGGCACGCCGCAGCCCTTCAACCCGCAAATGATGATGCAACAGCAACAGCAGCCCCAATAGCGATGATGCCCGCGCGCTAGTCGTTTTCAGAAATTAGAAAGAGGCGTCCCGCAATGCCGCCGGGACGCCTCTTAGTTTTTTGCAATGATTTTTTGTTTCGTTGCGTGAATTGCTCGGAGCTTGGCCTCCATGCGCACTGCCGAAGAAAAATTCTATCGTGCCCGAATCACCACCCGTGACGAGTTCTCGCCGGGCCTATGGAAGTTTCATCTCGATCCCGGCGGAGAATTCCAGTTTGTAGCCGGCCAGTTCGCGACTCTCGGTGTACAGACTCCGCAAAAACTCATCGAGCGCGCTTACTCCATAGTTTCATCGCCCTACGAACGCGAGCTTGAGCTCTTCGTCGAACTCGTTCCCGCCGGCGAGCTGACTCCGCTGTTGCACGCGCTTCCGGTGGGCGCCTTCATGTCCTTGCGAAAACTCGCCAAGGGCCGTTTCACACTGGATCTGAAGAGCGGTCACAAAAATCATCTCTTGCTCAGCACGGTTACCGGCGTTGCTCCCTACATCTCCTATATCCGCACGCTCTACAAAGATTGGAGCGAAAACCAGTTTCCCGCTGATATTCATTTGTACTTGATTAACGCCGCAAGCCGCTCCTGGGAATTCGGCTATCACGAAGAACTGGAACAGCTCGCATCGAAAGTTCCCTGGCTTACTTACATTCCAACCGTAAGCCGTCCGTACGAAGACACCAAATGGCGCGGCGAGACGGGCCGCGTGGAAGACCTCATCCGCAAATACACCGACGAGTGGAATCTGCAAGGTTCAGACACCACCGGTTATCTCTGCGGCCATCCGCAAATGATAGAACTCGGGAAGGGAATTTTGCTCCGTCGCGGATTTGCGAAAGAGTCCCTGAAAGAAGAAGTGTATTGGATTCCGCCGAAAACTCTCCGCCGCTGACGGGCGTGCAAGGGGCCTTGCCGCTCCCGCCAGTGGCGGATTCCCGCTGGGGACCCGCCTTAAATCGTCGGGCCCGAAGCAGCAAGCTGTTCAATCGTGCTCGAAATCGCGCGGATCGGCGTGGAGACGTGCACCGTCTGGTCTTCATCTTGCACATCCACCACGATCGAGCCGCCTTCTTTCGCCACACGCACGTGTTCGCCGGGTTCTTTCACCTCGACGAGCGTCACGTCGTCGGTTTCGCGCAACTGGCCCAGCGCCGCGCGAATCGTCGGCAACCACGGCCGAATCTGCGCCGCAGCGCGCGACAAATCCCTTTGTGGCGCGAAGTGCATTCCGATCGGCACCAGCATCGCCGGAGCGATCACGTAAACGTGATGCACTTCCGGCTGCCGCTCCACAACTTTCACTTCGATCATTCCTTCGCTGCAGAGCACTCCGACTCCCGCCACCGCCGTCCCCACAATTCCTAAAGCAATCTTCCCGAGTAGGATCACAAATCACCTCCGCCGGAATCTTGGCCGGCTACTCCGAAGCGTTTTTCGAGTCAACCCAAATGCGCACATGTTGCGACGCGTCCTCGACCGTTATCAGCAGCGCGTCGCCCGCATCGCTCAACGCCCGAATCGCCGCGGAAATGTCGAGCTCGTTATTTTTCGAGTTGGAAAGCAGCGCATCCACCACCTTCATCGGAATCGTGATATCTACCTTCTCGCCGTCTTTCCCTCCGTCGCGAACGTGCACCACCAGGTTTCCATTCGACTTTGCGACGCGCACGTCTTGATCTTTTTCCTTCACCGTCACGAATTCATCGTCCGGTGACGTACGCAGCGCGTCCAGCAACGCTCGAATATCCACATCGTTCATTTCCGCGGACCCGATGGTCACATGCCCGTTGTGCAGATTGCCTTTATTCAAAGTCGGCAAAATCTTTTCGGCCATCGAGAGCGGCACATTTACGTTCACGCTTTCGCCCTTCGTCGCATCGCTCACCGTGATGTGAAGATACCGCTCGGCCGGTGCCGCCATCGCTGCCGGCGCGGCCACTACCATCGCCGCCAGAACGCAAACCATCGCGATCCCGCAAAGTCGTTTTCTCATTTTTGGGAAGCCTCCCCTGCTCTTCCTGCTCCTATGTACGGAGCCGCCCCCGCAAATGTTCCGTGATTCCCCAAAAACACTGAGAACTGTCATCCCGAGCGAAGTCCCGCGCGCTTTTGTTTTGCCCCGGGTTTTTCGGGGCGCGGGACAACGGGGCCGCCCAGGTCGACGGTTAGTCGAGCCTGGGGAAGAGTCTACGAAGTAGACGGAACATGTTCGAGGGATCTGCTGTTCGGTTTAGACTGAACTTCTCGGCGGGCTTACTGACGCTTCTGCATTTGCGCGGCCTACTGCCTCTGAATCTTGAAATAAACGGCAGCCAGCGGCGGGACGCGAATTTTCAAAGAGTAAGGCCGTCCATTCCACGGCACAGGCTCTGCGGCCACTCCGCCCGAATTGCCATTGTCGCTTCCTTCGTAGTAAGCCGAATCGGTGTTCAGTATCTCGCCGTAGAATCCTTCTTCCGGCACACCCACGCGATAATTTTCCCGCACTACCGGCGTGAAATTGCACACCACCACGACAAAGTCGTGCGAATCCCGGGCGCGCCGCAAAAACGAAAGAATGCTCGCCGCGCCGTCGTTCGCCTCCAGCCATTCAAATCCGGGCCACTCAAAATCAACTTCATGCAGCGCCGCCTCGGCGGTGTGAAGATGGTTCAAATCCGTAACCAGCCTCTGTACTCCCCGGTGCGGAGGCGACTCCTCCAGCCGCCAATCGAGGCCTCCTGTCTCCGACCACTCATTCCGTTGCGCCAATTCGCATCCCATGAACAAAAGCTTTTTCCCCGGATGCGCGTACATGTAGCCGTACAGCAGCCGCAAATTCGCAAACTTCTGCCAATCATCGCCCGGCATTTTCTCCAGCAACGAGCGCTTGCCGTGCACCACTTCGTCGTGCGAAAGCGGCAGCACGAAGTTTTCATTGAACGCGTAAATCATCGAAAACGTCAGCTCGTTGTGGTGATGCTGCCGGTGAATCGGGTCGTACGCAAAATAGCGCAGTGTGTCGTTCATCCATCCCATGTTCCATTTCAGATCGAAGCCCAACCCGCCGTTGTACGTGGGACGCGACACCGCCGGCCACGACGTGGATTCTTCCGCGATCATCAGCGCTCCCGCATGCCGCTTGTGCACTACCTCGTTGAGCCGCTTGATGAAATCAATCGCCTCCAGATTCTCGCGCCCGCCGTAAGGATTCGGTATCCACTCGCCCGGCTTGCGCGAATAATCCAGATATAGCATCGAAGCCACCGCATCCACTCGCAACCCGTCGATGTGATATTTGTCCAGCCAGAAAAGCCCGTTCGAGATCAAATAATTCTGCACTTCGTTGCGCCCGTAATTGAAAACCAGCGTTCCCCAGTCGGGATGGGCGCCTCGCCGCGGGTCCGCGTGTTCGTAAAGATGAGTGCCGTCAAAAAACGCCAGCCCGTGCGCGTCCCGCGGAAAATGCGCCGGCGTCCAATCCAGAAAAACGCCGATTCCTTCGCGGTGGCAGCAATCCACGAAATACATAAAATCCGCCGGCGAGCCGTATCGCCGCGTCACCGCGTAATACCCCACCGTCTGATATCCCCACGAACCATCGAACGGATGCTCCATGATCGGCATCAGCTCGATGTGCGTGTAGCCCAGCCGCTTCACGTACGGAATCAGTTCTTCCGCCAGCTCGCGATAGGTGAGCCAGCGGTTTCCTTCAGAAGTTTTTCGCCGCCACGATCCCGCGTGCAGCTCGTACACCGTCATCGGCGAATGCAGCCAGTCTCGCCCCGCGCGCGCTTTCATCCACGCAGCATCTTTCCATTGATAGTTCTCAATGTTGCAAACCACCGACGCGCTTTTCGGCCGCAACTCTGCAGCAAATCCATACGGGTCGGCCTTCAACCGCACAAAATTCCCGTTGCGCGAACGTATCTCGAATTTATACAGCGCCCCCTCGCCAAGCCCGGGAATAAAAATCTCCCAGATCCCGCTCGCTCCGCGGCTTCGCATGGTGTGAACGCGCCCGTCCCAAAAATTGAAATCACCGACGACGCTCACTCGTTGCGCGTTCGGTGCCCAAACCCCAAAATGCACGCCTCGCACTCCATCAATTTCCCGCACATGCGCGCCCTGCTTCTCGTATTTCAGGTAATGCGTGCCTTCACCCGAAAGATACAAGTCGTAGTCAGTCAGCAGCGGTGGGAACGCGTAAGGATCGTAACCCTCCCACGTGTTTCCATCCGCAAAACGAAATCGCAATCGATACATATTCGGCGCCGGCGCTTCACCCTCGCGCAAAGTACCCGCACTTGGACTTACGATCGCTTCGAACACGCCATCTCGATGAATCTGCGTCATCGCCTGCGGCTCCGGATTTCCGCGCCATAGCAGGCTCGCTTCCGTCGCTCCCGGCCGGAACGCGCGAACCGCGAGCACGCGTTTCCCGTCGCGCTCGACCCAGTGCGGCCCTAGAATCAGCGACGCGTCCGAATCCTCGCCCCGCACGATCCTCTCAACCTCCTCGCGCAAGCTCACGCCGGCAGCCTTCACTCCGTCCGCTTGTTTGTTTTTTTCGTCCATGCAGTCGCAGATCCGCTTCACAACGTCGAGTCACCATCTTACCGGAGCGCCTGCGCCTCGCCAAACTTCGCTCCGCGCGCGGCTATCAGAAGCGAAGTCACCACTGCTGAGCCGTCAGCGCGCCGAGAGCAATCAATATGGCGATGGTCACAAGGTCAAAGATCATATGCAGCGTATTCGGCTTGATGCCGTTGCGCTCGGGCAGGAGGGAGTGCGTCGTTCCGTACATCACTTTGTAGCGCGCGGCGAGTTCCGGATCCGGGCGAAAAAGGTATGGAATCCACCACGCCTTCAACGAACCGAAACAGGCAAGCCCATAGGTGATCCAAAGCCACCAGAGCAGCCAGTCCGGGTAGCGTCTGCCAAAGTGCAAGGAGCTGCCGGCCAGTCCAATCGCAACCGGAGTGAAGTTAATGAGCGTGGTAATCAGAAGCTTGCTGCCCGGAAACGCTGCGTGCGCGCCTTTCACGTCATTGAGGTTCCCGAGAGGAATCCAATTGTGCACCGCCACGAACAACACGACAAAACATTGAAGCCCGACCAAAGCGCCCTGGGTGATGGTATTCATCACGGCAGATTATACGGCACCCTCCGTACCTCAGCCTCTGCGCTGCTACACCCGCAGCAGTTTTCGTCTGGAGACGCTGCGCAAGCGCCGCCAAGTTGGCAGATTGACATTGCCCGCATCCGCACATAGATTGTCGACTCAAGTCCGCTAGGAGACCGCCTCATGAATCTGCCCGACGCGCCGATTGCGCAGGAAGGCTTCTTCGTCACGCATTTTCTCACCGTGCAAGATCAGGAAAAATCGAAGGACTTCTACGTTCGAATCCTTGGCGGCAAGGTGGTCAAGCCTGAAAATCCTTGTTACATCAAGCTGTCCAATTCCTGGATCATCCTCAATTCCGGCGGTGGTCCCACGCCCGACAAGCCCGAAGTCATCCTCGAAACACCGCCGAATCTAAACAGGTTCAGCAGCTTTCTCAACTTGCGCGTCGCCGACGTTTGGGCCTGCTACAAAGACTGGCGCGCTAAAGGAGCTGTCTTCCTCACCGAGCCGCTCGACAACCACGGATGGGAATGGCGTTGCTACATGCGCGACCCCGATGGCTACATCATCGAAGTCGGCCAGTACACTCCAGCGTCGATCGAGCGCTTCAAAAAATACGCCACTTGAATCGCCGGCGTCGTTCATCTGCTGGACTTGCCGTGCCCGAAATTGTGAATCCTCCGCCCGCTAAGCGCGATTGCCTGTACTCACCCGCTGTCGTACAATGCACGACCTGTGCCAGACGCTTCCTCCAACGTAGGCCGCACCGTTTCTCACTACAGCGTCCTCGAAAAATTGGGCGGTGGAGGAATGGGCGTGGTTTACAAAGCCAAAGACACCCGCCTGGGCCGCAACGTCGCGCTGAAATTTCTTCCTGACGACATCTCCCACGACCCTCAGGCCATCGAGCGATTTCGCCGCGAAGCGCGCGCTGCTTCCGCGCTCAATCATCCCAACATCTGCACCATCCACGACATCGGAGAATTCGAAGGCCGTCCCTTCATCGCCATGGAATTGCTCGAGGGCAAGACTCTCAAGCACCGTATCGAAGGAAAGCCCATCGAAATATCGGAGCTTCTGGACATCGGCATTCAGATCGCCAACGGTCTCGATGCCGCGCACTCGAAGGGCATCGTGCATCGCGACATCAAGCCCGCGAATATTTTTCTCGTGGACCGCGGCCAAGCGAAGATCCTGGATTTTGGTTTGGCCAAACTCACCTCCGTGCACCAGCACGCCGCCGAATCTGTAGGCGCCACAGCCATGCGCACCGCGGCAAATGTCCTCCACCCTGAGCACCTGACCAGCCCGGGCAGCTCCATGGGCACGGTCGCGTACATGTCGCCGGAACAAGCGCGCGGCGAAGACTTGGACGCGCGCTCCGATCTTTTTTCCCTCGGCGTCGTGCTCTATGAAATGGCCACCGGCGCAGTTCCGTTTTCCGGCAACACCACCGCGGTCATCTATGACGGAATCCTGCATTCCACTCCCGCGCCCGCCAAGAAACTCAACCCGCGCTTGCCCGCTGGCATGGACATTGTTCTCGGCAAAGCACTCGAGAAAGACCCGGACCTGCGCTGCCAGACCGCTGCCGAACTCCGCGCCGATCTGAAGCGCCTTCAGCGCGACGTTGACTCCAGCCGCCGTCCAGCCGCCGAGAAGAGCGCTTCGGCTGCCGAGACGCATCCTGCCGCAGCCAAACAAAAATCCGTCGCGGTCCTTTACTTCGAAAATCAGAGCGGCGCGAAAGAGGACGAATACTTCCGCGACGGCATTACCGAAGACATCGTCACGGAACTCTCGAAGATCGCGCAACTGGAAACTTTTCCTCGTTCGGAGATGCTCGCTTTCCGCGACAAGCCGGTCACCGCGCAACAAGTGAGCCAGCAGCTCGGCGCCGGTTACGTCCTGGAAGGCTCGATCCGTCGCGCGGGCAATCGCGTGCGCATCACCGCGCAATTGGTGGAAGCCTCCACCAGGCATCCGGTCTGGGCCGAGCGTTACGACCGCCAACTCGAAGACGTCTTCGCCATTCAAGAGGAGATCGCGCGCAGCATCGCCCAAGCCTTGCGCATCACGCTCACGCCGCAGGAAGAAAAAACCATCTCGCGCAAGCCCACTGAAAATCCCCTGGCCTACGATTATTTTCTTCGCGGCCGCGGTTACGCGCGACGCCTCGATTTGGATTTCTCTTTGCAAATGTTCGAACAAGCCATCAAGCTGGACCCGAATTTCGCTCTGGCTCATGCAGGGTTGGCCACTGCGTGCGGGATGATCTACCAATTTCGCGAAGAAAATTCCCGTTGGATCGAAAAGGGGCTGGCCGCCTGCGAGCGCGCCACAGCGCTCGAACCCGGCCTGGCGGAAGTGCTGGCCGCGCGCGCCTGGATTCTCTCCGGCCAGAAAAGGTATGACGAGGCCATCCAGTTCGCGCAGCGAGCCATCGAGTGCAAGTCTGACTGCGAAGGCGCCTACACCGTCCTGGCTCGAACGTATTTTTCCTCCGGCCGGTTTCAAGAGGTTGCAGACATTGTTGATCGCGCCCTCCAGGCCAATGGC
The DNA here is from genome assembly GCA_050012235.1 of Candidatus Acidiferrales bacterium. Taxonomy (GTDB): domain Bacteria; phylum Acidobacteriota; class Terriglobia; order Acidiferrales; family UBA7541; genus Palsa-295. The sequence continues at coordinate 55,656 of JBEKHP010000013.1, read as the reverse complement.
GACGATTACAACGTTTACATTCCCATCACGAATTCTCTCAGGTCGCTGGGTAAAGAAGAGCAGGCCAGGATGCTGCTCGATCGCGGGATCCTTGCGCTCGAAAAGCAGCTTGATACCGTTCCTGAAGACGTTCGCGCCCGGATGCTCCTCGCCGGCTACTATGCCGCCGTGGGCCGGCGCGAAGAGTCGGTGCGCCAATTGCAAACCGCGGTGGCACTCCGCCCGCGCGATTCCAACGTTCTCTACAATGCCGCCTGCACCTACGCTCTCCTCGAGCAGTCCCGCGAAGCCCTCGACATGCTGAAAGCCGCCAAGGAAGCAGGCTGGGCCAACTTGGATTGGGCCAAACGCGACACAGATTTGATCTCCCTGCGCGACGACCCCGAGTTCCAACAACTCTGCCAGGCCACGCCTAAGCTTTGAATGGAGCGCCGGTTCACCCGGAGGTACGAAGGGGGTCTTTAGCGCGGCTCGTCCTGAGCGCAGTCGAAGGGCATCTTGCTCAGCCTTAGGCAATGTCGCCACGCTGCCCCCAAGAGCTCATCAGCGCGAGCACCAACAACATCAGCGCCGGAAGCAGCAAGGTCCACACCGCAAGCCGCGACCCGCATGCCGCTCCAATGACGGCTCCGCTCAGGAACGCAATCCACAGCCCGCCCAACAGCGACGCCCGTCGCCAATGTGTGTCCCACGAACCTTGAGCCTCCGCCACCGGCGCACTCTTAATTCCCATCGCGACGTGTTGCGCCAGGTTGTTCAAGTCTCCCGTCATGAACCCTACGCTCACCGCCTGTCCGCCTACTTCGAGGATGGCCGTGTTCATCATGCCCATCGCGAAGCTCAGTATCACAATGCTCAGCCACTGCGGCCACGCGAAGTAAGCCGCAGCCACGCCAACGGCGAGCAGCGCGGCTACCAACGCAGAAAGCCGAGGCAATGCACGCCGTCGATCGCCATGCGTCAGCAGCGTCCCCGCTAAAATTCCCAGCACAAACAACGGAATCGGCAGCAAACTATGTCGTGCGGCAGCCAAATTGAATTGCCCCGCGTGCACCCCCGCAGATGTCGTATTCCCCGTCATGAACGACGCGTAAACCCCAAACCTCACCAGCGCATACGAGTCCACATACCCGGAAATCAGCGCAAGCCCGCCAGCTCTCCACCCTTGCTGCCTCGCATCTTTCTGTGATGACGTCACTGCCGTGCCACTGCGCGCGATCTCTCCAATCGGTCGCTTCTCGTCGCGTGCTATCACTTGCCGCCTGCCGTTGGTAGTTGCCTAAGGTTTAAATGTAGCGCCGGGGCCTTCAGCCCGGCATCCTGCTTTTCGATTACCGCCAATTGGAGCCAAGGGGCCGGCGCGGCCTGCGCAGCGGAGTCACGCGAGTAATCGAAATCCTTAACATGTGTTCTGGCCCCGGTTAGAAATGGGGTGGTGCTTTGTTTTGAGTGAGTTACAGACGATTCTGTTTGTGAGGCAGAACCGGTTAGAAAGGGGCGCGAAACAGAATTGCGGTAACACGGATTGGTTGAAAGTTCTCGATTAGAACGAGGTGCGATCGTTTGTTTTCTATGGGTTAGAGTGGGTTCTAATAAATGGAGTTCTCGATTAGAAAGTGGGTTCGCGGGTGAAGTTTGCGCGTGGCTATGTGCAGATCTAGAACCGGGTAGAGAGGGTTTGATCCTGTGTTTTGTGTGACTTCTACTCTTGGGGCAAAACCGGGTAGAAATGCGAAAGGAGTGGGGTTGGTCGGGTACGCTGCGGCGGGCGCAGCAAGCAGCGCCCCTACGGACAGAATCGTACGCTAGGGTTATTCGGGCGGCTCTTGGGTTTAGGATGGGTGCGGGCGTGCCTGCGTCGGGTGGACGGAGCGAGCCTGTTGGGCGCGATTGCTCGCGGCCCTGGGCAGCGGCCTCAAGCGGCCTATTGGGCCGACTTTCGCTTCGTACATCGTTCATCAGCTACCTTCCATGCTCATAAAGCAAACAGTAAATGTAATCGGAACTGAAGGTGAGAAGCAACGGAATGCAATCGAACGGGGAAAATTTGAACGCGAGATTCGAGAATCGGGGGGTGAAAATCACGGCGTCGCAGAGGCTGCTTCGACTCGGGGCGAAGATCGCAAGTCAAACGCGACGAGCGCAAGGCTCGGCGAAAAGCCCGCCGAAAGGAAGCAGGTCGTTTGCGGATTTTTTATCTCGTGGCTGACATTCTGAGCTTCAGGGTAAAAGGCCGCGAGCCGCGAGGAATTCAGAGCGTAACGTCAAAACCCGAGCCGTTCACACCGAATGGTTCGGCACCCCCGCGAGTTTCAAGTTTGGTTAGGTGAACTCCGGCGCCGCGCGAAAAGATTGGCCACCCGCCCAGTGCCGCGCGCAAACATTGCCCATCCCGCGAACAACCTAAGGATTTGCCTTGAGTTGGCTGAGTGTCGTCGAAACTTGCTGAGGTAGGTCGTCATAACCGGGATTGTCTGCCATTCCGTCTTTGGCCTGCTCGAGCAATTGAATCGCCTGCGCATTATGGCCGAGATGAATCTGGGCGATACCAGCCATTACATACGGCGTAAACCATTCCGGGCGCAGTTTGATCTGCGCTTCGCTTCTATCGAGTACTTCGCTCCATTTTTGTTCCTGATAGAGTTTTACGAGCTCTTCGTAAATCGGAAAGGCTTCGTTTGAACTGTAGTCCATATTGGGCGATACGGTCCTTTTATATCCATCTTTTGTATACGTTATTTTTACTGCGTTAGGGTTCACCTGCTTCTGTATGCTATTTAAGTTTTTAAGTATCTCGTCAAGTTTGCCTCTAAACTGTTCAAGATCCGTTTGGTTCGAGAGAATCTGGTTGACGATTTTTAGAAGGGTCTCTCCTTGGGCCTTTCCGATGCCGCAGTTAATCGTAAATGTGTTGTTATTTCCGCTGTTCGCAACAGTGCAGGGTCCCGATGCATCAGCATTTCCCGTTGTGGATTGGCACCAGCAAGGCATCGCGACTAGCAATAACAGAACTAGGTATCTCACGGTCATTCCTCATTTCGGCGTTTTCTGCTCTTTGGGAGGGGGAGGTTCGCCGTAGTTGAACTCGTTTCGATCGCCGGTATTGGCAGGGCTCTGGCATCCCGGTACAAAACAGAGTTTGTTGAGCAACTTGTCATTAGAGGTAGTATGCATTGCCAGCAGGCGGAATTCTTGTTAAAGTTTTGTTTTGGGCAGGAGTTCATGGCTACGTACAAACCAGGTAATAAGGCACCGGATTCTGGCGAGCTGATCGAAGTCGGTCCGCGTGGGGGAGAGGTAGACGGCGGTCGGCGTACCGTGATTGAGCGCGGCGAAAGAGTTCCGCCAAGTTCCAAAAAGGGCAACCAGTTTAGATACAAGCGCGGTTCAAAAACCACTCACTAATACATGCCGATCTTTCTTGAAAGATTTGTTCTTCCAGTTCTCGCAGCCACGGTTATCACGGTGATCATAATGAATCCATTCAAATGGGACTGGCAGCAAAGAGTCTCGCTTTTCTTGGCCGTGGTGTGTATTGCCTATTTCGTCGGGCATACGAGCTATAAGAGCAGCTCGTCAACAGCCAAGACGCATCCCACAGCGCCAGTTGAAGCCCAGCAAAAATCTGGCGATGCCACAACAAGCGGGCCCGAAAGCCCAGCCGTGACAGGTAGCGGAAACACCATTACCTACGATCAGCCTTCCACTCCCGAAAAGAAACGGGTCCCGGCGAAAAAGGAGTGAGCCATGCGATATGGCCTGGTTTTGTCGCTGCTGATCGCCGCGCCTTGCTGGAGTCAAACGGTCGCTACAGGAAAGGCCACCACGGCTGGAATTTGCAGTCCTGCCGTCACGGGCAGCAAGAATACCTTCATGATTAAATGTGGAATCGGCCAAGAACAGGGACAAAAGATACTCGACATACTGAACACAATGCTAGCGAGGAAACTTGATCTGCGCGCGGTCATGGACAAGCTGGACGAGATGGATCGATTAAACGCGTCGTCGGGCGTACTGCTGGGCCCCTCCTCTTCTTCCCCTTCGCCCATAATCGAAATCGGAGACTCGGGATCGAAGCTCATGTGGGCCGGCCCGAACGGGAGTCCCTTGTTAACGATTTTAGAGGACACATCCCTGACCGTGGAGAAAGTCGCTGACCATTTCGCGGTTTCCACGCGCCTGCGAGACGCGACCGGAAAAATGGTCGCAGAAATAGAGCGTAACGAGTGGAGGGTTAGGCCTTCGCTTGTGTGGGATAGAAATTACAACCAGAATTCGTTAGAGGTGATCGACGGAGCAGGCGAAGTGGTCCTGCAGGTGGTGGTTTTGACGGATGAGATTCGCATTCAAGGTATCTGGCACGATAAATCTGGGAGGGTGTTTGAAATAGTGAAGAGCCCTGACCCGAACGCACCGGGAGGACTCTTCGTTTTCGACAACCCGATCAAGATCACTCCAATATTTGTGTATCCCAGCGACCGACACCTGGGTGAAATGAAGAAACCTTAGGCAACGGCGAAGAGCAGGTCCCCGTCTCCGACAGGCCAAGCCTCGTCGGGCCAGGAGAGTCCGCGAACGAACGTGTCCTAAGTGTCATGGAATCTGCAATTTTGGTACTTGCGTACCATTGTCGCCCAAGTCAGTCCCAGCTAGAGTCGAGCGTCGGGAGAACTGGGCACCCGCCAATTTCAAGTCCAGGACGATGTCGAGCAAAACAATCAAGTTGCGGACAAAACAGAAGGGGTCCCTGCGCCCTGCGAAGGGTGGACGCGAGCACACCTCCTCGCGCCCTCACGCTGACTCCGCGTCCGCATCCGCATCCGCATCGGGCGACACGTTTGACGGGGCGAATTCTTCGCTTCTGTTTTCCGCTAATCCCCAGCCGATGTACATCTACGACCCGAAGACGTTGGCGTTTCTCGACGTCAACGCGGCAGCGCTCAAGCAATATGGATACACGCGCGAAGAACTCCTGCGCATGCGTATCACCGACATACGTCCGGTCGAGGACATTCCTCGGGTGCTTGAGGCCGTGCGCGACAGCCCGTCGGCGCTGGCTTTCCGCGGACACTGGCGCCATTTGCGAAAGAACGGCCAGATCTTCGAAGTGGAAATCACAACCCAGGGGATTCTTTTCGCCGGACGCGAAGTGATCCTTGCTGCGGCTCAGGACATCAGCGCCAGGCGCGCTGCGGAAGAAAAAGTCGCGGAGCACAATGCCTACCTGCATGCGCTGACGGAAAATAATCCGCTGGCCATCGTCGTCCTGGATGCCAATGGCCGCATTCAAATGTGCAATCCCGCCTTTGGAACTCTTTTCGGTTACCAGCAATCCGAAATTCTGGGCGCGGAGCTGGATTTGTTGGTGGTCCCGGCGCGCGACGCGAGCGAAGCGCTCGATCTGAGCAGACGCGCCACGAACGGCGAAGTCGTTCGAGCGGAAGGGAAGCGGCGCCGCAGCGACGGCTCGCTGGTGGACGTACAGATCGTCGGTGTGCCCCTCACCGCGAACGGAAAACGCACCGGCAGCTTCGGAATGTATGAAGACATCACGGAACGCTGCCACGCGGAAGAGGCTCAGCAACGCGCCGAAGAACGGCTGAGGCTCTTGTTCGAGAATGCGGTGGAAGGAATTTTCCAGACCACGCCGCAAGGGCGCATTCTGAGCCTGAATCCCGCGCTTGCGCGAATGTGCGGCTATTCCAGTTGCGAGGAAATGATGGAGTGCATCACCGACGTAGCACGGGACGCGTATGCTGACCCCGAATTTCGCGAGGAATTCAAGCGGCGGATTGAGAAGAAGGGAGTCGTGGAACAATTCGAATATCAGCTCCGCCGCAAAGATGGCGCGCAGATTTGGGTTTCTGAAAACGCGCGCGCGGTGAGAGATGCGCACGGGAAAATCGTTTGCTACGAGGGCACGGTTGAAGACATAAGCGAACATAAGCGCGCGGAACTCGAGCGCCAGGTGAACTTTGAAATCATTCGCGGCGTGAATTTAACCGACAACCTGGACGACCTGCTGCGGCTGATTCACATCGCTCTGAAGAAAGTACTCTACGCGGAAAATTGCTTTGTGGCGTTGTATGAACCGGCGTCGGAAATGTTCCATTTTCCGTTTTTCGTGGACCAATTTGACGTGGCGCCGCCTCCGCAACAAGTTGGAAGAAGCTGTACCGCGTACGTGTATCACACCGGGCGCGCCATGTTGATTCCCCAGAAAGCATTCGACAAGCTCGCCGAGCAGGGGGAAGTGGAGCTCGTCGGCACGCCGTCGCCGTCCTGGTTGGGAGTGCCGCTTCGAACGCCGGCCGCGACGATAGGCGTTTTGGTCGTGCAACATTACGAAAGCGAAAGTGCGTACACGGAGCGCGATCTTGAATTTCTCGGCTCGGTCGGCGGCCATATCGCTCTGGCCATAGAAAGGAAACGCGCGGAGGAAAAAGTACGCGAGAGCGAAGCGCGTCTTCGCGTGCTGGTCGAGCAATTGCCCGCGATTCTTTGGACTGTCGGAAAAGATCTTCGCTTCACTTCGTCGATGGGCGCGGGATTGGCACGGCTCGGACTAAAGCAAAATGAGGTTGTGGGGATGTCGCTGCTGGAATATTTCGAGACCTCGGACTCGAGTTTCAAGCCGATCGCGGCACATCGACGCGCCATGGCGGGCGAGCCGACCACGTTCCATGTCGAGTGGAAAGGTGGGTCTTACGCGTGCCACGTCGAGCCGTTGCGAGATGCACATGGCGAGTTGCAAGGCGCGATTTGCATGGCTCTCGATATCACGGATCGCAGGCAACTCGAGGAGCAGCTTCGTCAATCGCAGAAAATGGAAGCAGTGGGGCGGCTGGCAGGCGGGATCGCTCACGATTTCAACAATCTTCTCATGGTGATTCAGGGCTACGCGGACTTGCTTGCGGATCGTCTTGCCGCCGGGGATCCGTTGCGACGTAACGCGGAGCAAATCCAAACGGCCTCGCAGCGCGCCACTTCCCTGACGCGGCAGTTGCTTGCTTTTAGCCGCAAGCAGATGCTGGCACCGAAGATAATCAGCATTCAAAGCATCTTCGCGGACATGGAAAAGATTCTGCGAAGGCTGATTGGAGAGGATATTCAGCTCGAAACTTCGTCTGCGCCCGACGTGGGACTGATCAAAGCGGACCGCAGCCAAATCGAGCAGGTGATTCTGAATCTCGCGGTGAACGCGCGCGACGCGATGCCGCAAGGCGGCCGGCTGACGATCGAAACCGCGAATGTGGATTTGGATGCCTCCTATTCGCGTTCGCCCGCCGTGCTGGCTCCCGGCAAATACGTGATGCTCGCAGTTACGGACAATGGCTCGGGTATGGACGCCGAAACGCAAACGCACATTTTCGAACCGTTCTTCACGACCAAGGAGAAGGGAAAAGGGACGGGGCTTGGTCTCGCGACGGTGTACGGAATCGTGAAGCAGAGCGGCGGGTACGTCTGGGTGTACAGCGAACCTGGGCGCGGAACCAGTTTCAAGATTTATCTGCCTAGAGTTGAGGAGGAAGAGGGAGACCGCGGCCGCGACCGCCGCACCGACGCTCAGCCCATGGAACGCGGCTCAGAAACGATTCTTCTGGTGGAAGACGAGAAAGGCGTACGCGAGCTGGCGCGCGAATATCTGGAAATGAGCGGATATACGGTGATTGAAGCGGAAGATGGCCACACCGCGCTGGAATTGGCCGCGATGCATGCGGGAACGATTCATCTTCTGATGACGGACGTTGTGATGCCGGGGATAAGCGGGCGGGAGTTGGCCGAACGCGCGAAACTCATTCGGCCAAAAATCAAAGTGCTGTATATGTCGGGATATACGGACCAGGCCGTGGTGCATCACGGGATACTCGAAATGGATGCGGTACTGCTTCAAAAACCCTTTACGATGACTACGCTTTCGACCAAGCTGCGGGAAATTCTGACCGCTGAAACCGTGCAGTAGTCCCCTCGTGTTGTAGCTTCCGTTTCTCGCTGGTGAGAATGCCTCGGGATTACGCTGCGTGCACCGTTGCGGCACATGTGACCGCCGACGCACAGCCATGTTGAGTTCGGAATTCCCTTCGTTTCCCACTTCCGCCTGTAGCGCCGTGAAAATGAAGCCATTCCGAAGTGCGGCTGCCTGCGCGGGAATCGCGTCATACATGGCGCTGAAGCTGCTGTTGTAAGAAGTGTACGGTTTAGCGCTTCGCCAGAATGAAGACGATGCGACGCGGCGCCGGGGGATGCGATGGGGAAAAGCGGAGCGCAGTATCAAATCGACTCTCAAAACACGGTGACCGAGGATCTAATCGGCGAGCGAAGACTTTGGACCGCAGTCGTGGTGTCAGCCGTGGACGATTGGCGTAACGGAAGCTTGAGAAGCCAGAGAAAGGCTCAGGAATTTTTATTCGGCAGCAGCGCGGATTTTCAGACGGTTTGCGGGCGCGCGGGCCTCGAGCCGGAGAGCTTTCGAGCGAGACTGCTCAAAATCGGAAAGCTTGTTGAAATGCACGGGACGGCCCCGACGGGCATGGCTGCATGAATCAAACTGGATCGCTGCGAAGCGAGCTGGCTGACCGGCATTCGGCACCGCACTATTTTGTTTTGCCAGAGAAACTACCTTCCTAGAGAATCCCCCAGCCGCGAATATTGAAATAGCGTAGAATTTCCTGTTCACACGCGATCCGAAAATATTGATGACTTTCGCCGTCAGCAATTCCGCCTGTCCCGAGAAACAGCTCCTTGCCTGCTGCGCGCATAGCCAGCCAGATACCTTCTTAACGGAGAAAATCGCCCGGCTCCTGGAACGCGATCTTAGCTGGGATTACGTCCTCAACGAAGCAGAGGAAAACTCAATCACACCGCTTGTCGGCAGGCGATTGAACGCGGTTGCGACAGGCGGTATGCCGGCGTCCGCTGCGGAGCGGTTGAAAAATGCTTGCCGCGCTAACACGATTCGATGCTTGTTCCTCAGCGCCGAACTGATCAAAATTCTCGATCTTTTTCGTTCTCAGGGAATACAGGGTATTCCTTACAAAGGACCCGTGCTGGCGATGCAGGCCTACGGTGACGTGACGCTTCGTGAATTCGAAGATTTGGACATTATTTTGCGCCAAAGCGATTTGCCGAAGGCGCATGAAGTGATGCTCGGACTCGGGTATCGTCCAAAGTACGATTGGATTCTCTCCGCCGGCGCAGCTGCTTCGACGGTTCCGGGCGAATACAACTATCGAGACGAAGAACGCCGGATAATGGTGGAGCTGCACACGGAATTGACGCTGCGACATTTTCCGAGGCCTCCGGATCTCGATGAACTTTCGCAGCGGCTGGTTTCTGTAAAGCTGAACGAACGAGAAATCCAAACTTTTTCGGTGGAAGATGGGCTTGCCATACTGTGCATTCACGGCGCGAAGGATTTCTGGGAGCGATTTTCGTGGATTGCGGACATTTCGGAGCTCGTGAGGCGCTATCCCAATCTGAACTGGGACCTCACGACACAACGGGCAAAAGCCCTAAACGCGGAACGCATGCTTCATGTCGGGCTTGCGCTCGCAGCCGGATTGCTCGATGCACCACTGGCGAGCGAAATTCGGCGGCGAGTGCAAGCGGATCAGGTGGCGACGGGTGTGGCCTCGGAAATTGCGAACCGTCTTATGAGCTTTCACTATCGAGCGCTGGACGCTCCCGGCCGCTTCAATTTTCGCCGCCGGATGCTGCCCGGAACCTTTGAGGGGTGGCGTTATGCCATGCGGCTTTCCGTGGTACCTGCCGAGGAAGACTGGCAAATGATGCGTTTGCCGGGTGCATTAGCGCCTCTTTACATCGCACTGCGGCCTCTTCGCCTTCTGAGGAAGTACGGTTGGGCCAGCCGCCGGGCCTGAGACTCCCGCTTCATCTCCTTCATCCCGCTTCATCCCGCTCACGTCCCTCTACCGTTAGTGGCAGATACGAATCGTCGCCCCCATATGCAGTTGACGCGTTATAGACGAGCAACGAGACTAGCGTGTGGCACCTCTCTTTTATTAGGCGAATTTAGAATTTTGGGGGGACTGCGAGGACGCCCTCAGGTCCTGCAGTTGTAAGCATTACCGTCGTGAACTTGGGAACAATCGTCGGATTGGATTATCCAGTGAAGCAACTGGATAATTGCGTGCCGCTGCAAATCTCCATCGGAAACGTACCACTCGACCTTTTTATCCACGAAGAGGCGCTGCTTGCGCCGGCTTTGCGGCGTTATCGCGAATTTGCGCAGAACTCAGCGAAGGGCTTTCCGATTCATCTAAATCAACAAGAAATGCGGGTGGGAAGCGGCGAATTCTCCTATTTGCTGGACGATGCGAGGTTGCTCCTGGGACGGCGAGGCGCTGAATTTCACGGGGTGCGCCACGAATATGCGCTGGACTCGCTGCTCCGCATTTTGTTGACCATGGTGCTCCTCCCGCGGAGCGGATTTCTTCTACACGGCGCAACAGTTGTGCGGGACGGCCGCGCGTACATTTTTTTTGGACGTTCGGGGGCCGGGAAGAGCACGGTTGCTTCGCTGTCACCGGAAGGCAGTGTCCTTACGGACGAAATTTCGCTGCTGCGTTATTCAAATGGCTTTTGGCAGGCGCATGGAACGCCCTTTTGGGGAGAATTTCGAGCCGCCGGAATCAACCGGCTGTTTCCTATCGCGGGTTTGTACCTGCTGAAGCAGGCGAAAGAAGATCGGGCTGAGCCGCTTTCCTTGAAGGAAGCACTCCGAGCACTGTTGCCCTGCGTCCTGTTTTTCACTGCCGAAAAGCGCGCGCATGAAAAGTTGCTGCAGACGTTGATGGGGCTGATCGAGGAAATACCGTGCTACCGGCTGTATTTTCGCCGGAACGCGGAATTCTGGAAGGTGATTGCGGCATGAAAGGACACATCATTCGAAACCCAAAACTCGCCTGGCGCGAAGTTGACGGCGAAATGGTGATTATTTCGCCCGAGGACAGCCAAGTGCATGAGTTGAACGAAACGGCCAGTCTAATCTGGAAACACGCCGAGAGCGAGAGCGTGGAAGAAATCGCGGAAAGAATTTCCGCGGAATATGACGTCAGCTTGGAAGCGGCGCGCGCCGACATCGGCGAACTGGTGGCCGCGCTGGAGCAGAAGCAGTTGGTTTTCGTGGCCACAGAAGTGAAGGGCTGAGGAATGGCAAACACTCCAGTGATGGACGGCTTGATTCGGAGGACGGTGGAGCGGCATCTTCCGTGGAGCGTCCACGTAGATCTCACCTACCGTTGCAACGAACGGTGCATCCATTGCTATCTCGACCACGAAGATCATGGCGAGATGAAAACGGAAGAGATCAAAAATGTGCTGGAGCAACTGGCGCAATCCGGGACGCTGTTTCTCACCTTGAGCGGCGGCGAGATTTTTTTGCGGGACGATCTTTTTGAGCTGCTTGAGTTCGCGCGCGCTCTTCACTTCGATATCAGCCTGAAGACGAACGCACTTTTAATTGATGCCGAGCGCGCCAGCAAGCTCCGCGCGCTGAGCGTACGTCGCATTCAAATCAGCATTTATAGCGCCGAGCCGGCAGTCCACGACGCGATTACAAAGATCCGCGGATCGCTGGAGCGCTCTTTGACTGCCATTCGCTTCCTGCAGGCGGAGGGGTTGCAGGTAAAGATTGCATGCCCCCTGATGAAACAGAACTTGACGGCTTATCGAAATGTTCAAGCCCTCGCAGCGGAACTCGGTGTCCCATACGTTCTGGATATGACGATTACCCCCAAGATGGATGGGGACATGAGTCTTCTGCAACTGCGCAATTCGGTGCAGGACCTTTTGCCCATCCTTCAGGATCCAACTTTAAATCCTCCCTCATCAAGTTCGCAGGAAGGCGCGCAAGCGACGCTGCTTGCGACTGGAAGCGCCACCTCGAGCGGGATTGAAAGCGCGGCATACGAGGATATCCCGTGCAGCGCGGGCCACAACAGTTGTTACATTTCTCCGTACGGAGATGTCTTTCCTTGCGTGCAGATGCCGGTCGCTACGGGCAACTTGCGGCGGCAGCGATTCGAGGAGATTTGGTTTAGTTCGCCGGAGATGAATCGCGTACGAGCGGTGCGAGAGTCACAGCTGCCGGTCTGCTCCAAATGTTCGATTCGACAATACTGCGAACGCTGTCCCGGACTCGCGCAGATGGAAGGCGGGGACCTATTGGGAGCGTACGAGCGTGCTTGCGATTTGGCGGAACTAAAAGCGCGCTTGGCCGGCGTGCAGAATCCCGTCAGCGCCATGCATGCCGAGAAGCCGAACAGAAAAGGATTGTGTCCGATTCCGTCACCGGCCGCTACGCCGGAAGCGCAGATGGGCAGTAATTGACCCAGGGGAAATAATGGAAAGAACGCAAAAAATCGCGCTCGCCAACGGTAAGCAACCGAAGAAGAAACGCGCTTACGTTAAGCCGCAGTGTCTTTCAGAACCGATTTACGAAACCTTGGCGCTCGCCTGCGGGAAGTTGCCCGGGCAAGGCGGAGTTTGCAACGCGGCGCCGCGCCGCTCGTAGGCGAACGACAGTTTGTCACAAATTTGGCTGGAGGCAGTGGGGTCATGTCTAGACAACATCCCGTGATAGGAGTTGGGCGCATTTGGAGGCGCCGATGGTTTAGTTTGGCGCTCGCGCTGGGACTGGCAGCGCCGGTGATCGCGCGCGAGACAATCGTATTGCAGAAATCGACCACGGATAGTCAGGCGCGCGGCGCAGACGCCACACTCAATCAGGCGTCCCCGACGAGCAATAACGTGGGACCTACTCTTACAGTTGCATCGGCCACTAACGCAGCCGAGCGCGCACTTCTGGAGTTTGATTTATCGCGCATTCCGAATGTGGGCATTAAGGCCGCGACATTGACTCTGCATGTAATTACGCCGCCGGCTGCGAGCGTAACCTACCAGGCGTTTGACGTAACCAATTTCTGGCAGCCCAACGTGGTGACCTGGAACACGCGCGTGGCGACAACGGCTTGGACTGCGCCGGGCGGTGACATCGCGGGCACGGCCACCGACACGGAAACGGTACAACACACCAGCACAACTGTGGGATTTAACATCACCACGGACGTTCAGAACTGGTATAACGGCAGCACAAATTACGGAACGATCATCACAGACAAAGCGGCAAATGACGGTAACTCGACCGTTTTCGGATCGAAGGAAGCGAGCGTCAATACAAATGCGCCCGAGCTGGACGTGACTTTCGTTCAGAATGTGACGGGACTTACGGCAACCCCCGGCAACGGCAGCGTCACGCTGAATTGGAATATTCCTTCGCTGATTGGCACGGCGTTTAACGGCGAAACGTATACGGGAGTCCTCATCCTTCGGCGCACCAGCTCCCCGGTAGATAAAAATTCGGTGCCGACTGATACTCAGGTTCCGGCACTCTGTGCGACGGTTGGCACTGGAACCGTGGTGTTCGAGGACTCAACGGGAAAAACAAGTTTCACGGACAACGCTACTACCGATACGTGCGCTGCCCCGGGCGGCGCGCCGGCAAATGGAACGACCTACTTCTATAAGGTCTTTTTGCACGATAGTTCGAACTATTATTCTTCGCAGGACATAACCAACGGCTCAACGTTTGTGGAAGAAATCTCAGCGACACCTGGGGCTACAGCTGCGGCTCAGCAGAACTCACAATGGATTGCGGCGACCTTCGCGACGGATCTCGCCAGCCCGGCGCTAATTCCCGGAACAGTTGCCGCGATGGGATCGCAAACCAACCTCGTATTCTTTATTAATGCTGTCACCGGCCTGCGGGAGTTTGTCCCCGTATCGCTGGGGGGTTCTATAGCTTCCCGCTCACCGATAATCGATGCCGCTTCTTCATCCACGGGACAAGATATCGATTATTTGACGGACCAGAATGGATTGGTCTACGCCGTAAACACAGATACTGGAGTGGTCGACTGGGTGGTGAATCCGATAACAACCGGCGCACTGGCTCTGCAAGGTGGTCCTGCTGTGCAATTGAAATCTGTCGCCGGTGGCTTGAACGACCAGGTTTTCTTCGGCACACGCAACACGGGGACGACGACAGGGAATCAGATTTTTGGGTTGAATGGCAATACGGGGGCAAACGCGTCGTGGTCGCCCATAACCGGAGGAACGGGGAGCGTCCCAAAGTTGGACATTATCAATTCGACGCCGCTGGTGGATTACGTTCATAGCGCGATATGGGTAACCAGCCGAAGCGCATGCGCAACTGCGCAGCCTAGTCTTTGGAAAATCAATCCAAGCACCGGGGCCGTGCTGGCGACCGAGGATCTTGGGGATATTGACGCGTCGCCGACGCTTACTCCGGCGGGCGATGTTTTGTTCGTGGCTAACAATGGTGACGCGATCGTGAGCAGCACGTGCACCGCCGGGAACAGCACTATCTATGCAATTAATCCGACGACCGGAGCCACTTTGGCTTCTTTTGTGACCACCGACGGACCGGTAGTGAGCTATCCGGTCGTTCTGGGGACCGCGCCTCCATACATGGTGGTGTACTCAGGCGCCACTGGCGTCCATTTGTTATCTATTGATACGTCGAGGCCGACTCCGGTGTTTGCCTCGGTCTGGACCACGGCAATAACCGCTCCATCCGCGCCGATTTCTATCACCGGTATGTCGTACATCTATGTAGGATCGAGTGACGGAATGATTCACGAACTCGCTCTGACCACGGGCGCGGACATTAAAGATGAGGTTGCCAATATCGGACCGACTAAGGGGACGGTAGGCGACCCATCAATTGACGAGGTGATGTCACGTATATACGTCACGACGACCGACCAACGGGCATACGCGTTTACAATTCCATTTTAGCGAGGGATTCATGTCGTCTTTGATACGAGCAACCCACCGACGGTTCGGAAGCGCGATGTGGCCCGCCGTGTTTGTTCTTTTGGCCACGATTGGATTTTCCGGGTGCCAGATGACTTCCGCGGATGGAGGAACCCCTGCCCCTGCACAGCCCAGCGCGACATTTTCTTTTTGCGACAAGGAAGCTTCGGGTTGCAACGGTGAAACAAGCTTCAGCTCCACCGCCACACGCGATTTGGAGGTGAAAATTTCCTGGGAGAACGTTCCGGCGGGAAATCACGTTCAAACGCTCGAGATTTTGATTCCCGGCGGCAACTTATATCAACAAACACAAATGGCCTTTTTCGTTCCGCAAGGCTCGACCGAACCTCTAGTGGCCATCCAAACTTTGCCGGTGGCTGGAACATGGATCCAGCAACGGCACATGCTGGGTGAGTGGACCACGCGCGTTTCGCTGGACGGACAGGTGGTCGCGACTGAAACCGTGGAATTGACTCCCTGATGAGCGCTACATCCGCTGTTTCCCAAGTTCGAATCGAAGGCAACGAGCCGTTTGTTTCGCCGGCTCCGGACGCCGCACTTCCAGTTGCGGAGAAAATGCGCTCGCAGGGATCAGCGTGTTTGCGCGTATCAGGCGGCAGCATGAGCCCGTGGATGCGCGCGGGAGACTTTGTCTTCATTCGCCGCTCTGAGTTTGCGCGGATCGCCGCAGGTGACGTGGTCGTTTTCCATCGCAACGGGCTGCTTGTGGTTCACCGGACTATTCGCCGCGTGGAAGGATCTGGTCCGCGGAAAATCGCAAGTTCGCTGATTACTAAGGGCGACGCCTCCGACGAAGTGGATGCTCCTGTTTCGGAGGAGGAGTATCTGGGACGAGTGACGCGGATTCATCGCGGCCGGCGCCACATTGACCTGGAATCTCTTACGCAGAAATTATTGGGGCGTCTTCTCGCACGCGTCTCACGTCTGAGTCGAGTGGTATATTTTCCTCTGCGCTTCGCGAATCGCCTGTTGTTCCGCTAAAAGCTGATCGCCAAAATTCCACGAACGAAGCACAGGTGCCGCCCGCATCATTCGATGGGTTAAATTTCTTGTTTAAACGGTGTTCATAATCCTAGCAGTAGAATTTCGGCTGAAGGAGGGCGACAACTTGTGCCGGCAGGTCTATCATTGGACGTTGCCCAAGATTGCCAAGTCGTCGTAGATTAGCAAACGCCAAGACTTGGACCCGGCAATACTTGCCAAAATATTCGTCAACACAATGCGCTCGAAGCATGGAAAGCGCGTTGATAATACGTTTGAGCGGAGGAAAAATTGACTCAGGATTCCAGCCCAGTGAAGGTGTCACAGGAAACGCTTGGACGCCCGACTCCTCCGTGCGCGATGGTTATCTTCGGCGCGGGCGGCGATCTGACCAAGCGCAAGCTGATTCCGGCGCTGTATAACCTTGCGCGAGGAGGATTGCTTGCGCAGCAATTTGCGATTATCGGCGTCTCGCGCGAACAATTCTCGTCGGAAGATTTCCGGCAGCGTACCGCGCAGGAGATTCGGCAGTATGCGACGGGTGAAATAGATCAAGCCTCTTGGGATCAGTTTGTAAAGCGCCTTTACTATACCCCGGGAGATTTTCAGGATCCCGAGCTATACAAGAGACTGGGCGAACTTCTTGTCCAGGTAGAAAAGGAACAAAACACGCAGGGAAACTGCCTTTTTTACCTCGCCACCAGCCCGACCTTTTTCCCGATCGCGGTGAAACAACTTGGCGCCGCCAAACTGACTAATGAACAAAACGGCAAATGGAAACGCGTGGTGATTGAAAAGCCGTTCGGACACGATCTCGATTCGGCGGTGGCATTGAATCACGAAATCGGCCAAGTGCTGCGGGAAGACCAGGTTTACCGCATCGACCATTATCTGGGGAAAGAGACGGTTCAAAACGTTTTGGCCTTCCGTTTCGCGAACGGAATTTTCGAGCCGGTTTGGAATCGACGGTACGTGGATCACGTGCAGGTGACGGTGGCGGAGGAACTCGGCGTGGAGATGCGGGGAGATTATTACGAACACGCCGGCGCGTTGCGCGATATGGTGCCGAATCACATCTTTCAACTCATCACGCTTACGGCCATGGAACCGCCTATTTCTTTCGATGCACAAGCGGTTCACGACGAACAGACGAAGATATTGCGTGCCATCCAGCCTCTAAATCCCGAGAGGGTTCTGGATCATGCGGTGCGCGGGCAGTACGGCGAAGGTACGATCGACGGTAAAGCTGTCCCAGGTTATCGAACGGAACCGAACGTGGATCCAGCCTCGACGACGGAAACTTTCGTCGCGCTCGCTTTGAATATCGATAACTGGCGGTGGGCGGGCGTGCCGTTCTATCTGCGCACCGGCAAGAGGCTGCCTACACGGTCCACCGAAATCGTCATTCGTTTCCGGCGGCCGCCCTTCGTGCTATTCCGCAAAACATCCGTGGAAAAAATTGCGCCAAACGAGCTGGTGATCAACATTCAGCCGGATGAAGGGATTTCGCTCAGCTTCGAGGCCAAAGTTCCCGGCCCGATCGTGCGGCTCGGCGCGGTTAACATGGATTTCCAGTACGCGGACTATTTCGGCAGCACGCCTTCCACCGGATATGAAACGCTCCTTTACGACTGCATGATGGGCGATCCAACGCTGTTCCAGCGCGCGGATATGGTGGAGGCTTCCTGGACCATCGTGCAACCCATACTCGATTTGTGGAAGGCGCTCCCGCCGCGGGATTTCCCCAACTACGCCGCGGGAAGCTGGGGTCCTGAACAAGCGCAGGAATTGCTTCGGCGCGAAGGACGCGAGTGGCACGATCCCACTCAAAAAGCCGCGTCATTAAAAAATACCGCGGGAAAGTCTGCGCTTGGAAGCAAGGCCTGAGCGAGGATGTACCGGTGGAGCTGGGCCGGCCTCGACTTTTGTTCGCTCGGTTTCTTGCGCAGCGTTTAGTCGTTTCTCGATGAACGCAATTATAATCTCGCCTGTTACGCAATCTTTCGAAACAACGATCTGCCGGGATCGCCCTTCGCCAGGCCCTCTAAGTCCCATTACATATCAGCCAGGAAAAGCGGCCGCATGAAAACTCGCGAGGAAGCTCTGCGTGCCATCGAAGGAAAGACGTTCGATGTTTGCGTGATTGGAGGTGGGGCGACGGGCTCCGGCTGCGCGCTTGATTCGCAGCTTCGCGGTTTGAAGACAGTGCAACTCGAGGCTGAGGATTTCGCCAGCGGCGCTTCCAGCGCATCCACGAAAATGGTCCATGGAGGTGTGCGATATCTGCAGGAAGCGATTCGCAATCTCGATTTCAAGGAATACAGCGTTCTAAAAGAAGCACTCCACGAACGGATTCATATGCTGCAAAACGCTCCGTTCCTGACGAATACGAGATTCTTCCTAACGCCTTGTTATCGTTGGCTCGACGTCGGTTACTTTGCGACGGGCCTGAAACTGTACGACTGGATCGCCGGGCGCGATGGGTTGGCTCGCAGTACGTTCCTCTCGCGCGAGCAGGCGCTTTCCCGAATGCCTTCGCTTGCTGCCAGCGGCCTGGTGGGAGCAGTAGTGTATGCCGACGGCCAATTCAACGATGCGCGCTATAACATCACTTTAGTCCAGACGTTCGCGGAGGCGGGCGGCGAAACGCTGAACTATGCGCGTCTCGTTGCATTTGAGAAAAATGCCGATGGCAAACTCGCCTCGGCGGTCGTCGCAGACAAACTCACGGGGCGGGAGTTCGTCGTCCACGCGCGAAGTTTCGTGAATGCGGCAGGCCCTCACGCGGACAATGTCCGTAGGATGGCGACGCCGGATGCTCCCTCGCGAATAAAGTTCAGCAAGGGTGTACACCTCATTCTTCCGCTGGAAACACTTGGCAGCACGGAAGCGATGCTCATCCCGAAGACCGAAGACGGAAGGGTACTATTTGCCATCCCGTGGCTCGGCAGCTTGTTAGTGGGCACTACGGACGATGAAATTGATACTCCCGATAATCTCCATGTCGAGGCTGAAGAAGTTCAGTACCTGGTGCGGCATCTCAATCGCTACCTGGCCGAGCCTGTTAGCGCTGCCCAGATCGAGAGCGCCATGGTTGGTGTGCGTCCTCTGGTTAGTTCCGGCGAATCACGGAGCACGAAAGAGATAGCGCGAACGCACGAAGTGGAACTCGATCCAAAATCAGGGTTAATCAGTATTATGGGCGGCAAATGGACGACCTATCGAGCCATGGCGCAGGACACGGTCGATGCGGTGCAAAAATATTTGGGCATTTCCATTTCTCAGTGCCAAACGCTCAGACACCCGCTCTCGGGCTCGGAGGGTTATTCCGCGGACTACTGGAAGGAGCTGGCAAAGCTCGATGGCGTGACAGAGTTGTCCGCCCGGCATTTGGCAGGACAATTCGGTACGCGCGCTTCGGAGGTGATGGATCTGGCGAGAGAGCAGCCGGAACTCGCAGCACCTTTGGCGGAAGGATTAGCACCAACGCGCGCAGAAGCGGCATTCGTGATTCGCGACGAAATGGCCATGTCTATTGAGGATGTGTTGTCGCGAAGAATCGGATTGCAAACGCACAGCTGGAAGCACGCCGTCAGAGCGGCGCCAGCGGTGGCGGAGCTTCTCGCGCGCGAGTTAGGCTGGTCAGAAAAAGGGAAACAGGAAGCACTGGATCAATATGTGGCAAAAATACGCGAGCTAATGGCGGAAGCAGGTCTAGCGGGAGAACCGTAAATTAGGCTGGTAAATTTTGATTGTCGCGGATAAGCGTAGCTAACGTCGCTGCGCTGGACGGAGTGGGGTCTGCAACCATCGGACGATGGGTTCTGCTCTGTCCCGGAGATTGTTGCTCACTGCCGAGAAACGTGTGGAGGGTTCGCGTCGCGTTCTTGTATTTGCTCGAACGAGCAGCGTGGGAGGCCGCGGTTCCTTGAGCCATACGATGAACGGAGCCGTAATGCGTTTGAAAACCGGCGAGGCTAGCGCAACGTAATGGTCATACCGTTGCCGAGAAACGGATCGCAGCGAAAGCAATGCGCCGCGAGTTCGGCGTCCAAGTGCTGATGTGTTCTCTGCAATAAATGCCAGTAGGAACGCCGTCGCTTTAACCAGCCAGGAAATCGATGCTCGAATTGATGCCGCGGCAAGATTCACGCTCTTCTTCGCTCTCGCACGGTTAACGAGAACAGGAGCGCTAGCAGCCGCGCCCGCCGAAAGCTCAGCAATTATTTGGCCAACGTTGGCGGGACGATGCGCTGGGGAATTCGCGCGATTCGTGCTTTCCGGCTCTTTCGGGCTGAATGTTTCTGCCTGACGAGGAGGAACCGCCTTGATGTGAGAATCGACGGCTCGATAGTTCGGAGTCAGGATCAGCGGCGCTTTGGCCGGCGGAGGTGGGACGCGAATCGTGTTCGCGTCTTGTCGCCGATCCAAGTCGGCGCCTGCCGCCGCGGCAAAAGTCATCGGCGGAGTGTTTAGGTTCGGCTGCATGGGGATCACGCTCGTTCGCGCGGATTCGTCCGGCTTCAATGGCGGGGCTACCGGGCGATCTCCGTCAAATTGAAACTCGCGTGAAGCGTCCTCGATCATGCTCGCGGAAACGGGACGAATCCCGCTGTAGTACGCTTTCAAAAGCGCCTGCTCGCAGAGCAAGTTGATTATCCGCGGGATGCCACGCGAATAAAAATGCGCGCTATCCATGGCCTCGGGGGTGAAAATCGCGTCGTCCTGAGCACCCGCGACGCGCAGGCGATGTTGGATGCAGCCGCGCGTTTCCTCCAGCGTCATCGGAATGGTCCTGCAACGAAGTGAAATGCGCTGATGGACCGGCCGCAGATCGAGCCGTTTGAGCCTTTCGTTTAAATCCGACTGACCCGAAAGAATAATCTGAAGCAATTTGCCGTTCGGCGTTTCGAGATTCAGCAATAGTCGGATTTCCTCGATTGTATGTGACGGAAGACCTTGCGCCTCGTCGACGATAAGCACGGCGGTCTCGCCGGCACGGTAGCGCTCGAGCAGCCAGGCATTCAGGTGCGACACCGCGCTGCTCGTTGAGCGCACCTCGGATGGAATATGAAAATCGGCGAGCATCAACTCGAATAGCTCCCGGGCCTCAAGGTGGGAGTTGAAAATAAACGCAGTCGGTACTCCATTCTGTTGCAGCCATTCCAGAAGGGAATTGATTAGTGTGGTCTTCCCGGTTCCTACGTCACCGGTAAGCAGGATCAGGCCCTGCCGGGATTGAACCCCCTGAATCAGGGCATCCAAAGTCGTCTGAGTTTGCCGGGTTAGGAATAAGTGCCGAGGATCCGGATTTACGCCGAAGGGATTCTCGCGCAGCCCGAAGGAACTAAATATAGACCTGTCCATACTGTCCTCAGTGCGGGGGGAGCTGATTGTACTTGAAAAACGCAATTATCGGCAAGTACTAGATTTGCCAAGGGAATAGGCCCGAAGCGCCGGGCCTGGTCTCTGGGCGACGCCGAATTGGCGAGTTCGAGGCGCGCCGGGCTCATTCCATTTGAAATGTCGCTATCCGAGTGTGCGAGACCGCCCCGCCTGCGTCACCCGACTGCACTTCGATGCGATAGGCGCCCGGGGGAAAAGTATCCACTGGGACTTTCAAGGCTATTGGGACCACTGGATTTCCCTTCTGCACAAAAGCCGTCACACTAAACAAACCAGTCGAAAGGATTTTCTTTTCGGTTTTTTGATCGATGACGACATATTGGCAGCCCACTAACGGGGGGTTGGGATCTGCCAAGCGCGGGTCGTAAATTTGCGCGTACAAAACCACCCGGTCGGTTTTCTTGAAGCGGTTACTTCCCGAAGGGATCAATTCCACGCCTTGCACAAGCATGGACATACGATCCGCCAGCAAATCCGCATCCAGATCGCCGGAGTTCGCCGACACTTTGTACATTTCATTACTGAGGGCCAAACCGCTTAAGCTGAAGCTCTTCCCGTCGTAGGGCTCGACTACAAGGGGAGTCTCATATTTTCCGAATTTCTGCCCGCCGCCCGATATAACGACAGTCAGCCGGTATTGTCCTGGCGCTACCGAGAACTGGTTTTGATAACGCATCGGCGACTGCAAGAACTTCTGCAACTCTTCTTTTTCGTAATCCATGGTGAGTTGGTCGCTGAATTTGGAGGCTTCCGATCCATCCGGCCGGTAGGCGACACCGAGTATATTTATGTCCGCATGGTATTTGCCCTTTACCTTGGGGAAATCAATGGTAGCGGAGGGAATTTCCATGGCCATGTATACACGAGCCTCATTCTTCGAGGTGTAGAAATAGGGCGCTTCGAGAGAGCCTTCGGTAACAGGCACCGAAGACGCTGTTCGCATCTCGAGTTCCTTTTCGATCGGTTTTCCCGCGAGGAAGTCAGTGGGCCTCACGTTGCAGAATCCGCTGCGAGCTCGTACGCTCGTTCCACTGCGCTCCACCTTGACCTTCAGAGTGTGGCAACTGCCGTCCGCCGTATTAGGGGGCACATACCCCAGAAGGTAGTACTCATTTTGTTCGTTCGAGATTTTTTGCAGCCCAGCGAACAAGTCGTTGGTGTTGAAAATCGGGAACCCGCCGGTTCCTTCCGCCAACATATAAAGGGCCTGCTGGTTCGCGGCTGTGGATTCCGGGATGGGCGGAACAATTGCTCGCGGTTGGATCGCGTTCGGGTTGCCGTTGTTGCCCCCGATGATGGTGCCGCCCCCGCCTCCTTTGCCGCCTCCGCCCGTACCTCCGCCTCCTTTGCCGCCACCTCCTCCTGTGCCTCCACCACCCGTTCCGCCACCACCGGTTCCACCGCCGCCACCGTGCCCGCCGCCACCACCGCCACCTCCTCCATGTTGCGAATAGGCCGGTTCAGATGGGGAAGAGACGTGATAGGAAGCTAGCGAGAAACGCGCACCGGTCGACTGAGTTTTGCCGGTGTCAATTACAGAATGCGCGGAAGCCAGAGTTGAAACGCCGGGCAGATTGTTATTGGGAATAAATGAGGATGGCCCACGCCCAGACCCGGAGGGAATTTCGGGCGTGGCTAAACCACGCACGTCGAGCGGGTAGATTGCCACATTCGCTTTATTGCATTCGTCGATGGTCGCAGTTAGTTCCGACTCTGACTCTGGGGTGAGCGCAAACCCGGAGGTAAAAAGCACCAGGCTTTTTCGCCCTGGAACAGTCGCCAGGCTCTTTGCCAAGCTGCGGACTGCCAGCAGCAGAGTACGCGCTCCAAAATCGCCGACAGCGGTGTCTATCCCCAGTCCGCCCGGAACAGTTGGTCCACTCGGAACACCCATTCCGCTCAAAGTGGGCCCGGTGGTCGAAGCTGTGGGGTTAGGCTGGACGGCAGAGGTTTGCGAATTTTGTACTGCTTGCTTAAGGCGGGCCACATCTGAAGTGAAATTCATGTCGATCTTGAGAGTGCCGCCGAAATTCACAACGGCCATCACGCGATCGGGGCCGGCATTCTGGTCGATAAATTTACCGGCGGCGGCACGTGCCTGCATCTGGTCGCCCACATCCATGGTGGAATTGTCGAAAAACAATATTAGGTAATGCCGCCCGGTTGCGCCGGGTGCATTCGGGTCCGCGCCAAAGGAGAAATTTGTGACCGGCTGCTGTTTGTTGTCTTCGTAAACCTTAAAGTCGTCCGCCTTCAGGTCGTGTACGTAGTTGCCTTTCTTGTCGGTGACGACAACGTCGACGCGCACGGTCCGGGTCTCAGTCTTAATCGGAGGAGCTGCGGTCTGTGATGCTGGCTGCTGGGAGGAGTCTTGCGGCGATTGGTGGGCGTGCGCGATTTCAGAGAGGCCGATTAAGCGCCCACCGAAGCTGGCAGCGACGAGGAGCAGCAGCACCAGAAATGCCAATAACGCCAATCGGCGTTGCGTCATTGCTCACCTTCCCTTTTACGGTATCTCAATCACTCCATTTTTTGCCGACAGAAGCGAAGCTTTGGAATCCCGCACGACCAGGCGCACGATGTATCCACCGGGCTTAACGTCGAAGCCCATTTTCAGGGTCATGCCGGTATGAGTCAGCTTTTCAAGCGTCGAATCTTTTAGTCGCAAGCCGACATTTTCTTGGTTGCCGCTGATGAAGTTTCCATTGCGGTCGAACAGCGCCGCCACCAAGGTCAGGCTACCCAAGTTCCTTCCATCGGCTTTTTCAAAGCGCACGCGAGTCACATCCACGCGCGTGAGGACGGAGAGCTTCGCGTCCATCGCATCGCTCTTGAAATATTGCAATTGAAGCTGGATTGGAACTCCTTGCCGTTCTTCCTGCGAAAAGACGGCCTCTTCAATATCCTGCTTGGCGGTTTCTTCCGGAGTTTGACCGTGTTTGGGCGCGAAAAAACCGCGCCGCGCCTGGATGGTATAGCCTTTAGTCGGTAGCGTCACCTTTATCTGGTGAAACTTGCCGTCGAATTTCAGCGCCTCGGGGGTAAAAGCAAGAAGGTAACTCACTTCTGGCACGGACGTGGTCACGGTGAATCCCTTGAGCAGGTCGTTGTTGTTGTGAAAATAAAAGCCGCCGGTGCTGTCGGAAAGTTCCGCCATCACGTCCCCTTGGCGCGACTGGCCTTCAGAGCGCCATCCGAGGCCGAGAGCCGCGGTCCTGGAGTTCGCGTTAACCGGCGCAGGCTGACTGACATCGGTGAGCGCATCGACAGTGTAAAGCCCGCGCGCGTCTAGCGAATTGATGAACACGTTTGCGCGCGTGGCCTTGTCGATAACGTCTGAAATATCGAACTGGTGAGTGTTGGTGATAAGAAACCCAGGGGAGACTAGAACAATACTGCGCTGCCCTGGGAGCGCCGACATCCGGCGAACGACCTGAACTAAACGCCGAATCGCGTATTCGGCGTTCGTATCTCCAGCAAGCACCAGTTGCTGGGCCGTTTGCTGAACGAGAACTGCGGACGAAACACTCGGGCCACTGCTGCCGGCGCAAGCAGCGGTGTCTTGTATGGCGGCGAGCACGGCATTCTGGTCGTTCTGATTTGCGATCAGGTCAGCTTCGTAATAATCCATTGGCGGACACTGGCTAATTGCATCGATCGCACCGACGCGGCTCGGCAGCAATAGTTCCAGCATCGCGCGAATCTTAGCGCGGTCATCCGTGAACTCCACCTGGTTTTGGCCTGAGGTGGTGAAGAGAGCGACTCGTTCGGTCGGATCCACCGAGGTGTCCAAATAGTGCAGGGCGGCTACGCGGGCTTGCACCAGATCCTGCGTTCCGAGGTGCACGTCATCAAACAGAAGCGCTACGAAGCGCGTGGGCATAACCAACGCGCCGGGAGCGGGGGCGGGAGGTTGATTGGCAGGCTGGCCGGCAGCTTCGCCTCGCACGACTTGTTTTTCCGTCGAAGCGGGCGTCTCGACGGTGAAAAGCGAAATCGTCTGCGGCCTGCGGTCTTGAGTCAGCCGAAAATCTTCCTTGGTCAAATTCGTGACGACTTTGCCGTTCGAATCATGCACGACCACACGAACAGGAACCAGGTTCACATGCGATTCGAACGGCACACTCGAATTTGTATCGACCTCCGGGCTTTTGTCTGAGGAGGCCGAATGAGTCGGCGCGGATTGCGGAGTCGTCGTAATTTCAGGAATTGGCTGGCCTGCGGGTGCTTGCTGCGGGGGACTGGGTTGCGGGGACTGTGTTGCCGAAACGACTGCGCACGCCGTCAGGAAACAGCAGAAAAGAGAGCCCATGCGAGCAGCAGCCAGGACTGAAAAGCAACAGGCCGCAGCTGCTTTCATCAGACACTCCTGTAACTCGTACAGTCGCGGAATCGGCGCAATTCCGCCAGAATGTGCATTTGCGATGTAGACAAGGCGAAGTCTACTCGGTCCTATACATGCTCGTCAATGTCTCCCCGGTAAGCATTTTGCCCGGCAAATGGCTTGAGGACCTGACTGCCACAGACGGAAGAAGAAATCGCCTTTTACCGTGTAACTCTCTCCCCAGCATACATTTACGGTATTTCGATCACACCATTTTTCGCCGATAGGAGGGACGCTCTCGAATCCCGCACGACCAAGCGCACGATGTATCCACCGGGCTTAACGTCAAAACCCATTTTCAGGGTCATGCCCGTATGAGTAAGCTTTTCGAGCGTCGCGTCCTTCAGGCGCAGGCCGACGTTTTCCTGGTTACCGCTGATGAAGTTTCCATTGCGGTCGAACAGCGCCGCTACCAAGGTCAGGTTACCCAAGTTCCTTCCATCGGCTTTTTCGAAGCGGACCCGCGTTACATCCACCCGCGTGAGCACGGAGAGTTTAGCGTCCACAGCATCGCTTTTGTAGTATTGCAGTTGAAGTTCAATCGGAACTCCTTGCCGTTCTTCCTGCGAAAAGACTGCCTCTTCAATATCTTGTTTGGCCGCTTCTTCCGGAGTTTGACCGTGTTTAGGCGCGAAAAAACCGCGTCTTGCCTGGATCGTGAATTTTTCCTTGGTGGCGAGCGTGACTTTTATCGGGTGGAACTTGCCGTCGAACTTTAATGCCTCGGGAGTGAAGCCAAGCAGGTAGGTGACCTCGGGCACAGACGTTGTCATGCGAAATCCGGCGCCGAGATCGTTGCTATTGCGAAAATAAAACCCGCCGGTGCTGTCGGAAAGTTGCGCCATTACGTCGGATTGAGTCGCTTGTTCCTGATATCGATACATCGTGGTCCCGTACCCGAAATGCGCGGCAGGGCAAGTCTGCGGAGGACAACTCAGATCGTCGGTTTCACCCGCGGTGTAAAGCCCGCGCGCGTCCAGCGCATTGATGAATATGTTTGCACGCGTCGCCCTGTCGACAACCTCTGCAAGATCGTATTGGTGACTGGTTGTAATGAGAAACCCGGGTGACACTAAAACAATGCTGCGCTGTCCTGGAAGAGCTGACATTCGGCGAACGACTTCCACTAACCGCCGAATCGCGTACTCCGCTTTAGTGTCTCCGACAAGCACGATTTGCTGCGCCGTCCTCTGCACAGCCACGGCCGGATCTTCGTTCGCTATCACGCCACTGCTTGCGGGGCACTTGGCCGCTTCATCCAGCGCGATGCCGAAGGCATTCTGGTCGCTCTGGTTTATGATCAAATCAGCCTGGTAATAACCGATTTTAGGACACTGGCTGTCGTCTGATGGATCGAACGCGCTTATAAGATGGGGCATGAGTTGTGCCGCCATCGCGCGGATTTTGGCGCGATCATCCGTGAAGTCCGCTTGCGTTTGGCCCGATGTAGTAAAGATAGCAACACGCTCGCTTGGGTCGATTGCGGAATCCAGATAGTGCATAGCAGCCAGGCGTGCCTGCACCAGGTCCTGCAGATTCAGGTGCACGTCGTCAAACAGAAGCGCCACGAAACGCGTCGGCATCGCCAACGTCCCTGGAACTGAATCTTTAGTCGTATCAACCGGTTCTCCGCCAGCTTCGCCTCGCACAACCTGCTTCGCAGTCGAGGCCGGAGTTTCCACGGCGAAAAGCGAAATCGTCTGAGGCTTGCTGTCTTGAGATAACCGGAAATCCTCCTTGGTCAGATTCGTGACCACCTTGCCGGTCGAATCATGAACGATCACGCGGACCGGAACCAAGTTCACATGCGATTCGAACGGCACACTTGGATGTGCATCCACTTCAGACGTTGCGTCGGAGGAGGCTGGAGCTTTCGACGGAGCAGCCGGTGCCGACTGCTGAGTTGTCGTGATTTCAGGAGTTGGCTGGGCCGCAGGTGTCTGCGGCGGGGGGCTGGATTGCGGTGCCGCCGCGGATAGAGATGCGCACGGCATCAGCAAACCGAAGAGCAAGACGCCGAGGCGACTTGAAAATCGCCGACCTACCGCAGCGTTCATCAGACACTTTTGTGCGCTGCTCATTTGCGGACTCCGCATGGCGCTGTTTCAGGTGCGCGGTTGTGGTGGAAGTCGCGAGTGTACTCGGCCTCAATATGCTCGTCAATGTCTCCCCGGTAAGCATATTACCGGCAATTAGATTGGGATCGCAGGGTATAGGCAAGACCACGCGTTATGCAGGGTTGTTGTGCAATTCTTGTGGAAAACCGGCAATTTTTCATGTGCCGCCGGTCGTTGTCCTTCTCTATAGTGCTGAAATTGCGGCATTTATGTGCGATTCGAGCATGAAGTGAGCAGGTCATAAATTGCAGCAAATTTGGGTTACAATTCACAGTGGAAAACAGGTACAATCCGCATCCCTGTTGCATTTCGAATTCTCCGCTGACGAGGTTCACGATGACGCTTGGAGCAAAGATGGAGAACTATCACGGTGTGCAATGCCGCTCGTGTGGAGAGACCATTGCAGTGCCGTCCAGGATCGCCAGCAAGGAAGCCCGGCCTGAACCGAGTGCCGACAGCGCCGGAAACGAAGGGAACTATCCCTCACTGAATCTTCGTTGCCGCGTCTGCGAGAAAGAAAACTTTTACAAGCTGAGCGATATCCGGGAAATAGAAGAAACTTCCGTTTCTTCCATGGTCCGCCAGCGGCCCTCTCCTACTCGTCTTCGACCGCTAGGCAGACTGTCCAAAGCAGCGAAGGCCTAAGCGGTACGAATTTCGCGGTGCGGACCTGCTTTGTCAGCATATTAATTTCGAGCGAGGATCATTGGCCGGACGGCTGCGCACCCGGCGGGCTGGCTTCGCGCAGGCTGGAGCGCTTTAACTCGAAAAGAGTCAGGCTCCCTTGAGCCGGTTTTTCTTTGCTCCAATCGTGGTAGGTGTGGCACTCGAAACATCGCGCCTCAGCCGCTTCGCTTCCTGAATGATGGCACTGCTCGCAGGTTCGAATTCCCGGCAAAAGAACATCCGCAGTCTCTTGGCTTTTCCTCGCGGCTGAATGGCACTCTTCGCATTTCACCAGCCGGTGTTCGTCATGATTGAACACTGCATGCTGAAACCACCGAACGGTGATATTCGATTTTGCAACCACCGGAAGTGTCTGGTTCGTAGGAAAGCTTAGCGCGTGGCACTGCATGCACGTTTTTCTCCACAAGAGTTGTTCCGACTCTGCCGTGCGCTCCGTCACCCACTGCTCGGACGAAAGCACTCGGGGAGAAACGGGGAAGGGTTTCTGAGGCAGGTTCGGATCTGAATTTGTAATGCGCAATTCCGCTGGATGCGTGGCGATGTACTGCCGGAACCTCAGCACTACGAAAGCGTGAATCGCCGTTGGAGTATCGTGCGGCACGCTTTCTGCAAAACGTTTATCGAATTGCAGCCCGTGACAGGCAATGCAGTGCTGGGCGTAGGTGACGGGTGACATGTAGGCCCGGGCGGGATTGATCGACGGAGGTTCCTCTTTCTGCACGACGGAGGAAGCCTTTGGCTGCTGCACGCCGAACCTCCATGGCTCATTGGACGCAGGCGGACGATGGCAATCGCCACAATCGAGTTGCACGGCCACGCCGTTCGGCCCCATCAGATTTTTTTTCAGATGTACTTGGTGATTTAACTTAATGGTTCCGGGATCAACGTTTCCCGCACGCACGGCCGCAAATTCGGGATGGCTGGAATCGAATGCGTCGATGTTTCGCGCGTAACGCACTGCGGAGCCGTTCGCGCGAAGATTCGCATGGCATTGCGTGCAACTGGCGTCACTGGTCGCAGCGAGGCGCAGGCTGCCGCGATGCTCTCGATGACACGTTGCGCAGTTCGGGGTAAACAATTGATTCGTGTGGTGAATGGGACCGTCGTGGCAAGTCTCGCAAGCTTGGTCGCTGGCTTTGGCGCTGAAAACGCCGGCCTCTTTTAAATGGCACGAGTCGCATTGCTCGGTCAGTACGGCGTGGCTCACGGACATCTTCCCGCTGCTGTACACATGATTGTTGCGGGTCAGCCCATACCAGGCCAGCCAGATAATCGCGAGCGCCGGCACG
This sequence comes from Candidatus Acidiferrales bacterium, assembly GCA_050012235.1. GTDB lineage: Bacteria > Acidobacteriota > Terriglobia > Acidiferrales > UBA7541 > Palsa-295. Next base: position 25,912 of record JBEKHP010000013.1, on the reverse strand, counting down.
CAGACCGATAAAATAAAGCGCAAGCGCCGGAAAGGATGAGGGCGCTTGAAGTAGTTCAGATCGATGCGCTGCGCAAGCTTTTTCGTTTTTAGCTTTGCTCGCGGCAAGATTCCTCGCTTCTTTCCCCGAAAGTCAGTAACGCAGGGCCATCACCGCATGCACGCATCCCAGAAGCAGCAGCGCGAACGACAGCGGGATGTGCAGCATCAGCCATCCATGCAGCCAGTGATGGAGCCGCGCCTGTCTGCGCAACTGCCGCTCCTCATCGCATATTTCCTCGAAGCGTTTCACTGTGTCATACGCTTCGGGCGGTAAAAGCCTGCGCAGTTCCGCAAAAACTGTACGTGCGGTCGTTGCGTCCGCAAGCGGCTGGTTTTGCGGCCCTCCTTTTTGTTTTTGCAGAAACGGTCGCATCTCGTTAACGTAGAAAGCAGAAAGCGGCAGAGCTGCTTCCGGGGCAAGAGCGATTGTTTGCCCAATAGCGACAGCGGACCTGGCCGATTGTTTTGTTCCCGGAGAGCTGCCTGACCCCACGGCCGCTGCGAACATTTCGTCGGTCTCAGCGATCAGCCCAGCGCGGACATGATCAATTTGCTCGAAGATAGTTTCCTTGGATACTTCCGCGGTCATCACGTTGGGCATGTAGTGCTGCAACGCGGCGCCGAAAAGGCCGCTGGCTACAACAATTATGAGTAACACCATCAAGACGCTGGTGAGCGGACCGCCGAATCGGAAGCCTCCATGGAACAGGATGAGCGGCAGACTCAGCAGCCCAAGCCACAGATGGCCGCGCATCCAAGTTTGAGCGCGGCCTAATCGCCAAACCGGGAGTTTCTTACGTGCTGCGAGCAAGCCTGCAAACAACATGAATGCGGAGCCAACGATTCCAAAAGCGAGTCCCACGGGACTTCCGCCGCTCGGGCCCGCGGGCGAATGCGTCGCGTACACGGCATAGACGGCCGTTGCTACGCTAAAAATGATGAGCGAAGCGGCGAGCCATTTTTGATGAGTTCGATCGATGCGCACGTTGGATTTGCCTGGCCCAGCCGCAATTTGTTAACGCTTGGTCGTGGCCGGAGCCTGATTCAGCAGCCCGGCAAAGAATTTTCGCGGATCCACGCGATGCGCCGCATCGTGCGGGCAGGCATAGACGCAACTCGGCTCGGCATACTCGGTGCACAGATCGCACGAAGTAGCTTTCTGCTTCACCATCGCTTTCTTGTGCCCGGGCGCAGCCGGGTCTTCCGCCATCACATTAAAGGGATGAATGTTGATGTTCCCATAGGGGCAATTCTCGGCGCACAATCCGCATCCTATGCACCAATCCTCGATAATCACTTCCAGCGAATTGCGGCGGCGGATGGAGCCCACGGGGCAGCCGACCATACACAGTGGATCCAGGCACTGGCGGCAGGACGTTGCCACCAAATAATGGTCAAAGCGCAGCCCTTCGCGCACCAGCCGCGTCACGCCGTCGTGAGCGTCGGCACAAGCGCGCACGCATGCATCGCAGCGAGTGCAGCTGGTGAGGTCCAATAGCAGGAGGCTCTGCGCTTCCATCAAGCCTTGCGTGAGAAAGTCGTCGAGCGGCACATTCTGCAGCACGGAAAGGCGTTCGCGATTCATTTGCGCGCGTTCCTGTTCCACAACTTCCAATTTCCGGCGCACTTCGGGGAACTCCGCGAGCATGCGCTTGAAATCGTGCGCTCCGATTCGAACCAGCTCCACGTGATCAAGCGCTGTGCAGGTCGCCGTGCGCACGTCCTCGCGCAGCAAGCCGGTCTCTCCGAAATATTCGCTGCGCGAAAGATAGGCCATCACCATCTCTCCGCCCAGATGGGATTGGGTCACTTTCACGAAGCCGATGCGCACGAGGTAAAAACAGTCCGCAGGCTCGCCCTGGCGGCAAATCACCTGGCCTGGTGAATAGCGAACAAGTTCCACACTTTCGCGCAAGCTGCCGATGAACTCGTCGGTCAGCTCCGCGAATACGGGAACGGCGCGCAAGTGGCTGTCCAGGGCGCGTTGGCGATAAGATTTCTCAAGCCGCGCGCGAAAATTCTTGTTGCGCTGCATGATGTCGAGAACATTTCGCAGCATCTCGAGCATGGTGCAATCGGTTTCGGCGCGCACCGTTGCTGACCTGGGATACAAACTCATGCAAGTCATCTCGCCAAACAGGTCGCCCGGATTCAGTTCCGCCACCGGGCTGTCGTAATCGAGGTCAACCGGCGCGTCGATAGGTATCCACCGCTTATAGGTTTCTTCGTCCCGCTGATCCTGCTGGCGCTGCGCGAGCTTGCTGGAAAGTTTGCCCAGGAATTTCTTCACCGCGCCTTTGGTCTTCACATGCGCCATGGGATTCGAAATCGAAACCAGCGCTTTTCCCTCCAGTATGTAAAAAGCGGTCGAGCCGTATTCGCCCTCGCGGCAAATTATGTCTCCGCGCTTGAATTCCCGGCGCACAACTGCGCCGCGGTTCAAGCTGAGGAAAGTCCCGGAGACTCCTTGAAAGAAGGGAAGTTGTTGCAATTCCTCAACGGGGACGGCTTGGAAAGTGGGGCCAGTGCCGAGAGCCGTATGCGTGAAGCTCTTGTTAGTGAGCGCTCCGGTCGGGCAGGAAACCATGCATTCGCCACATGAAACGCAGGATGACTCGCCCATGGCGCGCTGATCGTCGAAAGCAATTCCGGCTGCCGTACCTTTGCCCATCCGCGCTAACACAAAATGGTCGCGTATCTCGCTGCAGCCTCGGACGCAGCGGTCGCAGAGAATGCAAGAATCAAAATCCACGGCGATGCTCGGTGACGAACTGTCTTTCGCACGCCCTGTGCGGTGCGGCGCAAAACGCGGGCGCGTCAATTTCTCGCGCCTGGCGAGAGCTTCGAGTTCGCAATCCCCGGAATGCTGCTCGCGCGTGCAAGGGCTCGGATGGTCCGCCATCAATAGTTCGACGAGCGTGCGCCGCGCGCGCTGCACTTTCTCGGAGTTCGTGTTCACCACCATGCCCGCTTCGACCGGGCGTATGCAAGATGCGGTGAAAACCCGCGCGCCTACATCTACAACGCACATGCGGCAAACGCCCACTGGCGTTTCGTTTTGTTGGTGGCACAAAGTTGGAATCGCAATGCCATGCACGCGGGCTGCGTCAAACACCGTGGTTCCTGCGGCGACCGAAACTTTGTTTCCGTCGATCGTGAGTTCGACAAGCCCGTTCGCACTCATGCCGGCCTCGAAGCCATCGCCGCTAGATTGGGCCGTTTTTCGCCCGCGAAACATATCCCCGAAGGACACTCGCGCCGCGATATGTGCGCTTCCACTTCTTCGCGAAAATGTTTCAGCACGGACGAAATCGGCGCCGGAACTACCTGTCCCAGACCGCAGATCGAAGTCAGCCGCAGAGCGTCGGAAAGCTCTTCAATCAGGCTCATGTCGCTTGAGGACCCCTCGCCCGCTGTCCACCCAGTAAGCAGATCAACCATCTTCTGCGAACCTACTCTGCATGGAACGCATTTGCCGCAGGATTCGTTGCGAAAGAACCGTGTCGCATTCAGCGCCATGTCCAGCATGCACGTGCCCTCGGCGCAAACTACCAGCGCGCCGGAACCGAGCATGGATCCGGCATCCGCGAGCGACTTGAAATCCAATCGCACGTCAGCCATAGACGCCGGCAGATATCCCGACGAAGGCCCTGACGGCGCAAAACCCTTCAGTTTTTTCCCGTGGGGAAGGCCGCCGGCATATCGAAAAATCAATTCAGACACAGGCGTTCCCATGGGCACTTCATAAACGCCGGGCCGCACGACATCGCCGCTCACGCCAATAAATTTAAGCCCCGCACATCCGCCCGTGCCCTGCGCTTTATACCAATCCACTCCTCGCAGCAGGATCAAGGGCACGTTGGAGAACGTCTCGACGTTATTGATGACGGTGGGCTTGTTCCACAGTCCCTGCTGGACAGGGAACGGTGGCTTGTTCCGCGGCTCCGCGCGTTTACCTTCGATCGCTTCCAGCAATGCGCTTTCTTCGCCGCAAATGTAGCCGCCGGGGCTTACAAACGTATTCAGCTCGAATGTAAACTCGCTGCCCAGAATGTTCGGCCCCAGAAGGCGCTGCTCTCTGCATTTCCGAATCTCTTCCTGCAGAATTTTTTCTTGCTCTTCGTACTCGTGGCGGATGTACAGAATCCCAGTCTGCGCACCGGTCAGAACGCCGGCAAGAATCATGCCTTCGATAACCATGTGCGACAGGTGCGTGAGTATGAAGCGGTCTTTAAAAGTCCCCGGTTCGCTTTCATCCGCGTTGCACACTACATATTTTTCGGCACCGGCCGCCTGCCGGACTAGCTGCCATTTCGATTCAGTGGGGAAGCCCGCGCCGCCGAGGCCTCGCAGGCCGGAAGCTTTCAGCGTCGCAAACGCAGAATTCCAATCGCGGGAGGCGACGACGCTCCTTAGGACGGCATAACGAGCTCCGATATCATTTTGGTAAGGATCTGAGGCGCATTTTGCATCCCGTTTTGTATGCGGAGGGTGCGGCAAAGGTTTACCCGATATCGCGTCGGCGATCATTACCATCACTCGCTCTTCGGTCATTGCGCCGTAAATGCGGTCGTTGACGGAAACAGCGGGACCTTCGTCACATCGCCCCAGGCAGGAAACGCCGCTGACGCGAACGTCGGGGCTGTTCGCCTGTGGAAAAGCGTCGTCCAAACTGGCGCGCAAACTGCAAGCCTGACGCAGGTGGCAGGACATGTCCTGGCAAACGCGAACATCCACTTTGGGAGGCGGGGTCAGACGGAAGTGCGGGTAAAAGCTGGCAACGCTATGCAGTCGAGAAAGAGGTACATCAATTTTCCTGGCCAAAGTCCTGAGCTGCTCGGCGGGGATGTATCCGAACTGGCGCTGAATCTCCCTGAGGTCTTCGAAAACCAAGCCGCTCTCCTCGCACCGGGAGGAATTCCATCCTATCGTACCGAAAACATTCGCAGCCGAGAGGGACTTTAAGCATGATTCATATAACAAATCTCCGGTGGCAAGTCCAGAAACGGAATCGAGATAATTTCTGAACTGTCATATCAAAGATGCCGAAAGGCACGGTAATGCAGGAAACCTCAAATTAGGACACTCGCTAGGTTGATATCGTTGACTTCGGTCGAGGTGGGTAGTATAAAAATTCCGCTTATTGAGTTTTTCGCTGATTTCGCGGCGCGTGCGCCATCCTGCCAAAGGGAATATGACAACGAGACTTGCGGCGGCGCATTCGCGCATCCTGAATGTTTCAAACCTTGTTGCAGTAATCGCTATTTTCGCGGCGCTTTCCCCGCCTCAAGCCTATGCGCAAACCCGCGCTAATTCATCGCTCGCAACTGCCAAGACGGATGACGCGGTTGGCAAGTACACCGGGCCTGGGTCCTGTGCATCGACCACGTGCCACGGAAGCATCGTTGCCCGTACCGATAATCGCGTCCTGCAAAATGAGTACAGCATCTGGATTGTTAAGGACAAGCATTCGAAGGCGTACGCGGCGCTGACCGGTCCGATTGGCGAGCGAATGGCCAAGATCCTTGCTCTAGGCAGCGCCGAAACCGCACCCAAGTGTTTGGCATGCCATGCGGTGGACGTGCCCGAAAGCCAGCGAGGCCGTACGTTTGATTTGAGCGAGGGCGTTAGTTGCGAAAGTTGCCATGGACCAGCCGCCGGATGGCTGGGGCCGCACACGGAGCGCGATTGGACGCATCAAAAATCGCTCGCGCTGGGAATGTACGACACGCGCGATCTGACGAAACGCAGCGAAAAATGCCTTTCCTGCCACCTTGGCAATGACGAAAAATCCGTGGATCACGAAATGATCGCCGCCGGCCACCCGGATCTTTTCTTCGAACTGGATACTTTTTCCGATGTGATGCCGCGCCACTGGAAAGTGCCGGGAGAGCCGGGCGAAGCCGCCGGAGCGGACCCTTGGTACAACGTTCGCGAACTTACTACCGCGCAAGCCGTTCAACTCAGGCAGTCCCTCCTGCGGCTCGCGTCGCGGTCGCATGGGAAAATTTGGCCTGAATACTCCGAGCTGCAGTGCTACGCCTGCCATCACAGCCTCACTCCTCCGGAGCAGAGCTGGCGCCAGGCGCGCGGCTATCCCGGGCGCCGCCCGGGCAATCCACCCTGGAACCCCTCGCGCTACGCGGTGTTCCGCGATGTGGTTCATCAACTTGACGGCGAGAATGCCGAAAAGCTCGATTCCGAACTTTCGCGGCTTGGGCAATTGATGAGCCAGCTCAATCCGGACCGCGATGCGGTCGCGGCGTCGGCAACGAATTCGGCGCATTTAGCCGACGAGTTGCTGGCAAAGATGAATTCCGCATCTTATGATCCCGCGACCACTCTGCATCTGCTGCAGGCTATTTCGGCCGACGCCGACAATATTTCCGGCCAGGGCGAGCACTCCGCGGCACAAGCCGCCATGGCGGTTCAATCTCTTTTTCTCGCTTACGACCAAAACGAAAAATTGCAGAATTCCGCTCAGTTGCGGGCCGCCATCAAAGGCTTGTTTCAAGAATTGCAGAATCCGTCTGCATACGACCCAGCTCGATTCGCCGATCAGATGAAACAGGTGAACGCGCTTCTGCGCTAATCCTGCGATGCCCAAGAAACCCAGCGAACAATCCAGCGAACACAAGAGGCTTGCGGAATCCGATCCAGGCTCTGTCCCGCGGTGGTCGAGATGGGGACCGTACGTGAGCGAACGCGCCTGGGCCACCGTGCGCGAAGATTACAGCGCCAATGGCGATCCCTGGAGCTTCCTGCCGCACGATTTGGCGCGCAGTAAGGCGTACCGCTGGGGAGAAGACGGCATTGCGGGCATCTGCGATCGGTACCAGCTGCTTGTTTTCGCGCTCGCATTTTGGAACGGGCGCGATCCGATCCTGAAAGAAAGAATGTTTGGGTTGAGTTCTCCGGAAGGCAATCACGGCGAGGACGTGAAAGAATATTATTTCTACCTCGACAACACGCCCACGCACAGTTACATGCGTATGCTTTACAAATATCCGCAAGCCGAGTTTCCTTACTCTCACTTAGTTGAAGAAAACCGGAGGCGCGCGGGACAAGGTCCGGAGTTTGAGTTGCTCGATACCGGCGTTTTCGACGACAACCGGTATTTCGATATCTTCGTCGAGTATGCCAAAGCCGACCCGGAGGACATCTGCATACGCATCGAGGCTTTCAATCGCGGCCCGGAGGACGCGGTTCTGCATATTCTTCCGCACTTGTGGTTTCGAAACACTTGGGCGTGGACCGCGGTGCCGGGAACGGAACCCGCAATTCGCGAAGGAGCGGCGCTCGATAGCTCGGTCGTGCTGGAAGCAGACTGCACGGCCACCAAGCCGCTGGAGAATCTGCAGTTGGATTACCGCTTGGGCTTGATGCGTCTGTATGGTCCCGCTCCGCACGAACTACTTTTCACCGATAATGAAACGAATGCCGCCCGCGTGTTTGGCCCGGGCCACTCCGATCGCAAAGCTCACGTGAAAGACGCGTTTCACCGCCATGTAATCGACGGCGAAGATTGCTGCAATCCCGAGCGCGTTGGAACTAAGGCCTGCCTGCACTACGCCCTGAAAATCCCCGCGGGCAAATCTGCGGTTTTGCCTCTTCGTTTGACGGACAAAAAACTGAAGCGTGGGGATTTTTCCCTGGCAAACGTTGACACGATCATTAAGCAGAGAAGGGAAGAAGCCGACGAATTTTATTCCACCGTTCATCCCAGCGCCGCATCGCCCGAAGAACGCATGATTCAACGGCAAGCTCTCTCCGGCATGCTTTGGAATAAGCAGGTTTATTTTTTCGACGTGGCCCTGTGGCTCGACGGCGAAAATCCGAATTCTCCTCCGCCTGCGTCGCGCAAAGAGATTCGCAATGTCCATTGGCGTCATTTGAATTCCATGCGCGTGATGCTCATGCCGGACAAATGGGAATATCCCTGGTTCGCTTCGTGGGACCTGGCATTTCATTGCGTCACTCTGGCGCTGGTGGATATCCGGGAAGCGAAGGAAAATTTGTGGGTTCTCTTGTTCGAACAGTTCCAGCACCCCAACGGCCAGATTCCCGCTTACGAATGGGAATTCTCGGACCTGAACCCGCCGGTGCAAGCGTGGGCCTGCTGGCGGATTTATCAGATGGAGAAAGAACGAACCGGCGTTGCCGATCAGGAATTTCTGGAAAAGTGTTTTCATAAGCTGCTGATCAATTTCGCCTGGTGGGTGAACAAGGTCGATAGCCAGGGTCTGAATGTTTTCGAAGGTGGGTTTCTCGGACTCGACAACATCACCGTTGTTGACCGCAGCGAAAAGCTTCCCGCCGGCGCCGTTCTGGAGCAATCGGATGCCACCGGATGGATGGGATTTTTCTGCCTGCACATGATGCGCATCGCTCTCGAGCTGGCCGAGGAGCGTCCGGTTTACGAAGGCCTGGCTACCAAGTTCTTCGAACATTTCATCGGCATCGGCGCAGCCATGAAAAAGATGGGCGGGCGCGACTACCAGTTGTGGGATGAAAAAGAAGGGTTCTTCTATGATGTTCTCCGCTTTTCGAGCGGCGAATTTCATAAATTTCGCGTGCGTTCGCTGGTGGGGTTGATTCCCATGCTGGGTGTGGAACTGATCCGCGAAGATGAGTCGAAGCACTTGACGCACTTCATGGCCAATTTGAACTGGTTTATCAAGAACCGTCCGGATCTGGTTGGCCACGCGTGTCATACGGACGTCAGGGACGGTGTTCGGTGCCACGTGCTCTCGATTGTGGACCGTTCGCAACTCACCCGAATTCTGCAGCGGCTGTTCGACCCCGAAGAATTCCTTTCATCCGCGGGGATACGCAGCCTTTCGAAGTTCCACGAACACTCGCCGTTCGCCTTCGCGAACAATGAAGTGCGCTATACGCCGGCGGAAGCGGACGTGAAAATCAAGGGAGGCAACTCGAATTGGCGCGGGCCGGTCTGGTTCCCCACCTCCTATTTGATTTTGGAGTCCCTGGTGAAATTTGCGGATGCGTTTGGCGACGAATTGGCAGGCGCGCGAGGCCCAAAACTCCGCGCCATGGCCGGAGAGATAGCCGACCGTATGATCGGAATTTTTCGGGTCGGCCGCGAAGGCAAGCGGCCGGTATTCGGCGACGCCAGGAAATTTCAAGAAGATCCTCACTGGCGAGAATGTCTGCCGTTCCACGAATTCTTTCATGGCGATACGGGTGAAGGTTTGGGCGCCAGCCATCAGACCGGATGGACCGGGCTGGTCGCAAACATGATTGACGAGTGGCGGCGCAAAAATCCGGAAGAAACCACGAACCGCAAAAAATAGCTAACCTCAATTTCTGCGCCTGAAATGTAATGCATTCCGCAGGTTTAAAATTCCAGTTTTAGCGCTGATGTTATTGCGTAGGGTTTCGTGGGAATGACAGATAGGGCAGTCGTACGCCGTCGATAATCACCTGGTCTGCGCGAATCGACGCCGGAGCTTCAAATCCCACACCGCCTCCGGAGGTCACGAAATCGTCCTGATCCACGCCGTCTCCGCTCACTCCCAATCCGCCTACCAACACGCCGTTAATATAGAGCGGCTCGGATCCGGGGAAAAATACGATTCCACTTTGATTGGGAGCTGGAGCCTGGAATCCTTGCGTGCAAGGATTGCTCACGTCCTGTGTGTACAAATTGAAAAACGGTCCCGCCGCGGAACCGTCAATTCCAGGCGGGAAAAATGGCTGCGCGCCGAAACCGATTGTGCGGTTGGTCACCGCGGTGCCGATGGGAACTTGATTCAAATCCTCCATCGTTCTGGTCGTGCCGCTGAAATAAATCACGTTGCGCGCTTTGGTGGCTGCGACATCAATGCTGAAGATCGTTGCGTCCGGCATCCTGTTCAGTCCTATCAGGGTGCCATCGAGGTCGCTGACTGCGATGACCATTCTGGCCTTAGAGCCGAGAGGCAGCCGAATTTGCGCCCGTGTTTCGTTCGCCGTGGCTACAGCGGCGTTGATAATCGAGGTGACTTGCGCCGCAGTCAAACCTCCAAGCGGTCCGTTCGTTGCCGCGATCAAATAGCCGTCAGGTGGGGCACCAAGGCTCGCCGTCGGTCCCACCGAGAAGAAAGCCGCATTGAATGTTCCGGGCGCCGTCGAACCGGAGGGAAGCGTCGTTTGATTTACAAACGGTAGCGTAATCCCGTTAATCGTAACCACGCCCGGCGACGGGAACGCCGGAAATCCAACCTGATCCGTTGCGACGCTAGGTCCGCCCGCGGCAATCATGCCGGCTGCCGCGAACGCCACATATTCCGCCACGTCCGCGGTCACTCCAGTAACGCCGACTCCTCCCACTTCCTGGCCATCTTTGAATATGGGGACTCCGCCGGGATTCACAGCAGCCTGCTGCGAGTCGTTCACATCTGCTTTGCCCGTGGCAATTCCGAATCCAGGGCTTAAACCAAGAATTGTGGTAGCGGGCGGCACCGTGGCTGAAAGCGTAGTGGATAAAGTGCAGCCGCGATTCGTGTTCTCGATCCCATAGAGCGCGCCGTTGGAAGTGTTCATCACTTCAGGAGGGAAATGCGTCCCGCTTATGAAGCGCACGGTTCGGGAAGAAAGGGGCGCCTGATCGTTGCTGAAAAATGCGCCGGTGCGGGCGAGGGAAACCGCTAGTTCGTCTGACGGCACCATTTGGCTGAAGTTGCCGACCACCATCGCGGGTGCCGAGGGCTCTTTGTAAACCGCCAATATGCGCCCGAGCCTGTCGACAACTGCAATCACCATCGTGTCCGAATTAACCGCCTGCGCGGCCGCTTGCACTACGGCGGACACGTCACTCTGGCTGAGTGATTGTGGCGGTGGTGGAGGAGGCGAGCCGCTGGAACTGCCGTTATTTCCGCCGCAAGCGCACAGCACAGCGCACAAGGTTAAAGCGATCCACTCGAACGGCAGAAAAAAGCACTTTCTCTCGCGATGGAAGCTTCTGAACATGGGTCGCGCCTATTCGTACCACAGCTTCGATTCGCACTCAATCTTCTGTTACTCAGATGGCATGGCTGCTAGCTGGAATCACCGAAAAGTTCCTGGCCGAAATCTCTTGCTCCGTCTGAAACACATGTGATAGCAACAAGCGTCTGGTGTTGCTCGAAGTGGAATTCGCAATACATCCAAGGACAAATTGGGTGCGCTCCGCGTCCCACATACGTTTGCGAAAACCGTCGTCCCGTTACCCGCCCGCATGTTTGTCTGCGATTGTATTGTTCTTGTCGGCGCTGATCTGTGCCGGCGGCGGTTCAGCGCACTCGTTGGATGTATCCCGGCGCACAGAATTTTCGAGCCCCATTCAACAAGCTTCCCAGCAGCGAATTCCGGGGCAAGCGCCGCAGAAAACAGGCGCACTCCAAGGGGTCGTCCGTGACCGCAGCAAGAATCCCGTGATTGCTGCGAGCATGGTCTTGCGAAATCTCGCGACGGGCCGTGAGCAGAAGAAAAGCAGCGACGCCCAAGGCGTATTTCGGTTTATCGACGTATTACCGGGGCAGTATGAATTGAGCGTCGATGCGCCAGGTTACGGGCAATTTACAGAAGACGGCATCCGAGTGAGCGCCGGAAGCGTTGTGATCCGGGAAATCACGCTAACGGCAATTCCGGCAACGATCGTGCCTTCGACGAGCCTTCCGCAGCTACCTCCGCGGGCTGCGCCAAACAACGCCGCGACAGAAGTTCCGCCTTCTGTCGGCTACCCGGAGATGAAAGAGAATTTAAGCTTGGACGTTGGTGCAAATATGCCCGCTCCTGAGCCGCCTCCGCCTTCCGTTCCAATTTTCAGCTCGGAGCCTGACCGCTGGCTTCTTACCATGCCGGACTGGAACCGTTACGGGACCGGCGGCGAGCATCCGTACGTGAAAGGGAAGCTCTGGGATCCTTTCGACACGAACAAGCTGAAGGGCGATTTGCCTATCTTCGGCCAGCAGACTTTTTTTAACTTCACCGCCATCAGCGACACATTTGTCGACGGCCGCCGGTTACCGACGCCGACCGGCGTCAGCACGGCACTTCCCGGAACGACCGGTTTCTTCGGCAATGGCAATCAGGCTTTTGTGGATCAAGTTTTTCTGTTTTCGTTCGACTTGTTTCACGGAGACACTTCCTTCCGTCCGGTGGACTGGCGCATCCGCATCACTCCTGCTATTAGCGTGAATTATCTGGACGTCCAGGAGCGGGGCATCGTCAATGTGAACGTGGACAAAGGCACCACGCGCTTGGATTCCCACATCGGCTTGCAGGAAGCATTCGGGGAAGTGAAACTTCGCGACCTCAGCCCCAATTTCGATTTTATTTCCGTGCGCGCCGGCATTCAGGGATTTAACAGCGACTTTCGCGGCTTTCTATTTGTCGAGGAGCAGCCCGGCGTCCGGTTTTTCGGCAATCTGGAATCGAACCGCTGGCAGTACAATCTCGCCTATTTCAATTTCCTCGAAAAGAATACCAACAGCGGTTTGAATTCCATGAAGCTTAGGGACCAGCAGGTGATCATCGCCAACGTTTATCGCCAGGACTTCCTCTTTCAAGGCTACACCGCGCAGTTCAGCGTTCACTACAATAAAGACGACGCCACAATTCATTACGACGACAACGGTTTTCTGGTCCGGCCGGCACCGATCGGCGCGGTTTTCTCGCAAGGCATTCTGCATCCGCACAGCATTCACGCCGCCTACGTTGGATGGACGGGAGACGGCCACATTGGTCCCATAAATCTGACGCACGCCTTCTACCAGGCGTTTGGGAACGATAGCTTCAATGGAATTGCGGGGCGCGCCGTCACCATCAACGCCCAGATGGCAGCGCTCGAACTCTCCGTTGACAAAGACTGGATACGCTTCAAAACTTCCGTCTTTTATTCTTCCGGGTCTGCTCATCCCGAAAGCAGCCGCGCGCGCGGCTTCGATTCCATTGACGATTTTCCCGAATTTGCCGGAGGAATTTTCAGCCTGTGGAATCGCGAAAGCATTCGGCTCACAGGTACAGGTGTAGCTCTCAATTCGGGCAATAGCCTGATTCCGGATCTGCGTTCAAATAAGGATGAAGGCCAGTCCAATTTTGTGAATCCGGGGATTATTCTGGCGAACGTTGGCGCGGATTTTGACATAACGCCCAAATTGCGGGGGTTTGTAAACGTGAATTATCTACGCTTCATGGATACCGAGCCGCTGGAACTGGTTCTTTTCGACTCGCCCATTCACCATGGCATCGGGGTCGATTCAAGCGTAGGCGTTCGATACCGGCCGCCGCTTTCGGAAAATATTTCCATCACAGCAGGCGCTGCAACTCTGATCCCGGGACAAGGGTTGCGCGACATTTACACTGGACGGACATTGTTTTCAATCTTTACCGATCTGCGATTTCAGTTTTGAGAGATTAGGGACGAGAATTTTCGGGAGCTTTTCGCATGGCGTGGCTGTACATCTGGAAAGATTTGCGGCGGCGACACTTCGGCGGTCGGAGCGTTGCCGCTTGCGCGCTAGGCTTCGCGTCGGCATTTGCCCTATGGCTCGCGTCCGGCTCAAACGCGCATTCGCAGGTCCAGCAGTCTAGTCTGATTAGCCAGACGCAGGCCGACGTCGAGCAGAAGAACGCGGGTTGCCTTAGCTGCCACGTCAGCACCGACGAGCCGACTATGCATCCGACGAGAACAGTGCGCCTGGCCTGTACCGATTGCCACGGTGGAGATTCAACCGCAAGCCTCCCCGCAGGCGCTGCGGAAAATTCCGCGACCTACGAGCAGATTAAGAGAAAAGCGCACCCGCAGCCACGCGAATCTCAGTTAGCTGACAGTTCGGCCAATCAAGTACGCCCTTACACCAAGTGGCTGCGAGAGAGCTATGAGTACATCCGTTTTGTGAACCCCGGTGATCTGCGCGTTGCGGCTCAATCTTGCGGAACGGCAGGATGCCACGCGTCCGAAGTCCTCAAAGTGAAAAGCAGCATGATGACGCATGGCGGCATGTTGTGGGGCGCGGCGCTTTACAACAACGGCTCGGTTCCTTTCAAGAACACGCGGTTTGGCGAAAGCTACTCGGCTGAGGGATTGCCACAAACAATTAAAACTGTTCCGACGCCGACGCCGGAAGAGACTCGCTCAAAAGGCGTCTTGCCCGAGCTAACTCCGCTTGACCGCTGGGAAACCTCGCAGCCGGGTAACGTGTTGCGTGTTTTCGAACGCGGCGGCGCGAAGAAAGGCGAAATCGGCAATCCAGATCGCGAAGAAGAATCCGGCCGTCCCGACGATAAACTGGGCGAGCGCGGATTTGGCACATTGCTCCGCACCGATCCAGTTTTTCTCGGCCTGCAAAAAACGCGTCTTCTCGATCCTCTTCTTTCGCTCCCCGGCACCAACGACCAGCCCGGTGATTTTCGCGGAAGCGGCTGCACGGCGTGCCATGTGGTTTACGCAAACGATCGCTCTGCGGAGCACTCCGCCGGCTACGCACAGTTTGGAAATCTGGGAGAGAGCGCCTCTTCCGACACCACGATTCCGAGGCACGAGCCGGGACATCCCATTCGCCATACGTTTACGAGATCGATTCCGTCCAGCCAATGCATGGTCTGCCATATTCATCCCGGAACGAATATGGAGACCACTTACTTCGGCTACACCTGGTGGGACAACGAAGCGGATGGCGAATTCATGTATCCGAAAACGCAGCGGAATCCGACGGAAGAACAGAAATATGAAGTGGCGATCAGAAATCCCGAAGCTGCAGCCGCAAAAGGTCTGTGGTCCGATCCTAAGTTCCTGGAAAATATCGGCAGCGAACAATTTAACAAGCAACTCAAACAGAGCCAGTTTGCCGACTTTCACAGCCATGGCTGGATTTTTCGCGCCGTTTACAAACGCGATCGAAAGGGCAATCTGCTCGACGCAGAAAACAAAATTGTCTCTCCTGATGACCCGGACAAGTTCGGTAAAGCAGTTCACCTGGCGGATATCCACTTGGAAAAAGGAATGCATTGCGTCGATTGCCATTTTGAGCAGGACGATCATGGAAATGGAAAACTTTACGGCGAGCCGCGCGCGGCCACGGAACTTGACTGCACCGATTGCCACGGCACCGTCGATAAGCGCGCCACATTGCTCTCATCAGGCGCGGCAGCGCCGCCGGGCGGCTCGCACCTCGACGCGCTTCGAACGCCCTGGAGTAGCCGCCGCTTTGAGTGGACCGGCGGAAAACTGTATCAGCGTTCCATGGTAGAGCCCGGCAAAGAGTGGGAAGTCGTCCAGGTTCTCGACACGATTACGCCGGGAAATCCTCACTACAACGAAAAATCGCGTTGGGCCAAGACAATTCGAACGGACGGCAAGACTTGGGGCGACGTTCCCGCGGACGCGTCGCAGCTAGCCCACGCAAATAGCCGCATGACTTGCTACGCCTGCCACACTTCCTGGACGCCGAACTGTTTCGGTTGTCACCTGTCCATGACCGCGAACCAGAAGAAGCCCATGTTGCACAATGAAGGTCTCACCACGCGCAACTATACCGCCTACGATTTTCAGGTCTTGCGCGACGACGGCTTCATGCTGGGAATCGATGGCACCGTGACCGGCCATCGCGTGGCGCCCGCGCGTTCTTCTTGCGCCATTTTGGTCAGCTCGCAGAATCAGAATCGCGAGTGGCTGTACTACATGCAGCAGACCGTTTCCGCCGAAGGATTCAGCGGGACGGCTTTCAGCACGTTCGTTCCGCACACCGTTCGAGCGAAAGAAACGAAGTCTTGCGATGATTGCCACGTTTCCGACCGCAACGACAACAACGCGTGGATGGCGCAAGTGCTGCTGCAGGGAACCAACCTCTTGAATTTCATGGGCCGCTACATTTACGTGGCAGATGGCGCGAAGGGATTCGATGCGGTCGCCGTGGCCGAGCACGACGAGCCGCCCGCAATCATCGGCAGTTACTTGCAGCGCCTCGCATACCCGGACGATTACCGCCAACACGTTGCGCGCGGCAGCCAGTTGAGGGAAAGCTATCACCACTTGGGAAACGTACTCGACGTGCAGCTTCGTGGCGAATATCTTTACGCCGCTCTCGGCAAAGGCGGATTCCGCGCTTACGATGTGGCCAACATCGACAACAAAGGCTTCTCCGAGCGCACGACCACCGCGCCGGTTTCGCCCATGGGCCAGCAATTGTACGTGAAAACAAAATACGCCATGGCGGTGGCGAGCCCGTCCACGCTGGCGATTGATCCGGCGCGCACGCGTAGCCCCGAAAACGAAGAGCAGCCCATCCACGCGCTCTATGCTTACCTATACGTTGCGGACAAATACGAAGGTCTTGTTGTCATCGGTGATTCAAATCCAAAAAGCAAAACTCCCGGCGTCAGCACGCTCCTGGATGGCGACCCAAGGAATAATTTTCTGAAACGCGCTCTCGCATTTAATCCGGATGGAGTCTTGAACGGCGCGCGACGCATCACCATCGCCGGCACCTACGCTTACATTTTGTGCGACCGCGGCTTGGTCGTCGTGGACCTGGACCAGCCGTTGCAACCAAAAGTCGTCGCCGTAGTCGGCGCGCCTGATTTGAATGACCCGCAGGGAATCGCCATCCAGTTCCGCTACGCTTTTATTGTCGATCGCAGCGGCCTGAAAGTTCTCGACGTCACGGAACTGGATCATCCGCGCGTCGTACCGTACGCAGCCGTAGCGCTCCAAGATGCTCGCAATATTTATGTCGCGCGCACATACGCGTACGTTGCCGCCGGCAAACAGGGCCTCGCGATTGTGGACGTGGAACGGCCCGAGCAGCCAAAGCTCGACCAAACGTTTTCCGCCGATGGAAAGATGAATGACGTGCGCGACGTGAAAATCGGAATGGTCGATGCCAGCGCTTTCGCCTTCGTTGCCGACGGAGCCAACGGCCTTCGCGTTCTGCAAATTTTGTCGCCCGAAGATTCACCAAACGCCTACGGATTCAGCCCGCGTCCCACTCCGAAACTCATCGCCACCTATCGCACCGCTGGGCCAGCACTTGCAATCTCGAAGGGAACCGATCGCGACCGCGCCGTTGACGAAAGTGGCAATCAGTTAGCGGTGTTCGGCCGCCGGGGCGCAAGGCCTTTCAACCGCGCGGAGGCGTCACGTTTGTATCTGCACGATGGCAAACCCTACACCGTCCCTGTTGATCCTCCGAGCCTACAAGCCCCTCGGTGAGCCATGAGATCAGGGTTATTTGGATAAACATCCGGGTGTCTAACCGCCGTTGGCGGGCCAAAATTAAGGCTTGACATCATTTTAGTTTAAACTAAACTGTTGTCGTGCTGTCAGAAACTACCATCCTCGCCGCGCTCGCCTCGCCTCGTCGCCGCGAGATTCTGCGCCTCGTCTGGAATCAGGAACTGAGCGCCGGAACAATTCATCAATCGATGCCTGACATTACTTTCGGAGCTGTGTCATTACAACTTCGCTCTTTGCTCGAAGATGGTCTGGTAGAGGCGCGCGCGGAAAGCCGCCAAAGGTTTTACCGGGCCCGCCGCGAGGCGCTCGGTTCGTTGGCTGAGATGCTGGAACGTATGTGGGACGACAAGCTATGGAGCTTAAAGCTGGAAGCCGAGTTGGAGGAATCTCGTCGCGGCCCGCGTCCGCGCCGCCGACGGAGAAAAACTTAGGAGGTTGCCAAATCATGGGACCGCTTACGCACAAGCTAGATCGTTCGGTCGTAATTCAAGCAAAGCCTGAGACCGTTTTCCGTTTCTTCACCGACAGCGCAAGATGGGCTAAATGGTGGGGGGTCGGTTCCACTATTGACGCTCGCGCCGGAGGAAAGGTCCTCATTCGCAACCCCGGCGGAGTGGAAGCGCTTGGCGAAGTCCTCGAACTGCTTCCACCGGAAAGCATCGTGTTCACTTACGGATTTGCCACCGGCAAACCGATTCCGCCGGGCAGTTCACGCGTCACCATTTCTTTGGAACCCTGCGAAGTCGGCACCCGCCTTCATCTTCTGCACGAATTTCCAGAAGCGGCTGTGCGTGACGATCATGTGCAGGGATGGCGTTATCAGCTTTCGGTTTTCGCGAACATCGTCTCCGATGAAGTGTTCGCGAACTCGGCGAGCGTGGTGGACGGATGGTTTGAAGCATGGACGGTGCCTGACGACCGCGCTCGGGACGCGGCGTTCGCCAAGATCGCCACGCCGGATGTCCGCTTCCGCGACCGCTTCAGTTTGCTCGACGGCTTGGCCGACCTCTCGGCCCACGCCGGAGCCTCGCAGCGATTCATGCCCGGGGTGCGGATGCGTCGCAACGGCGACGTGCGACAGTGCCAAGGCGTCGTGCTGGCAGACTGGATCGCGAGCGCTGCCGACGGCCGGGAACTCATGAGCGGGACCAATGTGTTTGCGCTGGGTCCCGACGCGCGCATCACTTCCGCAGCGGGCTTTGCGAATCTACCCGCCGCAAAATAGCACGCGGACGCGTTGACGTGAGCCGTGCGCCTAAGGATGAGATAGCCCTTATAGGTTGAATTAAGAATTTGGATTGGACTTATCGGCATGCGCTGCCTACATTGAAAGTCCCGAGCGGTTCGAATCAGGCCTGCGAACAAAATCTACAGAAATTTCCAGGCCAGCCGCTATAAGAAGTCGGGGGGCTAAATGCTGAAGCGCGAGAAGGCCCTATGACTGCAGCGGCCATGCCGTCATTCGGAGCTTCCCATCCATTCCTGCACTACAGATTCAACTCCGCTTACGATGAGATGTTCAGCGCCCCGGGCCTGCCCCGAGAGTTTTATCGGGCGCTGCACCGCACGCTCGTGGGGCTCCCTCCCGAGGAATTGCGCAAAAGCCAGCAAGCGGCGGACCTCACATTTCTGCACGAAGGAATCACCTTCACCGTGTACGGGAGCAAGGAAGGCGCTGAGCGTATTTTCCCTAACGACTTGATCCCCCGAATCATTCCCGCCGGTGAATGGGCGAAGATCGAGAGAGGGCTGACGCAGCGGCTGACGGCGTTGAACTTGTTTCTGCGGGACGTTTATCACGAAGGACGGATTCTTAGCGAAGGCATCGTGCCCCGGGAGCTGGTGTATAGCTGCAAACATTTCAGGCGAGAGATGCGCGGGTTGAATCTGCCGCGGGATGTGTATGTGAGCATCTGCGGAACGGACCTGATCAGAATGCCGGACGGAAATTTCGTCGTGCTGGAAGACAACCTGCGCGTCCCTAGCGGTGTTTCCTACATGCTCGCGAACCGAAAGGCCTTGAAGGGTGTTTTCCCGAAAATGTTTCGGGATTACGGCGTATGCCCGATAGATCATTACCCGCAGGCTTTGCTGGCGACATTGCGGAGTCTGACTCCGGAGAATTGCAAGTATCCGCAAGACCCGGTAACAGTCTTGCTGACTCCAGGTGTCTCCAATTCCGCCTATTTCGAGCACACTTTTTTGGCGCAGCAGATGGGGATTGAGCTGGTCGAAGGCCGTGACTTGTTGGTGCACGACAACGTGGTGTATATGCGCACGACGGCGGGGCCGCGGCGCGTGGACGTAATCTATCGCCGTGTGGATGACGATTTTCTGGATCCGCTGTGTTTCCGGCCCGATTCCACATTGGGCGTGCCGGGCCTATTCAACGCGTACCGCGCCGGAAATGTAAATTTAGCGAATGCGATCGGGACGGGTCTGGCGGACGACAAAGCCATATACGCATACGTGCCGGAGATGATCCGATTTTATCTGCAGGAAGACGCCATTCTTCCCAATGTTCCAACGTATTTGCTGACGGACGCGGTGCAACGGAAGCATGTGCTGCATAACTTGGAGAAGATGGTGGTGAAGGCGGTCGGCGAATCGGGCGGATACGAAATGCTCATCGGGCCGCAGAGCACGAAACTGCAGCGCGACGATTTCCGCGCACGGATATTGGCCGACCCGCGCAATTACATCGCGCAACCGACCTTGGCGCTTTCCTGTGCCCCATGCTTGATAGATGGAGAGGTGGAATCGCGTCACATCGATTTGAGGCCGTACATCCTGATGGGAGAGAAAGTGACGCTGGTTCCCGGCGGACTGACCAGGGTAGCGCTGCGGAAGGGATCGCTGGTGGTGAACTCGTCGCAGGGCGGCGGAAGCAAGGACACTTGGGTATTGCGAGCGGGGAACGGGGAAGACCCGGTGGCTCAAATCTCAGACGAAGTGTGGAAAGGCCTGGCGCAAAGAAAGCTGGCATAAACCATGCGATCTTCTCGAAATTATTTTGCCCGGACATTTCAGCGCGACACGGGGATGCTCTCGCGCGTGGCCGACAGTTTGTATTGGATGAGCCGCTATCTCGAACGCGCGGAGCAGACCGCGCGACTGGTGGACGTCGAGTTACAACTTTGGCTGGACCAATCACCGGAAGCGGCCGCGGGACGCTGGGAATTCCTGCTCGAGGCGCTGCGCCTTCCGGCAACGGAGGTTCCTGCACTCGAGCCCAGTCGGCTATTGAACACGCTGGTGTTCAGCCGTACGAACACGTCTTCGATCGTATCTTGCATCGCGACGGCGCGAGAGAATCTTCGGCATGTCCGCGAACAATGCAGTTCGGAGATGTGGGAGCAGCTGAATCGGCTGTATCTGGAAGTGATGGACCCGTGGCCGGAAGAAGCGTGGATGCTGAAGTCGCACGCCTTCCTGCACGCGGTACAGGAAGGCGCGCATCTGTTTCAAGGGATCACCGACGGCACCATGAGCCATGGCGAGGGCTGGCAGTATATTCAGCTGGGCCGATACGTGGAGCGCGCCGACACGCTTGCGGCATTGATGGAGACACACTTCAGCCGCGTCGGCTATCCCTCGAACCAGACGGTGGAAAGCGCGGAATACCTCGAATGGGTGGGCCTGCTGCGGGCATGCGTGGCGTTTGAAGCTTATTGCAAGGCGTATACCGCGGAAATCCGGCCGTTGCGAGTGGCCGAATTTCTGCTGCTGAACCCGGATTTTCCGCATTCCGTGCGATTCTCCGTGGATCGTGTGAACGCGGCCCTACTTATCATTTCGGAATTGACAGAGCGGCGCGAAGAATTGCCCACACGAATCGCGGGGAGACTGCGGGCGCAGTTGAGCTTCAGCCAAATTGAGGAGGTGATCGTGGAGGGCGCGCAAACCTATCTGAGAAATATCCGAAGCGAATGCTCGCAGATTCATGCGGCGATTCATCAAATTTACTTTGATTATTCGATCGAGTCGGGCTTGGCATCGTACGAACAAGCAAACAGGTAGCGACAAGAGCGGCTAGGAAATCTCGGCGAAAAATATGGCTTACTCGGTGCGGCACATTACGAGTTTCCGGTACGAACCCGCGGTGCGGGAAAGCGTGATGGAAGTGCGCATGCAGCCGCGCACGGATTTCCGCCAGCGGTGTCTCAGTTTTTCTTTGGACGTGACTCCGCGTGCGACCACGATGGTCTATCGCGATTTTTACGGCAATGCCGTGCACCATTTCGACATTCCGGAGAAACTCAAGCTGATCGAAATCACGGCCCAGGCGATTGTGGACGTGCTGCCCGCCCGTGATTTGGGCCAGGAGGCTGCGGCCGATTGGGACGAACTGGACGCGCGAGTGGCGCAAACCGATTACTGGGAGATGCTACTTCCCAGCCAGTATGCAGCGCCAACGGTACTGCTGGAAAAGCTCGCGCGTGAGTTGCATGCCAAGCGCCGGGACAAACCGCTGGCTCTGCTGCAGGAACTGAATGCGAAGCTCTACGAACTCTTCGACTATGTGCCAAACTCGACCAAAGTGGATTCCCCGATCGACGATGCTCTGCGGTCGCGTGGCGGCGTGTGCCAGGATTTTGCGCATATCATGATTTCGCTGGTGCGCCAGCTGAAGATTCCGTGCCGGTATGTGAGCGGCTATCTCTATCACGAGGACAAAGCCCACGACCGTTCCCCGGCAGGTGCAACACACGCGTGGGTGGAAGCGTATTTGGGCGACTTAGGGTGGGTCGCGTTCGATCCCACTAACAACCTGCTGGGTTGCGAGCGACATATTCGCGTGGCCGTTGGAAGAGACTATGCGGATGTGCCGCCGACGCGAGGAGTGTACAAGGGCGAGGCGGAAAGCGAACTCAGCGTAATGGTAGCCGTGTCGCCGGTGAACGCGCCGGAGCCGGAGGAGCTTCCGACCACGACCGTGATTCGATCCAAGCCCGTTAGCTCGGAGGCTAGGGCGCAGTTTGAACAGCAGCAGCAGTAACCCCCTCTGTACGCGAAATACTTCCCGTCGAGCCGGCAGTTGAAGACCGCATCGGCTATCAAAAAAAAGCAACGGAACAAGGTAAACTAACCGGCACTTCGGAGGCTCATGCTGCGAGTTGGGTTTATCGGCTGGCGAGGAATGGTCGGCAGCGTTCTCCTGCAGAGAATGCGGGAAGAAGGCGACTTCGCGCGTCTCGAGCCGGTTTTCTTTTCCACTTCTGATGTCGGCGGAACTCCGCCGAAAGAAGGTGACGGAGCGACCCTCAAAGATGCGACGAACCTCCGTGACCTTGCGAGCTGCGATGTCCTTCTTAGCGCGCAGGGTGGTGAATACACGGCTGAGGTTTATGCGCCGCTGCGCCAGAGCGCCTGGGAGGGATACTGGATCGATGCCGCGTCCACTCTGCGTATGAGCGACGACGCCGTCATCGTTCTCGACCCAGTCAACGCGGATGTGATCGAACGCGGACTCGCGCAGGGCGTACGCACATTTGTCGGCGGGAACTGTACCGTCAGCTTAATGCTGATGGGCATCGGGGCGCTGCTGAAAGCCGACCTGGTCGAGTGGATCACGTCCATGACCTATCAGGCGGCGTCCGGTGCCGGCGCCGCCAAAATGCTGGAGCTGGTGAAGCAGATGGAGCGCCTCACCGACCCCGCGCGAAAAACTCCATCGGAGAACGCGCTTGAAGTCGATCGCATGGTCATCGACGCACAGCGCTCGGGCTCGTTGCCCGTCCGGGAGTTCAGCGTGCCGCTTGCCGGAAGTCTGATTCCGTGGATCGACAAAGACATGCCCGGCGGCCAGACCCGAGAAGAATGGAAGGGTATGGCCGAGACGAACAAAATTTTGGGGCTCGACCCGCCCGTGCCCGTTGACGGCATCTGTGTCCGCATCGGAACCATGCGCTGCCATAGTGCAGCCCTCTGCATCAAGCTAAAGAAAGACGTCCCGCTCCTGGAAATCGAGCAGATGCTGGCTGCGGCAAACCCGTGGGCACGCGTGATCCCCAACGACAAAGAATCGACCGTTCGCTGCCTCACACCCACAGCCATTTCGGGAACGCTCAACATTCCCGTTGGCCGCCTTCACAAGCTGAATCTCGGACCCGAATTTCTTGGCGCGTTTACCGTCGGAGACCAGTTGCTCTGGGGCGCTGCCGAGCCGCTGCGGCGCATCCTCCGAATTCTCCGCGAACACACCGGCACCTAGCCTTCGTACGGCCACTTGAATCAGGCGGGGCTAGCTCATAGCAGCGATGATTTTCTCGCGCGACTTTGTAGGACGG
Source organism: Candidatus Acidiferrales bacterium (assembly GCA_050012235.1). Classification (GTDB taxonomy): domain Bacteria; phylum Acidobacteriota; class Terriglobia; order Acidiferrales; family UBA7541; genus Palsa-295. The sequence continues at coordinate 2,363 of JBEKHP010000013.1, read as the reverse complement.
CTAGCACAGGGACACAGCAGGGAACGTAGCGGGAAGGAAAATGGTTGCGGGGGTTGGATTTGAACCAACGACCTCCGGGTTATGAGCCCGACGAGCTACCAGGCTGCTCCACCCCGCGAAAACATGATAGCGGATGTGCGCGACGCGGTCAAATCAGCCCGACCAATAAGCTTTGTGCGTTTTGTATGACGCCGGCGACGCGCGAAAACCAGCGGCGGAGTTCCACAGCAGCGTCAGCTCGTCACCACGAGCTGTAAGGATCATTCTCGAAGGGGGAGATTTTGTCAGAGGCCGAGTGCACGTCAGTGATTCCCGAGCTGCTTTGTTCCGGGCTCACTTCCAAGTCTTCCGAAGATGTGACCCAGTCTTTCGCACCCGTCATCGGATCGTTCGGGATCTGCCCAATATAATGCGCGCTCACCAGATCATCGAGCGAAGTGGGCGCCGCTTCCTTGTCTTCCGTGTAATGCTGAATCGCGTCGCGCATAACCTTCAGGTCGGTACGCAACGTCGTTTCTTTTGCCCGTACAACCGATTTTTGATAGTTTCCGGCGGCAATGGTAGCGAGGATCATGATGATTGCGATCACAACCATCAACTCAATCATGGTGAATCCGCGCTGCGCTCTCCAACCGCCGCTCACGCGATCCATTTTGAATTTATCCCGGTGAATCATTGCCCAACTCCCATCCGCGCGCTTACCAGTCCGAGTACCTGGTTCCATTCAGTGCGGTTCCCGCTGACTTGGTGAATACATCGAAGACGTCCTGACCGCCCCAGGAAGTTGAATCACTATCGTCCTGGACAGAACGCAATCCCCAGTCTTGCGTTCCGGTCATGGGATCGGTTGGAATTCTGCGGAGAAACCGGATATTTTTGCCGGTAACGCCGGTCAACGCGACGCCGTGAACTAACGTCTGCAAGTCAGGCGGATATCCCTCGGTTCCGGCCTGAACTTGGATTTGGCCCTTGTCAGCCGCATCTTTGTAGCGATCGATCGCGTCGCGCATTTGCCGCAGGTCGTAACGAAGGAGATCTTCTTTGTGCCTTTTCACCGTGACGCGCGCCAGGGGTATCGCCGCTGTAGCCAAGATCAGAAGAATCGCACAAGCAAGGATCAGCTCGATGAGCGTCATTCCTGCGGCGGTTGAGCGCGCGCGCCCGGAAACTCCCGATGCTAAAAAGCGCGGTCGCGGGAATCGGCGAGGTACTTGGAGGCTGAAAGTCCCGATCATTTCGATCACTGCACCTGAATCGTGGCTTCTCCGGATACCATCGGAATGGTCCGCTGCTGCGAGTCATGCGCGTTCACTTGCAAGATTTGAAGCGATGAATTGCCCGGCGCGATGGCGTGAATAACGAAACCCAATAGCGTTCCAGTGCCGTTTATTCCCGGCGTGTTGGGCTGGCGCGTGGCGGAGACGACCACTTCGCCGCGCTGCGCATCGATTCGTTGTACGATGGCAATCTCCTGCGTTCCGCCTGAGAGAAAGCCTCCATTGCGGACTTCTTCCACCTGAATCACAGCCGGGTTGTAGTGGACCAGGAGAGGAATAGAGTAAAGATCGTTCACGTTTGAAACCGCGAGGCCGAGCGTCGTGGTGTCGCCTGTTTTCATCGTAGTGGCCGCAGGCTCGAAATGAAGCCTGGCAGCGGCAGTTCCTGCTTGCGGCGCGGAAGTCGGCACCATAGCCGCAGGAGCAACGGCTGGCGTCGGAGCAGCCACAGCCGCGGGTTGCGCCGGCCCACCCACGGGCATCACTTCTGAATCCTCGTGATAAACGCGCACGTTCGAATCCGTACCTGCTGCCATCGAACGAAGATTGGCAGCGGAAAACGCCGGCAGCCGAATGACATGAGGTGTCAAAACGATTAAGGTTTCGTCTTCCTCGACCTCATGGCTGTTGTCCGAAAACAAATAGCGGATTGCCGGAATTTCGCCCAGACCCGGTATGCCGTTGATGAGCTTCGTATCCGTTCGCTCGATCAGCCCGCCAAGAACGCTTACCTCGCCCTCTTTCAAGCGAATGTCAGCTTCCTCTTTTTTCTGGCCGATGACCGGTTGGTTGATTCCGCCGATGTTGCTGGTGCCGGTGATTTGAGAAACATCCACGGTCAGCTTCATGCTGATTTCGCCGTCGGGATGTACTCGGGGCGTCACTTCGATGTTCACACCTACGTCGATATACTGAAATTGCGTGTTAACCAGGGGATTCACGACGCCCGCTGAGCCGGTGACGCCTACTCCAACGCCCGCCTGAAAGCTTCCCGTTGCTACTGGAACCCGCGAACCGATTTTCAGAGTCGCTTTTTGTCCATCGGTTATGCGTATTTCCGGATCCTGAACAATTTTCGTCTGGCTG
>JBEKHP010000012.1:0-95383 GCA_050012235.1 Candidatus Acidiferrales bacterium | reverse complement strand
AGCCTTCACGTCCAGCATCAGTTGGACGTCAGACCTGGTCATGGCCTCCACATTGTATCTAACACCTGTGGCCACTTAAAGTTGCAGGTCGGGGAGCGTTGCTTAACCCGTATCCCTGCATCTCTATAACACCTGCGGCGGCTAAAGGTTGCTGAATCTAAATGGCTTAGGACCGGTAAGTGGAGCTTAGACATGGAAAAGCGCCTTCAGCCCCAGCAGGATAGCCACGCCTAGAAACACCAGCAGCGCGACGGCTGGGCCGGGCTCGCGGTTCACTTCGGGAATCAGATCCGAGGCGGCCACGTACAGGGTAACTCCAGCCGAAAACGGCAGCGCATCGCTCACCACATTACCGAACGCGAACATTAAAGCCATGCCGAGCAAAGTTGAGCCCCCCAATATCACCGAGGAATAAAACGCCATGCGCCGGCTCTGGCCGCTCGCGAGCATCAGAGACGCGACTGTAGATCCCTCCGGCAATTTGTGCAGAAAGATCGCCAGGAAAATTACGACTCCAAGCGAGGTGGAAACGAGGAGGCCCGAAGCAATCGCCACGCCGTCGAAAAAAGTGTGGATCACCAGGCCGAGCAATGCCGCATAACTTGCGTGCGCGCCCGATATTTCTTCGTGATGGGTTTCTTCGCCGAAATGAAAGTGCGGCGCTACGGTGTGCTCAAAAAAATGGACGAGCAAATACCCGGCCAGGACGAACACAAAAACAGAACTCGCGCCATGGAAAAAAATCGAACCTGTTTCGGCCTGGAGTTTCAGGGACTCCGGGATCATTTCGAGCAGCGCCGTCGCCAGCATGAACCCGGCGCCCAGCGCGATGAAATATTTCAAGTAATGTTTTAGCGAACGCGCGCGAGTGATCAGCGAGCCGCCGACTACATTCGCGCCGGCAGCGCTCACTCCGAGCAACAGCGCCAGAACTATTCGATTTGCTTGCGAGGAAAACATGCGGTTAACTCGAGTGGCGGAACAAAATCACATCGCCGTCCTGCACGATGTAGTCCTTGCCTTCCAGACGCACTTGGGCGCGTTCACGCGCTACGGGAAATCCGCCGGCCTTCAGCAAATCTTCCCAGTTCACCACTTCGGCCTTGATGAAGCCGCGCTCGATGTCGCTGTGAATCGCGCCTGCGGCTTTCTGCGCGTTCATTCCGCGTTCGATGGTCCAGGCGCGGCACTCCGGCTCGCCGCAAGTTAGAAACGAAATCAAGCCGAGCAGACGGTAGCTGGCCTGAATCAGACGGTCGCGGCCCGATTCCGCCAAACCATATGCGCGCATCATTTCCGCAGCTTCCGCATCGGGCAACTCGGAAAGCTCGGCTTCAATCTTGCCGCAGAACGGCACCACGGCCGTGCGAACCTTCGACGTCAATTTCTCGAGATGATGTTTTTCGATCACGCGATCGATGTCCGCGGCTTCGTCGTCGCCGAGATTCAGCACGTAGAGCATGGGCTTTCGGGTGAGAAATTCAAAGCTGCTGAGCATCTTCAGCTCTTCGGGTTTGAAGTCGAGTTCGCGCAGCGGCGTTTCGCTCTCCAGCGCTTTGCGGCAACGGGTTAGAACCTGCAGCTCAGCTTCGAGGATGGTTTCTTTCTTTTTCTTCAAATCTTTTTCCACGCGCTCGATGCGTTTGGACGCCTGTTCCAGATCGTTCAGCATCAGCTCGATTTCAACGCTCTCGATATCGCGCAAGGCATCGAGCGAGCCGCCCTCGTGCGGCACCGCGGGGTCTTCGAACAGCCGAACCACGTGAGCCAGGGCGTCTGCTTCGCGCAAAGGGACGAGCGAAGCTGAATTTTTCTCGCGGTCTTTTTGCAAGCCGCCTACGTCCACGTACTCAATCGTCGCATACGTGATTTTCTTCGGCTTAAAAACCTCGGAGAGTTTCACCACGCGAGCGTCCGGAACTCGCGCGATTCCCACGTGCGCCTGATTTGGTGAGCTTCGCGCTTCCACACGCGCGCGCGTCAGGATTCGAAACAGACTCGTCTTCCCTACCAGCGGCAGTCCAATAATTCCAGTTTTCATAAGCCGATGATAGTAGCACATACGATGGAGCTGAGCCGACGGGGCGGAAAGGATCGGCGAGGGGGTTTCAATCGAGAAATTCGTGTTCGGAATGGTTGAAAGTTCTCGATTAGGAAGGGGCGCCGTCGTTTGTTTTGAGTGAGATACGCGGGGTTCTAATAAATCGAGTTCTCGATTAGAAGATCGGTCATTTTCTGCTGTTCTGCCCACGCTCAGAGCGCGGGCTCGAAGTTGGGCCGGGACTTTCTCCCGGCTCATAAGTCCTTTAATACGAGCCTCATAGTACTCATAGGTATAGTATCACGTAGATATATAAAAAATCAAGGGGTTAGAGCGATCTTTTTTCCGAAAAACAGCTTCCCAGTAGAGCCGAGAGATCGTCGCAGGGCTACTGGTATACCAGTTCATAAACGTGATTATTGGTGCCAATGTAGTTGACGTGCTCGTTACCGTTCGAGGTCTGATACCCCTTCAGAGCACTTCCCGAGGCCGTACTGGGCGCGCCAGACGCCTTGGTGAGATCGTTGTTGGCCCACTTGCCGGTGTAAATTAATTCATAAACGTGATTGTCGGCACCAATATAGTTCACGTGCTCGTTGCCGTTCGAGGTCTGATACCCGTCCAGAGCACTTCCGGAGGACGCACTGGGCGCACCAGACGCCTTAGTGAGATCGTTGTTGGCCCACTTGCTGGTGTAGATTAATTCATAAACGTGATTGTCGGTGCCAATGTAGTTCACGTGCTCCTTGCCGTTCGAGGTCTGATACCCGTCCAGAGCACTTCCCGAGGCCGCACTGGGCGCACCGGACAGCTGCGTGAGATCGTTGTGGGCCCACTTGCCGGTGTAAACCAATTCGTAAACGTGATTGTCAGTGCCCACGTAGTTCACGTGCTCGTTGCCGTTCGAGGTCTGATACCCCTCCAGAGCACTCGGAGCCGCGCTGGGCGCACCAGACAGCTGCGTGAGATCGTTGTGGGCCCACTTGCCGGTGTAAACCAATTCGTAAACGTGATTGTTGGTACCCACGTAGTTCACATGCTCGTTGCCGTTCGAGGTCTGATACCCCTTCAGAGCGGTTCCCGAGGCCGCACTTGGCGCACCGGACAGCTGCGTGAGATCGTTGTGAGCCCACTTGCTGGTGTAAACCAATTCATGAACGTGATTGTCGGTGCTTACGTAGTTCACATGCTGGTTTCCGTTCGAGGTCTGATACCCGTTCAGAGCACTTCTCGGAGCCGCGCTGGGCGCGCCAGACGCCTTAGTGAGATCGTTGTTGGCCCACTTGCCGGTGTAAATTAATTCATAAACGTGATTGTCGGCACCAATGTAGTTCACGTGCTCGTTGCCGTTCGAGGTCTGATACCCGTCCAGAGCATTTTCCGAGGGCGCACTGGGCGCGCCGGACAGCTGACTGAGATCGTTATTGACCCAGGGTGTTGGACCCTGGGAGCAGGATCCGACGATATACTTGCACCAAATGTCTCCATTGCACTCACAGCATAAGAAAGCTTTCACGAAAGCTATACCACAGGCAAGGGCCACACATCCTGCGTATGCAGCCCAGGAAAACACGGTCCCCACTCCCGTCGACGCCGTGACGAAAGCCGTTTTTATGCAAGTTACAGCCGCTGTCGCGCAAGTGGCACCCACGCTCGGAAGCTGCCCTTGGACGCATGTAAATACACTGTGCTGCAAAGTGACCTCATTATTAACGACCGCGTATTCCTGAGCTTTGGTGGGATCGCCGTTGGGCGCGACAAGGTAGAATGCGTACGTTTTTGAGGCGCCGGAACTACTGGTCAGCGTCACTTGGCCAAGTGCCACGCCATCCTTCGAGTTCTGGTTTACGTAGTCGTGGATGTAGAACGTACCGACGACGCTTTGCGTACTTCCCTGAACGGTTCCTTCGAACGTGGCAGTTTGTCCCCAATATCTCCCAGGATCGGTAGCGGGCGAGAACTGGAGGCTTCTCAGTTTGCTGTCAAGGAGCTGAATCGCTTGGCTCTGCTGTTGGAGTTCCTGAAATTTGCTGATCAAAGTGTCTTTGCTGATTTCTTGTGCAGACACCTGCTTTACTTGCGTACCTGACACCGCCCCCGAGGTATTCTCTTGTTCGAGTCCCGATGCAGCCTGCAGCGGTATGCAACAGGCTAGGAAAATACTGATGCACTGATGTAGAAAGGTTTTCATGGCGCGCCTCCGTGAGAACGCTCGGAACACAGCAGGGGACTGCTGCCTTAAGAATGGCAGCGGCTGAATAGAAAGATTCCTCATTGGTATCATCCGCAATCGCCTGTATGACTTCAAAAAGGCACGAGCTATATGCGCGCTTACTTACACCACAATTGTCGACTAGTCAACCTTTTTCAAGCTCATGGTCGTCCTCCGTTTTGGAAGCGAACGACGCTCCTACCTACAACCGAAGTGGGAGTTGTGTCTTAATCTGGAGAGCCGCAAAGGCGACGGCTCGCGGGAACTGCGCCGCGAAAGGAAGGACTGCGCGCCGATTTTTTTGTCGGAGCCCTTCACTGCGTTCAGGGTAAACTGAAGCTCCGACCCCCTGAAAAACTGCGGCGGAGATTGTTCGCGGCGCAAATCGGGATCAGGGCAAGGTGAAGGCTACTAGAGAATCGCTCTGAGGTTCTTCATCTACTATTGCGTGGCCACCGGCGGCGATCAACAAATATTGCTTGCCGTTCGACCGAATTTGATAGGTCATGGGCATGGCGTGGCCGTTGGCGGGAAGTTGGGCTTTCGAGATTTCTTTTCCGGTTTCCACATCAAAAGCGCGGATGAACGGGTCGAAAGTTCCGCTGATGAAAACGAGGCCGCTGGCGGTTGTTATCGGACCGCCAAGATTGATCGATCGGTGGAACAGGCGTGCCGAGGTTAGAAGCGCGTGCGGCTCTCCAAATTAGGAGACTACGGAGACGCTGAAGCGGCGGCAGATGCGGTTGCGGCGAGTTTCTTGTATTCGGCTTTGGCTTGGACGAGTATCGGGATATCCGGGTCCGCGTCCTTCCAAGTGGTGAAGAAATCGTCGTAGGCTTTGCGGCTGAGATCAGTATCCCCCTGCTTCGCGTAGGCTCGCGCGAGACCGAGCTGCGCCAGCGGAGAAAATATTTCCCACTCCGGCCATCCACGATGAGCGATGACCGTCTTGAAATCGGCGACAGCCTCGCCGTACTCTCCCGCGGCCAGGTAAGCTTGTCCACGATGATAAGAAACCGCTCCGTTCGGGTATTGCGTGACCGGGACGAGCAAAGCGACGGCCTTAACCGGGTTTCCTCGCTCGCGCTCTATGATGGAACGAGCGATCGGCAGAAGAACCTTCTGCTGAAATGTGTCCTCCGGAAACCGCTGATCGAGTTTTGCTACCAGCGCTTCAGCTTGCGAGACGTCACCGGCCGTTCCTAATGCTTTGGCACAAGTCCACATCCCAATTGCACTGTCATTATTCGCCTCTTCCGCTAGGCGGCAGAGCTTCCGCGCCGAGGCATAGTCTCCAAGAAAGGATTCAAGCGAGGCATGCCGGGCGAGCTCGTCGGAAACGTTTTCCGTGCGGTTCGCGCGGCTCGCTTGATTCACCAGAGTATCGCTAATCGAACGCAGTGTGCCGGAGTCGCCGCGCAAGAATGCTAGCTGCATTTGTAGATGGAGCCAGGTCACGTCATCCGCTGAGGTTTCGCGAGCGAGTTGGTCCATCGTTACTGCGTCCTTCTCGATAAAGGCGATCCGGTAGCGCATTTCCCTTTGAAATGGGGTCAGTGATCCTTTCTGACGCCATTCGTCAAGCATTTTTTTAGCTTCGTCGAATCGGCCCAGGATCATGAGCGCCTGGCTTGCGTTGGAGTAGTGCTGAGCAGACGGAACCGGGGAATGGGCAATTGCCCAATTGAAATTTTGTAAAGCCTCTTCCGTTCGGCCTTGCTGCGCGTAAGCGATCCCCAACAAATTGTAAGCAGACACGCTGCGTGGATACGCCTCCTTGTACAAAACGAGTACAGTAGTTTCCTTTTCCAGGTTGCCCGTTATGGACGAATCATAAAGAGCTGTAGTCAGAAAATTCTCTTCTTGCGTGAGGCGGCGATCCTTTAGCTCAAAAGCCTTGGCAAAATTCTCCCTGGAAGCTTGCCCATTATCAATGGAGTGATAGGCACTGCCCAGCATGTTGTAAGCAGAACAGAACTGTGGGTCCAGATCGACCGCCCTTTCAAAAAAAGGAATGGACTCACGCCGCTTCCCAGAGCGATACAGATTCTGTCCCGCTCGGTAGGCCAGCAGCGCGTCGAGTGAGCTTGTGGTCGCAAGGTCCAGCGGCGCATTGTACTTTTCGAGAGAGCTCAGACTCTCGCCCAATTGTCGTCGTAACTGCGAGCCTGCTTTTCCCAGCGCAGCGACCACCTTATCCTTGCTCTCCGCGACTTCCTGGCTTCGCGCGATAGGCTTTTGATTGCGCGCGTCAATCGCTTCCAGGGTAATCAGGTAAGTGTTTCCGACGGCGGCAATCTCGGGTACCACCAGGGCTTTGAGTCCTTGTCGTTTACAGATTTCGATGCCCAGTTCCGGCGTCACCCGCTCGTTTGGATCATGCCGCATCATGCGCAATGTCTCGCGCACGTTCGCTTCCGAGAAGAGGCTCAAAAACGGGGACTCGGTAAGTTTGACCTCGAGGGCTTTGTCCAGGGAGTTGTCGAAGATGGGGTCGCCGGTCTTGTTGACGAAGCTCGCCACCAGGATGACGTCGGCTTCACTCAGCACGGGCCGAGCGAAAAAAACGCGCCAGGTAACGAGCGCGGCCACAACGAGGAGGCCTGCGATTCCAGCGGCAACGACCACGCGGCGCTGATACCAAGGCTGGCGCGGTTTCGGTGAGGCGGGGGCTGGGACCGGGACAACACGTAGCTCGCTGGGAGCCGACTTTGGCGCTGCGCCGTTTTCAACGGGAGCGATGAAGCGGTAGCCGCGGCGGTGCAACGTCTCGATGTAACGGGGTTCATCGGCTGAATCGCTCAGCACGTCGCGAAGCTTCTTGATGGCGCTGTTCAGACCGGTGTCGAAGTCAACAAAAGTGTCCGCAGGCCAGAGTTTCTGGTGGAGTTCATCGCGTGTAACGACCTCACCCGGATGCTCCAGCAAAACCGCCAGCACTTGAAACGGTTGGTCCTGGAGCTTTAGGCGAATACCGTGCTTGTGGATCTCACCCGAACGCAAGTCCACCTCAAAGGGGCCGAAACGCGTCCTTCGGGTTTGCGGAGCAGCTTCCATAGCAAGATTAGTAACGTGGCGGTACTTTACCACCAATTGCTTACCGCGGAAGACATATGTGCCGTCCCGGCACACGCCGCCTGCAACTCCCCTGAATTCATCGAGCTGCACGGTCAGAACTAAAACATTTGCAGACCATGCGTTCGCCATTGTGCCCAAAACCACTCCGCGCAATTGTGGGCGACAGAAGCGCGATTCTCAAACGCGGGGGTCTTATGCAACTCTCGCCTGCTTTCGCCAATTACGGCGTTAAAACCGGGGATAAAAAGGAGAATCAAAATGAACAAGTTCGGAAAGTACCTTCTTCTCGTCACAGGTTTCGCGATCCTTGCGACTTTCGCACGCATTCCAGGCGCCGTCATCAACGTTCATGCTCAGGGTGGCGGGTGTAGCGTTGCCAGCCTCAAAGGGATCTATGCCTTCAGCCGGACGGGCGTGAACAATGCCGCGGGCGGCCCTATCGCCGAGATTGGCCTCGACGTCTTAAACGGAGCTGGGACGCGCGGCATCATTCGCTCAACCAGAAGCACCAACGGTGTAATCCAAGATTGGACAAATTCCCCGCCGAACACCGGAACCTACACGATCGATTCGGACTGTACCGGGTCGTTCTTCGATGCAAACGGTAATAAAAATAACATCATCGTCGTCGATGGAGGCAAAAGATTCTTGTTGCTAAGTGCGGAGCCTCAAACAACTGTCACGTCAGAAGGGATAAGGCTGGATATGAAGGATAAGGACTAACGGTGCGCTAACTAAGTTGGATGCGCACTTCCCCACTTGAAACGGTTGTGTGGGAAGCGATGGAACCGGTAGCTGGGGCATCCGGGGCGAAGGAGCAATCTTAAATGCGGAGGTCCGTCATGAAGAGCAAGGCTTTCAGTCGTGGGATATGCGCTTCGTCGTTCTTGAATCGAAAAGGAGAACTCCAATGAAGAACACGTTGAAGGCAACGGCGGGAATCGTACTGCTTGCAGCTTTTGGCGGTATTGGCAGTGCGCGCGGGGCGACCTGTTCAAACGCCTCTCTGAGTGGCACCTACGGGTTTGTGCACGGCGGCACTGATAGCGGCACGCCTGTTATCGGCTTGAGCCAGGCCACGTTTGACCCAACCACAGGCACGTATACCGGAGAGGTCACAGAAAACACGGACGGTGCCGTTATCACCGAGTCTCTCGCCGGAACATACGCAGTCGCCCCGAACTGCACCGTCACAGCCAGCGTCAGGGTAGGCAGCCACCCGGCTATCAATGTCTCCTTTGTGCTTACGCCAACAGGGTTTTTGTTCCTTTTCCAAAAGCCAGGCGCGACCTCGTCGGGATTCGGTGTGAAGCAGGGCTCCGCGGCCTGCACCAATGCCGGAGTGGAGGGTAGTTTTGGGTTTCAAACGACCGGCGCCTTCCTCGCAGGGGCACCCGCCACAGGACCGGTGGCGTTCATAGGTGAGTTGAAGTTAACGGTCGATCCGTCTGGAGCGGGAGTGATAAGAGGACACATAGCGGGTAGCGAAGATGGCACGATTCTCACGTTCGCGGAGGAGCCCGTCTCCGGTTCTTACACTGTCGGCACGGACTGCAGGGGCACGGCTACCATAACGCCGAAGGGGCAGCCGGAAATGAACTTCAGCTTCGTGGTTGTTGACTGTGGGAACGAAATGCTAGTCCTTGAGACGGACGCGGACACGGTTGTCAGCGGGACTCTGGTGAAGGGCGATGAGAGAGGAGCGAATCCATGAGGAACTGTAATTTCACCAGCATTCTCGCATTGATTTTGATTTGCATGGCTTTCGGGTTCCTGACGGATTGCGGCAGCAATTCGGGTTCGACGCCTCCCACCATCGCGATCACTGCGACGAGCGGATCGGGACAAACCACAACCGTCGGCGACGCCTTTACCAACATGCTGGTAGCCACCGTGACGTCCAACGGAGCAGCGGCCAGCGGCGTAACGGTTACGTTCACGCCTGTTGCGGGATCAGCCGGTCAGAGCTGCACGCCGTCCGCCACCACTACTACCACCGCTTCCGATGGCACCGCATCGATCACATGCACTGCAAACGCGGCGCCCGGCGCCTACTCAGTAACGGCCGCGGCAGCGGGAGCCACAGCAACGGCCAGCTTCACCGAAAGCAACACAGCACAGAAGCAGGCTGCCATCGTGTTCGTGTTTTATGTGAACGGGCTGGAAGGCAACCCCGCTTTCCCCCCGGGACTCGGGCCAGTTTACTACGCCGTCGCAGGCGCGGTGGGCTTTGATTTGAGCGGCAACGTCATCGGCGGCGAACAGGACTATAACGACGGGAACGGCTTCACGTCACCCGGCGAACCCACGACCCCCGACGTAATCAGCCCCACTGGCAGTTCGATGACGGTGGACATGACCACCGGAACCGGGACGCTAGTTCTTGATGTTTCGGCCAGCAACCCTAGAGTTGGGGTGAACGGCATCGAGACATTCGCCGTTCAGTTTATAAACGCCAGTCATGCGCTGATCACGCAGTTTGATAAATCGGCAACTTCCAGCGGAAGCTTCGACCTGCAGACGGCAAGTAGTGGCGCCGGCGGCAATTTTGCTTTCACCCTCTCCGGGTTGGACACCACGGACGAGGCTACGGTTGCGTTTGGAGGCGTGTTCTCGAACAACAGCGGCGCCATCCACGGCACATACGACGAAAATGATTTCGGGACGGTGCTCGCGGGGAATACGCTCACAGCGACGGACAACGGCGTCGGAGCGGACGTGTACGGGCGGGGCAGCATCAGCGGCTTCACGGATCCCAACGACGGCGACGCACCCATCTCGCTGGTCTACTACATCGTTGGTCCAGAAGTATTACGCATCATCGATGTTGACTACCTCGACGCTTTGGTGGGTTCAGCTTACGGCCAGGGCAGCGCCACCACCTTCGACAGCACAGTGCTGTCAAAGGACGTGTTCGGCATCCTGGACAACACGGAGGACGCCATATTTGCCGCAGCGGGGCAACTCGTTGCCGCCCATACCGCCGTTGGAACGTTTAACGCTACATTCACGGGTGAAGGCGATGATGACGAAGGGGGAACCATCATGGCCACGGGCGCTCCCGGCGGAGTCGCAGGCAACTACTCCTTTTCCACCACCGTGCTCGGTTATGGCAGCATGACCGGCGTCACGGGGCTGGGATCCATTCACACGCTCGGGCTGTATGCGACGGATCCAAGACTCAACCTTCTCGATCCCAACAACACTACGGCGGCCAACCTAGGGGCCGCCCTTGTCCTCGACCTGGATGATTTCGCCCAGGGCACGGGAATCGTGGTTCCGCAAGGGACCATAGCGTCTGACGGATCAGACCTCAACCACAGCTACGGCTTCGGGGCGCAGGCCTTTGCCGGCAACGGCAGTTCGCCCAGCGGGAACCCGGGTTGGGAGTTTGACTTCGTCGGGCAAGGAACGTTTGCGTCGCGTGTTTTCACCACCGCGACCGGCGGGCCCCCCACTCCGGTAGATATCAGCGATCCGTTCGCGTCCTTCATACCGGGCAGGGCGGATGAGTACACGGCCGTTCCGATCGCGGGGACAGCGGCCGCGCCTGACGCCGCAGGGCGATACACGTTCCGGTCGGCCACTCCATTTGCCGTCGGTCCCCTCGGTGGCGCTGGCGGTCCAACGGTGGACTTCACCGTGGTCCTGTACGAGGCTGGTCCGGGGCTGGTGTTCTCGTTCGACGAGGACGCCTCCAGCGAGTGGCTGGGCAGCTTCCAGGAGCAGAGTGCGGGGTCGCTGGAGGCATTTCACGTGAAGAGAGTACCGCTAGTCGAGAGCCAAGCGCAGCCGAAACGCTAACCAGTAAACCAAACTCGGACGGCGATTTTACAAGGCGCGGAATCGCGACTAGGGCAAGCTGAAGGCTACGAGAGAATCGCTCTGAGGTTCCTCGTCTACTTTGGCGTGGCCGCCGGCGGCGATCACTACATATTGCTTGCCGTTCTGCCGCACTTGATAGGTCATGGGCATGGCGTGGCCGTTGGTGGGGAGCTGGCCTTTCCAGATTTCTTTGCCGGTCTCTACATCAAAAGCGCGGATGAACGGGTCGAAGGTTCCGCTGATGAAGACGAGGCCGCCGGCGGTTGCTATGGGGCCGCCAAGATTGATCGAGCCCGGCGGAACGGGCGTGCCGGGAGCCATTTCGCCTAGCGGGACCTGCCAACGAATCTTGCCGGTGGCCATGTCCACTGCGGCCAGAGTGCCCCACGGCGGCGGTACGCACGGCAGACCGGACGGCGAAAAAATAAATTGGCGAAACATGCCGTAGGGCGCGCCGCGCTGCCGCCCGTATTCACCGTGCGATGTGTCAGTGTTGTTGTCCGAGTCTTCATCAATCTTAAACTGCGAGATCATCCTCACTCTTGCCGGCAGATTGTTCATGTTTACCAGCAGCAGGCCGTGCTGCGGATCGTAAGCGTAGCCGCTCCAGTTCATGCCGCCGACGTTTCCGGGCACGGTCAGCGTGCCCTGCACACTTGGCGGAGTGAAAACGCCCTCGCTGCGCAGGCCTTGCATCTTGACGCGGCAGGCTTCCCGATCTGCAGGCGTGATGCCCCAGGCGTCATCCGCGGAATAGCGCTGCGGAACGAGCGCGGGTGGCGCTGACGGAAACGGCTGCGTCGGCGACGCGACTTCGCCCGTCACATCGCTCTGCGGCACCGGCCGCTCTTCGACCGCAAACACGGGAACACCGGTATCGCGATTGAGAACGTAGAGGAAGCCGGTCTTGTTGCCTTGAATCACGACCGGAATTTTCTTGCCGTCGTGCACGATGGTCGTAAGCAGGGGCGGGGATGCCGTATCGTAGTCCCAGAGATCGTGGTGAACTAGCTGGAAGCCCCAGACGAGTTCGCCGGTTTTCGCGCGTAGAGCAACTACTGAATTCGCCCACTTGTCATCGCCGAGTCTGAGACCGCCGAAATAATCGGGGCTTGCGCTTCCGGTGGGAACGAATACGAGGCCGCGCTCAGGATCGGCGACAATCGTGGACCACGCATTACCAGCTCCAGTGCGCCAAGGTTTTCCACCGTTTGCAGCAGAGGCTGGCTCATTCGGCGGGAGAGGTTCCCAGCTCCAGCGCAACGCGCCGGTGCGTGCGTCGAATGCGCGGACCACGCCGCTCGGCATGTCCACGCGAGAATTGTCATTGATGGCCGAGCCGACGACGACGATGTCGCTGATCACGGTGGGAGCCGAGGTCATGTGGTATTGGCCGGGCAAGTAGAGTGCTACGTTCCTCAGGCTCACTTGTCCGCTCGCGCCGAAATCAGGACACGGGGCGCCCGTTGCGGCGTCGAGCGCGATCAGGCGCGCGTCTAAGGTAGCTTCAAAAATTCTGCGATGGCACAGCTTCCCTTCCGCGCGATCGGGATCCAGCCAGGTGGCGACTCCTCGATTGATCAAGCCGTCGCCGTAGTCCGCGGCTTGTTCTAACAGCGGATCGTAAGCCCAACGCTGCTTTCCAGTTTCCGGGTCGAGCGCGATCACGCGGTTGAAACCGGTGGTGAGGTAGAGCGTTCCGTCCACGAGAATCGGCGTGGTTTCGAAGCCGCTTCTCTTCCTGCCGCCGCTGCCATCGGAAATATCGCCGGTGTGAAATGTCCAGGCTATTTTGAGCTGCGCAACATTCTCGCGAGTGATTTGAGTGAGCGGCGAGTAACGCATTCCGCCGGGGTCGTGGCCGTAGGCGGGCCAGTCATCTTTTTGAACGTCCTTTTGATCGTCCTTTTGAAACCCACGCGGAGAGGAGGCGGCGCGAATAACAAACAGGCACGCGACACTGAGCGCGACGAGCGCTGCGAGCCGGACCGCCGTTTTCATGATGGCCTCCGAGGCCGATGCTACCCTTGTTCCAGAGTGACGGCATTTTACACTTGCCAGTTCTTCTCCGCGTGAAATTGTGCAAAAGGAGCGGCGAGCGGTATCCTATCGCCCAGCTATGAATGAAAAACTTAGTCTTCCGTTCGATCATGTGAAAGCGCACGAGCATCTTTCCCAGGCTGACAAGCGCCTGGGCCGCTTGATTGCCGACATCGGGGAATTTCCTTTCAAGTTGGACGAATGCGACAGCGTGTACGAATCGCTGCTCGAAGCGATTACGCACCAAAGCATTTCGAGTAAAGCGGCTGCGACGATTTTTGCGCGCATCCAGGCGCTGGGAGCGAACGGCCAGTGTCCCACTCCCGAAGAAATTGTAAAGGCAAGCCCGCAAACGCTGCGCGACGCCGGACTTTCGTTCGCAAAGGTTGCGGCCATGAAGGATCTGGCGCAGAAGACAATCGACGGGATCGTTCCGTCAATCGAAGCAGCACACAAAATGTCGGATGAGGAGCTTGTCGAGCGGCTGATTTCCGTGCGCGGCATCGGCGCGTGGACCGTTGAGATGTTTCTGATTTTTCGGCTGGGGCGTCCGGACGTTCTTCCGATTCACGACTACGGCGTGCAGAAAGGTTTTGCGATTCTCTATCGCAAGAAGGCTATCCCCAAGCCTCGCGAGTTGGCTGCGTTCGGCGAACGCTGGCGTCCCTACCGCACGGTCGCGAGCTGGTATATGTGGCGCGTCGTCGGCCGCGCAGGAAAGGACGCGAGAAAAATCACAAAGAATACGAACAAAAAGAAAGTCAAGAAAAAGAAGGGCAAGAAGATTCGGCGGAAGAAGCTAGCTGCACGGAAGAAAAGCAAAGGCGTCAAGGCCAGGCCTCACCTCTAAAGAGGTGAGCTACATCGCACGCTTCATCTCTCGCACGGTAAGAAACAGCGCGGCGAAACCAATTAGCAGCACTGCTCCTTCCAGTTTGACCGAAATGGCGTGAAGGCGGTCGAATTCCGCGCGCAGGGGATTGCTCGCCGGCGTCGCCATCACCGAAACCATTTCTGTTCGCAGCGCCAGCATTCTGCGCATCACAAAACTCTGCGAAGTGATGGTGAGGACGATCATCAGCAGCACGCCAATCGCCGCCGGGCGGACCAATCCTTTGAACGACTGCGCGAGGCCGATCGACGCAAAAAGATAGAGCAGCCCGGCGACCACGCCGAGCGTGTGCAGGCGCCCCAGCGTGAATTGCACCAGCGCTCCGGCCTGGTCCTGGTTCGACAGGACGCGGAAAGCTCCCGGCGCGACCGCCGCGCTGAAATAAAAGATCGATCCTACCCA
Organism: Candidatus Acidiferrales bacterium; assembly: GCA_050012235.1. Lineage (GTDB taxonomy): Bacteria > Acidobacteriota > Terriglobia > Acidiferrales > UBA7541 > Palsa-295. The sequence goes on along the minus strand of JBEKHP010000012.1, from coordinate 80,893 downwards.
CGTGCCTAACGCGAAAACCTGCACGAATCGCAGAATATTGGTCATTGTCCCGAGCTCTTTCGGCAGCAACAAATCGCCGCCACGCATCCCGTAAAATAGGCACAGATTATCATGGCATCTCGAAACCTCGCAGGCCGGATCAAAATCCCACGCGCGATCTTTTCGTCGCCATTGAAACCGACGCACTACTTTGGGTAAACTCCCGCCAGTCTGGCGGAATTTATATCGGCTCGGCTCACAGCCGAGAGGAGAAAAAGATGAAAGCCACTCTCCGAGGGATCGCGATTCTTTCAGTCGCCATAATTTTTGCGGCAATCATTCTACTGATACCAGCTCGACCCGTTTCCGGCGCGCCACAACAAGGCGGTGGAATCTCGGTAACGCTCGGCGTGGGCCAACAGCCCGGAACCGCGTACTCGCTCAACTGTGAATCGAGATCTTCGCGGCGGGTTTACTGCGTGGCTGACACGCGCGGCGGCGCCACTCTCCAGCAGCAATTCCCTGGCAGCTCTCCGTGCGTTTTCGGAAGCACATGGGGCGCGGATGGTGAAGGCATTTGGGTACAGCACGGCTGTCGCGGATCTTTCGTCGTGAATCCTTACACCAGCGGTCCGTGGTGGTGGGATCCGGGCAACGGTCGCCGACCGCCGAGCCAGGGGATTCCGAGCCGCGGGGCCTGTTTCTTCAAGGAAAAATATTATCGCGGCGAGTATTTCTGCATGAGCCGCGGTTCCAGTTTCAATGTGATGCCTACAGGGTTTGATAACGAGATCAGTTCGATTAAGGTGTACGGCAGAGTTTCGGTGACCATCTACAAGAACGCGAACTTCCAAAGCGACAGCGCCACTCTGAATGGCAGCGTCTCTGACTTGGCATCTTGGCGATTGCCGAGCGACAGGTCCCGAAACTGGAACAACAAGATTAGCTCGGTCCAAGTGAATTAAGTTTTACGGGGATCCAGCTTCGAGCAGCTAGTCGTGCAGTTCAGTGGCTTCCGCCGCAACGTCTGCCTCCTTACTTCTCTTCTTCGGCCGCCGAGGACGCGCGGCGTGTAACCACCGTTTGAACACACGGGAGCCGTTCACCTTTTCGCGCGGACGGGAAATAGTGCTAAAACTGATGGAGTGGTGGGCGACCAAGGACTTGAACCTTGGACCTCTCCCGTGTGAGGGGAGCGCTCTAACCACTGAGCTAGTCGCCCACAGTACTAACTTTTTGTAGCAGAAGGCCGTGCCAATTGCAAACAACGACCACGAACGCCAGCACGCGCCTTGCCGGGCTCCTGCGCTCGATTTCGGGAGTGGTGAAAGGCAAAGAAGACGTCATTCAGCTGGCGCTCACCACGCTTCTCGCACGCGGCCACTTGCTGATCGAAGACGTTCCGGGAGTCGGCAAAACAACTTTGGCGCAGGCGCTGGCACGTTCGTTCGATTGTTCTTTTCAACGCATCCAGTTCACCTCGGACATGCTGCCGAGCGACGTGATCGGCGTCAGCGTGTTCAATCCTGCCACGGCGGGATTCGACTTCAAGCCTGGGCCGATTTTCGCGAACATTATCGTCGCGGACGAAATCAATCGGACCACGCCGAAAACGCAGTCGGCCCTGCTGGAAGCGATGAACGAAGCGCAAATCACGGTGGACAATCATACGCATCCGCTGCCCAAACCTTTTCTGGTGCTGGCTACGCAGAATCCGATCGAACATCACGGCACTTATCCGCTGCCCGAATCGCAGCTCGACCGTTTTCTGATGCGCATCCGCATGGGCTATCCCTCGCGAGCGAGCGAAAAAGAAATCATTCGCAATAATTCCGGCGCGGCTCCGGTGGACAAGATTTCGGCATTGATGGACGCGGCCGATGTGGTGGCCATGCAGGATGCCGCTTCGCAGGTGAAAGTGGAAGAAAGCTTGTTGGACTACGCGCTCGAAATAGTCGAGCGCACGCGCCAGAGCGAACAACTGAGCCTGGGCGTCAGCCCGCGAGGCGCGGTGATGCTGCATCGCGCGGCGCAGGCGCGAGCGTTCCTGGAAGGCCGCGACTACTGTTTGCCGGACGATTTTAAACGCCTCATCGTTCCGGTGTTCGCGCATCGCGTGGTGGTCAGCTCGCGTTACGTTTCCACGCAGAAAAAATCCGAGCAGGCCGAAGCGATACTCCGCGAAATCATGGACACGACGCGCGTGCCGTTGTGACGACGCGACGAGCATGGTCGTCGCGAGCGAAGAGCGTGAGTCGAGAGGTTCGATGCGCGCCTTCGATTCGCGCCGGCTCTACCGCCAATGGAACAAACTCCCATAGTTCGAATCTGGAGTAACCGCGACCGCCAGGGCTGGCGCAGTTTCCTCATCGCCATGCTCGTGCTATCGGCGGCGCTGATCGTCGCGCTTTTTTCGGCTGCCGCGTCTCAACAAGGGCGCATAGGTCTGGCCGCGATCACCACCGTAATTGCGCTTGGCCTCGCCGCTTGGGTGGCTATCGTCATCGTTCCCACGCTGGCTCGGCGCACCAGCCTTCGCTGGGTGGTTTATCAGGTTGACTACCGGCTCACGCGCGAGGGCATCGTCTACCTCGTTGCTGTTTCCGTTCTCGTTGTCGCGGCCATGAACACCGGGAACAATTTGCTTTTTATGTTTCTGGCCTGCTCGCTCGCGGGAATTCTGATTTCGGGCGTGCTCTCCCGCATCGTCCTCACAGGCATCGAGCTCAAGTTCGATATGCCCGAACATATTTTTGCCGAACAGCCTGTGCTCGCCGAACTTGAGTTGCGCAACGAAAAACAAACATGGCCGTCGTTTTCACTGCGCGTCGCGGGCGAAAACAAGAAAGGCGGGGCCGAAATTCTCGGCCGGCCGGTATTCTTTCCCTACATTCCGCGCAAAGGCGCGGCCCGGCAAAAAGTGGAGCTGATATTTAAACGGCGTGGCGTCTATCGCCAGGATGCTTTCGGCATACGCACGCGGTTTCCCTTCGGCTTCTTCGAAAAAAGCAGGAAGGTGGATTCGCAGCTCGAAATCATCGTGTATCCGCGCGTGGCGCCCACCGATCAGTTCTACGAAGTGCTCCCGCTCCTGAGCGGGGAAATGGCCAGCCATTTTCGAGGGCGCGGGCACGAATTGCATTCGCTGCGCGACTATTTGCACACCGATAGCGCGCGGTTCGTGGATTGGAAAGTTACGGCGAAGGCTGGGAGGCTGGTGGTCCGCGAATTCGCGCGGGAAGACGAGCGCCGCGTGATGCTGGTCCTCGATCCGGCTATCGGGCCTCCGCGCGCCGAACTGGGGAGGCTCGCTGAAGCCGAACATACCGAACGATTCGAGCGCGCGGTGACGATGGCGGCTTGCATTGCGTGGCACTTCAACGAAATTAATTCTGTGATGCAGTTCCGCACAAACCATTTCACAAGTGAGATGGCGCCGGCCGGCGAGATTATCTATGACACGTTGCGCGAGCTGGCGATGATCAAACCTGATGATTCTTCCGTTGGCGGCGCGTTTCTGGACGATCTTGCCAACGAACGCGAAATTTTCAAGATCGTCATTACGAACCGTCCACAGCGCTCTATCCCGACAGCGCTGTGGTCCTCGTCGTATTTCCTTTTCATCGACCAGCTCTAGTGCCAATCTGTAAGAAAGAGCAGATCCCTGTCTGCCGACAGGCAGGCCTCGCTGCTCGGGATGACAACGTTCGTGCGGTGTTTCCACCACGACATGATTTCCTGAAGTAAGACGCGTTCGTGCGAGAATATCTCGCGCATGAAGGCAAAACTCTCGCGGACTCAGCTCAAAAATTTTCAGAAGCGATTGCTGCGCTGGTTTCGCGCGCACAAACGGGACCTTCCCTGGCGGGCTAGTCGCGATCCTTATCGCATATGGATCGCGGAAGTAATGTTGCAGCAGACGCGCATCGCGGCGGTGATGCCCTACTACGAGCGTTTTCTGCATCGGCTGCCGGATGTGGAATCGCTCGCCCGCGCGCCGCTCGCGGAAGTTTTGAAACTCTGGTCCGGACTCGGGTATTACAGCCGGGCACGCAACCTGCATCGCGCGGCCAAGGAAATCCTTTTGCTTCACAGCGGAAAATTCCCGGGCGAGCTGGACGCTGCGCTGCAACTTCCCGGAATTGGACGCTACACTGCAGCCGCCGTGTTGAGCATCGCTTACGACGTGCCGCTCGGCGTACTCGATGGGAATGTTGCGCGCGTGCTGGCGCGGCTTCTCGCGGTTCGGGGCGACCTGCGCGAGCCGCGCCGCTGGCGCGAGTTGGCAAAGACCGCGCAAGACTGGCTCGCTTGCGGCTCACCCGGCGATTGGAATCAGGCGCTGATGGAATTGGGCGAGACGATTTGCACGCCGCAAAATCCGCGCTGCGAAATATGCCCGGTCTCGAAATGGTGCCGCGCATACGAACTCGGCCTCACCGGCAAAATCCCTTCTCCCCGCATGAAACGCGCGGCTGTGCGCATAAAAATCGCCGCGGCGATTCTTCGCGATCCGCGCGGGCGCACGATTCTGGTGAAAGATCCGGGCGCGCATGACCACGTACTTTTTTCCCGCATGTGGCAATTCCCCGCCGTGCAAGTCGCGCGCCACCCGCGAGCAGAGCTTGAAAAACATCTTCGTGCCACTCTCGGCATCGACGGCTTCGCTCTTGAAGAGCTTCCCGCCGCACGCCATGGCGTCACATTTCGCAATATCACGTTGCTGCCCTTCCTCGCGCGCGTCGAGCGGCTGCCGAGGCTGCCTCGCACTCGTATTCTCGCGCTCGAAAGTCTGCGCGACGTGCCCGTCTCCAGCGCTACGCGCAAAATCGCTGCGGCAGCATCCCATTTGCCGCTTCACTAGAGCTTTCATGATCGTGGGCGCGCCGCAGTACAGTTATTTCCGCGGCATCGGTTCGCTTCAAAGCGCGCAGGCACGGCCTGCGCGGTGCTAGCATCTTAAAAGACCATGAGCTCCACTGCTACAGCCAGCGCGGCGCCGCTCCCCGCAGTACAACGCTATTTCGAGGTGTCGCTGTTCCTGCTGGTGTGCACTGCGATCATGGCCGTGGTGCTTACCGGAAAGCTTGACCCGGTTTCGCTGGCGTTGCCGCCTATTGCACTTGCGTACAAAGGGTTCCGCATCTGGCGCGGCCGCGGGCCGGAGATTTCCGCGCGCGTCGCGACTTGGATGGTCCTCGCTTACTTTTTATTTTTTCCGATCGACCTTTGGTTTCTCTCGCGAAGCTTATCGGCCGGCGCGCCAAATCCGGCGTTGTACGCAGCGCTGCTAGCGGCCATTCACTTGATGCTTTTCGCCGCGCTCGTTCGCCTTTACTCCGCGCGCACCAATCGCGATTTCGCTTTTCTCGCCGTGTTGGCTTTCACTTGCATGCTGTCTTCAGCGATTCTCACTGTGGGGACAAGTTTCCTCGCGATGCTGGCGATTTTTCTCGCGCTGGCCGTCTCTACTTTTGTCGCGCTGGAAATACGGCGTAGCGCGACCGGAGCCGTCTCTCCTCCCTTCGAGCCCGGCTCGCCCATGGCGCGGCAATTAAATCGAGCGCTCGGAATAACGTCGGTCCTCGTCGCCGTTAGCGCGCTGCTGGTGGGAGGCGTTTTCTTTTTTCTGATTCCGCGTTTCACGGCCGGCTACCTGAGCGCACTGAATCTGCAGCCAAACTTAATGACCGGCTTCGGCGACGACATCACCATCGGCGAAATCGGAAAAATACAGCAAAGCTCCGCGGTGGTGATGCGTGTACACGTGGAAGGCGATCCCGCCCGCGCCGAAGACGTTCATTGGCGCGGCATCGTGCTCACAAATTTTGACGGCAAGCGCTGGTTCACTCCCAGGCACGGCGAGATTGTGCTTTCGCCCGATTCTGACGGGGAGTATCGCTTCGCTCCTTCCGGTCTGCCCAACGCTGATTTCTTCCCGTTGCGTTACACCGTGATGATGGAGCCGGTTGCCACCGACGCCGTCTTCGTGGCGCCTCGGCCCGAAATGTTGCGCGGCAGGTTCGCCAACGAATCCGAGCGTATGGGTGTTCCGCGCAACCACACCTACCTTCTGCTCGACAAAACCGGTTCGCTTTCCAATCCGTTTCACAACGACATCAAGGTGCGTTACGAAGGTGTTTCGCTGCTGCCAAGGATTCCACCCGCGCAATTGCGGAAAGCTTCGACGGATTATCCCGACGAGATCCGGGACCTTTATCTGCAAGTGCCCTCGCTCGACCCGCGCATCAAAAAGCTTGCGGAAAAAATCGTCGAGAAATCGCATAACGACTACGACCGCGCGGCAAACATCGAGCTCTACCTGAAAACGCATTACGGCTACACGCTGGATTTAACCGGCCGCAAGACGGATGACCCGCTCGCGTATTTCCTTTTCGAGCGGCGCGAAGGCCATTGCGAATATTTTGCCTCGGCCATGACCGTGATGCTTCGCGATCTGGGAATTCCCGCGCGCTACGTGGGCGGATTTTTGCCCGGCGAGTACAACGACTTGGGCGGCGATTACATTATTCGCGCCAGCGACGCTCACGCCTGGGTGGAAGCTTATTTCCCCGGCTACGGCTGGATTACCTTCGACCCCACTCCTGCGGGAAACGGAAAACGCAAAGGGATGCTCGCTCGGATGGGCTTGTATTGGGATTGGTTTCAGTTCGCGTGGGATGAGTGGGTGATCAATTACGATTTTGGCCATCAGACGAATCTCGCGCAAAACGTGCAGAAAACTTCCCGGGACTGGGGCGAGCGAGCGGTGCGCTATTACCAGGAAAAACAACGCGACGCCATCCGTCTGCTGATGGCGCTCGACCGCCGCACTGAAGCTTCGCCGTATTTTCTGCCGAGCGTTCTCGTCTTTCTGATTGCTTTGCTGATTTATCTGCGCGGGCGTCCGTTGATAGGCTACCTGATCGCGCGCTGGCGAGTTCGTGCGCGACGTGGCGGAAATTTGACGGCTTCGCTCGCTGCGCTCGAATACCGCGAAATGCTGCGCCTGCTCGAAAAACGCGGCTGGAAGAAAGCCCCGTCGCAGACGCCGCTGGAATTTGCGTCCGCTATTCCTGCCACGGATCTGTCGGCGGCCGTCGCGCAACTCACCGAGCTTTACCAATCAGCGCGCTTCGGCGATCACGCCGCTCCGGTCGAGCAAATGTCCTCGCTCCTCCGGGCGATTCGCGAATCCCTCCGCTCGCCGCGGAAATGACGCGCGTCCTGTTAACAGCAATCTGGAGGGAGATACTTTACAGGTGAACAACGTGCTCAGGTGGACAGCGATTGTGATTGCGCTATGTGGCGCGATCTTCAATCTCCCAGCTTTGTTCCTTGGCTCCTCCTTTCTCTGGAATTGGGTTCGAGTGCACATCCTTGACGGCCCGTACTTCCGATGGTCGTACCTCGTTGTCGGCTTGGTTTGCTTGCTGCTTTCCGGAGTGGGCATAGGATTAGCGGCGCGGGCAATTTGGAGGAAGGGCTTCTGCGTTCTGGCGTCCGTCGCATCAGTTGTTCTTGGCCTTGGGTGCATGGACATATTGACAGACATTGGTCCGAGATTAGACATGGCAAGTGCGAACCTAAAAATTCTGGGGCATGCGGACCATAGTCTTCCCGACTGGGACGAAGCGCACGGAACATTTCCATCAAGTGAAGAAGAGCTTCGGAATGCGCTGGCCGAGCGGCCTCTGCAAGAGCGAGCTATTTACTTCCGTCAAGGCAAGCCGATTGCATACGACTTTCGAATCGTGAAAAACGCCGCCGGTCCCTGGGAGGGAGAAGTGCCTCCAAATCCCGGAACAGTCGTTTACGCCATAAGCTCAGACTACAAAGAGTATTGGCTGACGATGACGACTCTGCGCGATCCGGTGGGCGGGCCAGTCGCGTGGGAACACGTCGCGGGACATTCGACTGAACCGATATGGGTGATGCATCGGAGGCACCATCCTCCTGGCGACGGATACCAACCCTTCATCGAATGATCTTCAGCGTGGGCCAAATCTTGCTTAACGCGGTAATCGGAAACTGACCGCCGCCGCGCGAAGCTCATCAGTCGCCAAGCTGTCCTCCGTGCTAGAATTGTGTGTTTGCAAGCTGCCTGAAGGATTCCACAGTTATGCCGAAGGTCGGATTCGTCAGCCTGGGATGCCCGAAGAACCTCGTGGACAGCGAGGTGATGATGGGTATTCTTGCGCGCTCGGGTTACGAAATCACGCCGCGCGCGGGTGATGCGGACGTCCTGGTGGTGAACACGTGCAGCTTCATCGCTCCGGCGCAGCAGGAATCCGTGCAGTCCATTCTGGAAATGGCTGAGTACAAGAAATTCGGCCGCGCGCAAAAATTAATTGTCGCCGGATGCATGGTGGAACGCTATCGCAACGAAATCCGCGAGCAAATTCCTGAAGTGGACGCCGTCATCGGCACCGGCGAAATCGAAAAAATTCTGGAAGCGTGCGAAGGTGACTTGCGCGCGAATGACGCCGCATCCGTGGAGTTGCCCACGTATCTGTATCACGACCTTACGCCGCGCATTCTGGCCACGCCGCGCCATACTGCGTACATCAAAATTAACGAAGGCTGCGACCATCCCTGCACTTTCTGCGTGATCCCGCAGCTTCGCGGAAAATTTCGCAGCCGGCGTTTTGAGTCCGTCGTACGCGAAGCGGAAAATCTCGCTGCCGCCGGCGTGCGCGAAATTTCGCTGATTGGACAGGACACCACTTTCTACGGCGAAGACTTGGGCTTGCGCGACGGCCTCTCCACACTCCTCGAACGCCTCGCGCAAGTTCCAGATTTGAATTGGGTGCGCTTTCTCTATTGCTACCCGAATCGCATCACGCCGCGCCTGCTTGACACCATTGCCGCTCATCCGCGACTGGCGAAATATCTCGACGTTCCGCTGCAGCATGCCAGCCGCAACGTTCTCGCGCGCATGAAGCGCGGCTCGAATGGCGACGCGTTCCTGAAAATGCTGGAGAAAGCGCGCAAGGCGATTCCCGGCGTTTCGATTCGCACGTCGTTCATCGTCGGTTTTCCCGGCGAAACAGAAAAAGATTTCCGCGAGCTTTGCGATTTCGTGCGGGCGGCGGAATTTGACTGGATGGGGGTCTTCTCCTATTCCGACGAAGACACTTCGCAAAGTTTCGCGCTCGATAAAAAGGTGGACGAGAAAACGATCTCGCGCCGCCGCGACACGCTGATGTCCATCCAGAAAAAAATCTCCGCGCGCAATTTGAAAAAGCGCGTAGGCCAGCGCCTGCAGGTGATGCTGGAAGGCCCTTCGAAGGATACTGACCTTGTTTGGGAAGCGCGGCTGGAAGGCATGGCGCCCGACATCGACGGCAAGGTTTACGTCACCGAATTCGAGGGAGTGAATGACGCCGCCGATCTCCCCGCGCCCGGCACTCTCGCTACTATCGAAATCACCGAAGCGAAGGATTACGACTTGATCGGCCGCGTCACAGCTTTCGAGACGCCTTCCCTCCCGCGCGGAATCTCTACGCCAGCGGCGAACCTCTTCCCCATCCTCGCCTGATCCAGCCTGGGGAGGCGCTCAGCACGGAAACACCCCGGACTCCTTTTTCGCGCACGGCAATCTGTCTGCCAGTTCAAATTATTCGTGTTAGTCTAATCTGCGAAAGCCGATGAAATTCCAGTGTCCCATTTGCCGTAAGCCGACCGACTCGGAGTCGAACGCTGAGTTCCCGTTCTGCAGCGAGCGCTGCAAACTGCTGGACCTCGGCGCATGGGCCAGCGAGAAATATGTGATCAGCGAGCCGGTTATTGACGAGTCATTCCCCGAAGATCTCGACCGAGACGCGGATGACCGAAAAAACTGACCCGGCTTCAGCGGGCGCGCAAGGTCCGTCGGAGTCGGTGACATCGCCAGCCTCTGCAGCTAAACCGCAGAAGAAGCCGCGTTTCGCTCTTTTTGTCGCGACCGCCGGTGGCCTCGGCTACTTTCCCAAAGCTCCCGGCACCTTGGGTTCGCTCGCCGGTCTGGTTTTAAGTTTGTTGCTTCTCAAATTGTGGCCGCACACAACAATTTGGGAACCTTCGCTCCATGTCGGGAGCTTTGTGGCGTCCTTCGGGCTGGCTGCGGTTTTATTCACGCTCATGATCGCCGCTCTCGGCGTGTGGGCCTCAGATAGGTCCGCAAGGTATTTAGGCGCCAAAGATCCACAGGTGATCGTCATCGACGAGGTATCCGGCCAAATGATTCCTTTGCTCTTCGTCGCCGCTTCAACGCAAGGTTACATAGTTGAAATGTCGAACTTCCGTGATGGCTTCTTGTGGCGCGGCAACGCTAACTGGAAATATCTGCTGCTGGGTTTTATACTTTTTCGAGTGTTCGATATTTGGAAGCCGTTTCCGGCGCGGCAAGCCGAATCGTTACCCGGCGGATGGGGTATCATGACTGACGACTGGGTCGCGGGAATTTACGCGGCGCTCGGACTGTGGCTCGCGAGGGCGGCAGGATTGTGATGTTGGGCGCCTCGGCTTGCGGATCGCAAAACCAAGAGCAGATCCCTCGCTGCGCTCGGGATGACAAACGCGGCGTGAACGCGCTCGGCGAGGGCAGCGGTTTCGGCTCGCGCAACCGCGGCCTGAACGCGCTCGACATGGAAGAATCGCTTTGAAGACGACCGGCACGCCGAGAATCGAAGCCGTGAAGCCGTCCGCCGCTCTGCCCGGTGGAGAAGTTTCCATCAAGGGCAGCGGTTTCGGCTCGCGCAACCACACGCGCCCGCAAGTTCAGTTTGGCGTAGCCGAAGGCAGCCTTGTGATGGCCGCCGAAAATCATTTGATCGCGCGTGTGCCGGAAGGCGCAGCGGGCGGCGCCGTTCGCGTACGCATGGGCAGCGTCGAAAGCGCTCCGTTTCCCATGGCGCTCGGTGTGCAAGTAGCCGACAATTTACATCCAGTCGCCAGTCCTGCGGTGGACGCCGAAGGCAACGTTTACGTCACCTTCAGCGGGCAGCGCGGACAAAAAGTTCCGGTCTCGCTTTACAAAGTCACCTCGAGCAACACGGTAAAACCCTTTATCACCGAAATGATGAATCCCACCGGGCTCGCCATCGACCGCAACGGCTATCTTTTTGTGTCGTGCCGCAATGACGGCACCGTGCATCGCGTCTCGGCCGACGGCCGCGCAATGCAATGGATCGAGGGCATGGGCATCGCCACCGGCCTTGCGTTCGACAAAGGCGGCAGCCTGTACGTCGGCGATCGCAGCGGCACGATTTTTAAGATCGCTCCCGACCGCGAAATATTTGTCTTCGCCACCATCGAGCCCTCGCTCTCGGCTTATCACCTTGCGTTTAGTCCCGCGGGAGAACTTTTCGTCAGCGGGCCGACTACTTCCAGCTTCGACTCCGTCTATCGCATTAATCCCGCCGGGGAAGTCAGCACATTTTTTCGCGGTCTCGGACGCCCGCAGGGTCTTGCGTTCGATCGCCTCGGCAATCTCTACGTCGCAGCGTCGATTGGCGGCAGTCGCGGTATCGTTCGAATCACTCCGCAAGCCGAAGCCGAGCTTGTGGTCAGCGGCAGCGGCATCGTTGGCCTCGCGCTTCTGCCTTCGCACCGCGCCATGATTACAACCAACAACGCACTCTACTCTCTCGACTGGGACGTCGAGGGTCTTCCGCTTCACGCCTAAGCCCGGGATGCTAGCGGAAATCATCGCGGTCGGTTCGGAACTGCTGACGCCCTACCGCCTCGACACAAATTCGCTCTATCTTACCGGGGAGCTGAATAAGATCGGCATTCGCGTGATTCACAAATCGGTCGTCGGTGATTCGCGCGACGAAATTCGCGCAACGTTTCGCCACGCGCTCGACCGCTCCGAACTGATCGTGGGTTGCGGCGGACTGGGGCCTACCGACGACGATCGCACGCGCGAAACTGTGGCGGAATTGCTCGGCCGCGAGTTGCGCCGCGATGACGAAGTTCTCCGGGGCATCCAGGAACGTTTCCGCCGGTTCGCCCGCACCATGCCGGAAATCAACGAGCGCCAGGCCATGGTCCCCGCCGGCGCAACCGTGCTTCGCAATCCGCGCGGCACCGCGCCCGGCCTTTGGATGGAAGGCGGCGGGCACATTGTGATCCTGCTGCCCGGCCCGCCCTCGGAATTGAAAGGCATCTTCGAATCCGAAGTCCGCGCGCGGCTTCTTCGGCAAGGTAATGACGAGCGCCTGTTCACTCGCGACTTGCGCGTAACCGGCTTGCCTGAATCTGAAGCGGAGCAGCGCGTGCGCCCTCTCTATGCGCTGTATCCCGACACCGAAACCACAATTCTCGCTACACCGACGGGAATTCAGCTGCATCCGCGCATTTGGTCCCGCGATGCCGCCCAAGCAGAAAAAATTCTCGACGAAATCGTGAGCCGCATGGCTCTCGCGCTGGGCGAACATCTGTATTCCACGCAGGGAGAATCGCTCGAAGATATCGTGGCGCGCGCTCTTACCGAAAATCGCGCCACTATCGCCGTGGCCGAAAGTTGTACCGGCGGAATGCTCGCCGAGCGTCTCACCAACGTTCCCGGCAGCTCCTCCTATTTTCTCGGCGGCGTGGTGTGCTACAGCAACGAGCTAAAATCTTCGCTGGTCGGCGTGCCTGCCGACATCATCGACTCAAAGGGCGCGGTCAGTTCCGAAACGGCTCTCGCTCTCGCTGACGGAATTCGCAAACGCACCGGCGCTACGCTGGGCATCGGCATCACCGGAATCGCCGGCCCTGGCGGCGGAACGCCTGAAAAGCCCGTCGGCCTGGTGCACATCGGCATCGCCGACGAGCGCGGCAGCCGCGAACGCGCTTCTCGCTTCCCCGGAGACCGCGAGCGCATCCGTTTTCAAGCCACGCAGCAAGCGCTCGACACCATCCGCCGATATTTTCTGTTTCCCGCGCATGGACGCGCTTGAGCGATGCGCCTTTTCGTCGCGCTCGATATTCCAGACGCAGTTCGCCGCGCTCTTCGCGAGTTAATGGCACGTCTGAAGCCTGAATGCGAGGGTGCTCGCTGGGTGCGTCCTGAAGGAATGCACATCACGCTGAAATTTCTGGGCGAGACGGACGAAGCTAAACTCGATTCCATCCGCGCGGCGCTTTCTTCCATACATTCCGGCCGGGCCGTGGAATCAAATTTTCGCGGCATCGGATTTTTCCCCAACGAATTCCACCCGCGCGTTGTGTGGTGTGGAGTTGAAGCTTCTCCGAATCTTCCGGACCTGGCCGCGGGCGTTGAACGCGCGCTCCAGCCGCTCGGCTTCTCCGCCGAATCGCGCGCCTACGCCCCGCATCTCACACTGGCGCGTTTCAATTCGCACAAAGGTCTCGACACGCTTGTCCGCGCAGCCAATAATCTCAAGTCGTACGATTTCGGGTCGGCGCGCGGGTCCGAATTTCATCTTTATCAGAGTGTTCTGAAACCTTCGGGCGCGGAATACACACGGCTCGCAACATTTCCGTTCGTGAAAGAAGGAGCGGCGTGATCGCTAACGCAAGCTGGCTTATTCCCGTGGCGGCCTACTTACTGGGCTCGATACCCTTCGGCCTTCTGATCGTGAAAGCGATGGGCGGGCCGGACATTCGCTCCACCGGGAGCGGGAATATCGGAGCGGCAAACGTCACTCGTAGCGCAGGGTTTCTGCCGGGCGTTCTCACTTTGGCGCTCGACGCGGCGAAAGGCTACGCGGCGGTTTGGCTGGCGTCCCGATGGACTGGCGGCAACATTCGCTGGATGATGGCCGCGGCGATCCTTGCAGTGATCGGGCACATGTTTCCCATCTGGCTGGGATTTCGCGGCGGCAAAGGAGTAGCCACCGGCCTCGGAGTTTTTCTTCCTATCTGCCCCGAAGCGGTTGCTGCGGCGGTCGTTCTTTGGCTAGCGGTGGTAATTTTCTGGCGCTATTCCTCGGTGGGGTCGCTCGCGGCGGCTACAGCGCTGCCGGTCTTCGTGTACATTTTGTACGCGCCGCGCCACGCGCCTCCCGAATTCGTCACGCTGGGCACCGTGCTCATCTCCGTTCTCGTATTGCTGAAACACCGCCCGAATATCGCGCGCCTAGTCGCCGGCACAGAACCTCGCATCAATTTCCCGCGCTGATTTCTGCTCGTTCGCTGCGATTGTTCGTCGTGTGGGTAGTGGCTTCTAGTGGCAAACATGTAAGTCACGGGATTGGGCAGGTTTAGCCGCTGAAAATTCCCGTGAGTGCCAGTTGCCCGGCTGCCGGTTCTGTTCGTAAGTGCCAACCCTCTCTGTAGCTTATCTGCTACCCCTAGTACTTTCGTCCAGTTGTGCGCGACGTCGCGCTCCGCTAGCATTTTATCTGCGGGAAATCCTTGTGCCCATTGAAGCCCTCAAGCAGTCTGTGACTCGGCGTTTGCGCATCCTCTGGATCGTGCTCGGCGCCCTTTTGCTCGTCAGCGTCACGCCTCTATGGCTGTATCACCGCCAGGTGCTGAATCTTAGCGAACAAAAACTGCAAGACACCGAGCGCGTGCAGCAAAGCGAAATCACCCATTCGCTCGCGAGTGAAACACTGGAATTCGAGCAGAGCCTCAACGAGCAACTTCTGAGCCAGCGCCAGGTCCTTGCTTTGACCGGATGGATTGCGGACGTAGACGACCCGTCTCACGCACCGCAACTTGCGCGCCTGCTGCAGAGTTTCGTCGAGAACAATCAGAACATCCTGTACGTCACCGCCGTGAACAGACAGGCCAAAGGCCAGTCCGCCGGAAGCTTTCGCGCCGACAGCGATCCGTTCGTGCAAGTCGCGCTGAAACACGCGTTCACCGCCAGCATCGAAGGCCTTCCTTTTGTCAGCGAGCCATTTGCTTTGGGACAGGGCAGCCGTCCCGCGCTGATCGTTTCGGTGCCGCTTTCCTCCGGCGGCCAATTCACCGGAATGCTTGCGTCCGTCGTCTCCATTGACGGCTTGCTAGCCAGAATCCGCGACGCCAGCGTACGCGACCGTGTCGTCTTTATCGTGGACGGGCACGGCAAGATCGTCGCCCACCCGGATACTCGCCAAATGGTTCCCGGGCGCGACGTTTCGGCGACTTCTCCGGTGGTAAAACATCTTCAGGAATTGCCGCAGGAATTGCGCGCCACGGAAACGATGCACTTCCTGGAGCCCGGGCGCGATTCCAAACATTCTGTGGAAATGATCGGGACTTACAGCACCATCCCGGAACTTCACTGGGCTGTGATCGCGCAACGTAGCCTGGACAAAGCCCGTATCGACGCAGGCGTCCACGAACTCACCGCGGGTGCGCTGCGCTTCGTCGTTGGCGTGACCATCTTTGCTCTTATTTTCGGATACCTTTTCGCCGTCGGAATCACGCGGCCCATCCAAGGACTTGTCTTTTCCGTGCGCGCCATCAGCCGCGCGGAATTTCACGAACGCGTGGAAGTTCGCGGCGCCGCCGAAATTGCCGAACTCGCCGAAACGTTCAATCACATGGCCGGCGACATCGAGCAGTACGTCGAGCGCCTGAAACAAGCCGCGGCCGAGAATCGCGACTTGTTCCTGGGCTCCATCCGCATGCTCGCCGCGGCCATTGACGAAAAGGATCCCTACACGCGAGGCCATTCCGGCCGCGTGGCGAAGTATTCCATGATCATCGGAGAATATTTGGAGTTGAATGCCCAGGACCTCGACAACTTGCGCATCTCGGCGCTGCTTCACGACGTGGGCAAAATCGGCGTGGACGACCGCGTGCTCAAAAAGCCCGGCAAGCTGGACGAAGAAGAATTCGCGATCATGAAGCAGCATCCGGTGAAAGGCGCAAACATCATGCGCCCCGTCGCGCAACTGAAAGAAATGCTGCCCGGCATCGAGCTCCACCACGAGCGCATGGACGGCGCGGGCTATCCCTACGGACTGCCCGGCCATCAGATTCCCATGATGGCGCGCATTATCGCCGTCGCCGACACTTTCGACGCCATGACCACGAACCGCCCGTACCAGTCCGCTATGGAACTCGAATTCGCGCTCGAACGAATCCGCTCGCTGGCCATTTCGAAATTCGACCCCGTCGTCGTCAAAGCTCTCGAATCCGCCATCGCCGACGGACGCCTCCGCCTAACCGCCGCCCTCGTCGAAGTCTGACGTCAACTCCTCTTTAGATTGACCATTCGAGCGATGAAGTCGATTGTTGTGCCGTCTGAAGCAGAAGTGGGAGTTCGGCACATCGAGATTCTAGCGTCGTGATACATAAAGGCAAATCCGTAAGCACCCGGGCCGCCACCTCATGTTCTGGCTGTCCAGTCAAGCGCTCGACTGCCCGGCTGAGAACTTCACTTACGCCAGTCGCGTTGAGAGTTCCTTTCAAAAAAGTGACGTTTGGCTCCAGCCAGCGGTGCTCGTAAAGATGTCCCTCGAATCCCCACAGACAAGGTGGACCGCCGCCACCATCTTGGGTCCAAGGAGAGAAGACAGGATTTTCATTTTCCGAATACATCAAACACGAGATGTACTGCACAGCAGCTATTGCACGTCCAATCGTGTCCAGCGACCACCACGCAGTCCAGATGCGCTGCACGTCTGGAAGAAGAACTCCGTAGCTTGTTAGCGCCCGAATCCAGCGATATGGCCGCGCGTTCATCCCTTGATAGGCGAGCCCTCGTTGTTCGTCTATTTCCTCAAGAATTGATTCTCGCATGAAGGTCGAGACAGCTTCTGTCTGCTTCGGGGTCAAATGCACGTCGAAGACGTGGCGATCCGCCAAGACGGGGTACAAGTGTTCGACAAATCCGCCGTAACCGTCGAAACCGCGAAGGTCATCCCGCCACGCTTCCAAACAAAACGGGAGCAAGTAAGCAAGTAGAGGTCCCTGTATTTTGGTGTAGCGCAGATCCTGTGTGTATGTCCACAGGTCGCTCGCGTTCGCTCTTTCATTGGGCGCTAGTCGCGCAAGCCGCCGCAGATGCCGGTTGTCACCCTCAAACGCTTCTTGGGTAATCCTTTCGGGAGGCTTGCTTGCACCAAGCGCGCGCCGTAGCGCGACTCCCTTGTTCGTATGATCGTCAGTCATTCTAGTTACAAGATACCGCGGCTCATCCCACGCTTCAATTTTCCGCGCAAGCCGCAGTTCTATCCTCTAAACACACTCGGAACTCAGAATGAGCCGAATCTAAAAATTAAAGTCACGAGGAACCCCCCACCGAGCCAAAAATCAATCAATGTGCTAGCCTGTTTCGGTCATGATTTCTCTTTTTGGACCACCGGAACCGACGCTTCTTGAGCGGCTGAAAGAATCCGTTACCAAAACGCGGACGGAGCTTGCCGCGCAAGTGGAACAGATTCTCACCGGCAATCGTCCCGTTGATCCTGAATTGCTGAAGCATCTCGAAACAGCTTTGCTCGGCGCGGATATCGGCGTGCGCACCACCAAAGAAGTTCTGGCATCCTTGCGCCAGCAAGTAAACGAACACAAACTCACCGAAACCGCCGAGCTGAAAAAAGAACTCAAGCGTCAAATTGTGAAAATTCTTCAAGCGCCCGCGGCCAGTTCAAACGGCACCGGCGTAACAGCAGACCTGGCCAAAGCCGCTCCGCGCGTAATTTTCGTGGTGGGAGTGAACGGCACAGGTAAGACCACGACCATCGGCAAGCTCACCAATCGTTTAAAGAAAGAAGGCGCCAGCGTTGTCCTGTGCGCCGCCGACACTTTTCGCGCGGCAGCTATCGAGCAACTGGAAGCCTGGGCGCACCGCTCCGGAGTGGAAGTCATAAAACAGAAACCCGGCGCGGATCCTTCCGCCGTCGTCTTCGACGCGATTTCTTCCGCGCGCGCGCATTCCGCCGACGTGGTCATCGTGGACACCGCCGGCCGCCTGCACACGAAATCGAATCTCATGGCCGAGCTGGACAAAATGAAACGCACGGCCGCGAAAATTGTTCCGGGCGCGCCCCACGATGTTCTCCTGGTTCTCGACGCGACCACTGGACAGAACGGCCTCAACCAAGCGCGTGAATTTTGGAGTCACGCCGGCGTCACCGGCATCGTTCTGACCAAGCTCGACGGCACCGCGAAAGGCGGCATCGTAGTGGCCATCGCACGCGAACTGAATCTGCCCATCCGCTTCGTCGGCACCGGCGAAAAAATCGACGACCTCGTCCCCTTCGACGCGCAAACCTATGTCAACTCCCTCTTCGACTAGCGCGGCCGCCGTACATCACGACGTTTACATGAGACGCGCTCTAGATCTCGCGCGCCGGGGAGCCGCTCTAGCGCATCCGAATCCGATTGTCGGCGCGGTGCTGGTTAAAGGCGGCAGCGTGGTGGGCGAAGGATTCCACGTTTACGACCGCCGCGATCACGCGGAAATCGCCGCGCTGCGGGAGGCCGGAGCGAAGGCTCGCGGCGCGACAATGTACGTGACTCTTGAGCCCTGTTGCACAACCGGCCGCACCGGCCCATGCACGAAAGCCATCATTGCCGCCGGAATAAAAAATGTTTATGCGCCGATGAAAGACCCGAATCCGAAGGTTGCCGGGCGAGGATTTGCGGCGTTGAAACGCGCGGGAATCAAAGTTCACCTGGCCGAGAATTTCACGCAAAAAGCAGAGGCGGCGAACGAAGGTTTTGCAAAATGGATTCGCACCGGCCTTCCTTTCGTCACGCTGAAAACCGCGCTCACCCTCGATGGCCAGATCGCATCGCATGCAGGCAGCACTACCTGGATTACGGGTGAGCGATCGCACAGAGCTGTGCAGCACTTACGTCACGAAGCCGACGCTCTGCTCACCGGCATCGGCACTGTCCTCGCCGACGATCCACGCATGTCTGATCGCACGGGCTTGCCCCGCCGCCGCAGGCTCCTGCGTGCCATCGTGGATTCGCGCCTGCGCACGCCGCTGAAATCAAAGCTCGTGAAATCAGCACAAGGCGACGTCATTGTGTTCACCACTCAGCCCTCGGATTCTCCCAAGGCGCGAGCGCTCGTCCGCGCGGGCGTCGAAGTATTTCAGGTACGTTCGCGTGGCGACCATGTGGACTTGCGTGCCGTCCTCCGCGAACTCGGCCGCCGCGACATTCTAAATGTGTTGCTGGAGACGGGCGCCGAGCTGAACGGCGCCGCGCTCCAAGCCGGTATTGTGGACAAAATGATTCTCTTCTATGCTCCCAAAATCATGGGGACGGGCGGCGTACCGATGGCTCGTATTCCGTCGCGCTGGTTTGCAAAGTCGCCCGCGCTAAAAAATATTTCGCTGAAGGCTTGCGGGCTCGATTTCGTGGTCCAAGGATATTTTCACGATGTTTACCGGAATCACGGAACACGTAGGAAAAATTGAATCGCTCGAGCACGCGAAAGATGGCGGGCGCCTGGTTGTAAGCCTCGAAGGCGCGGGCGCGCTCGCGGCGGAGATGAAGCTCGGCGACAGCATCTCCGTCAACGGCTGCTGCTTGACCGTCGTCGAATTCGACAAGAACCACTTCTCTGCTGACCTTTCCGGCGAAACTCTGCGCCGCACTTCCTTCGGCGAAAAAAAATCCGGCCATCTCGTGAATCTCGAACGCCCTCTCGCGGCAAACGCGCGTCTCGGCGGCCACTTCGTCCAAGGACACGTGGACGGCATCGGCCGCGTCACGCGCCTCGTCCCCGAAGGCGACAACTGGTGGCTCTCGGTCCGCGTGCCGGAAGACCAGCGCCGCTATGTTGCGGAAAAAGGCTCCATTACGATCGACGGCATCAGCCTCACCGTCGCGCGCTGGCATGACGGCGTCGCTGACATCGCCGTAATACCCTTCACCCACGCGCACACAAACGTCCGCGCCATGAGCGCCCACGATGCCGTGAACATCGAAACCGACATCCTCGCAAAATACGTGGAAAGCCTCCTGGCAAATCAGAAATCGTCGCCGGATTCGCACCTCACGATCAGCCACTTGATCGAAGAAGGCTTCTAGTGCCCTTTCCCGCAAGCTTTCCCGGGATTTCGAATGCCTGAACAAAAAACATACGACGTCGCGGTCATCGGCGCGGGCGTCTTCGGCGCGTGGACGGCTTATTGCTTGCGACAATCCGGCGCCACTGTCGCGTTGCTCGACGCGTACGGCCCCGCGAACGCTCGCGCAAGTTCCGGCGGCGAATCGCGCATCATCCGCATGGGCTACGGCGCCGACGAAATCTATACACGCTGGTCCCTTCGCGCGCTTCCGCTTTGGAAGCAGCTTTTCGCGCAAGCCGGCAGGCCCGAACTTTTTCAGCCCACCGGCGTGCTTTGGATAGCGCACGAAAAATATCAATACGCGCTCGATACCGTAACAACTCTGACGAAGCTCGACGCTCGCTTCGAAAAGCTCTCGCTCGCGGAGTTGCGTCGTCGCTACCCGCAGATTGCATTCGAGGACGACGCCTGGGCAATCCTCGAACCGGATAGCGGAGTCTTGATGGCGCGTCGCGCAGTTCAAGCAGTGGTCGAGCAAGCGCAGAAAATTGGCGTGGACTTTCGTCTCGGGCAAGCGCTCCCACCGGAAGGTAGCGGCCGGCTCCCAGCTCTGAAAACATCCAGCGGCGAAACGATCTCGGCTGGCGCATTCGTATTCGCTTGCGGCCCCTGGCTTCCAAAACTTTTCCCGGATCTTCTTGCCAACCGCATGTTCATCACGCGGCAGGAAATTTTCTTCTTTGGCATCCCTGCCGGCAATTCGCAATTTCTGCCGCAGGCTTTGCCCACGTGGCTTTACTTGCGTGATGAATTTTACGGAATGCCGGACCTGGAAAGCCGCGGATTCAAGGTTGCCGACGACCACCACGGGCCAATCGTCGATCCCGACACGCAGCCTCGCATGGCGAGTGTGCAAGCAATAGCCGCCGCGCGAACATTCATCACCAAGCGTTTCCCCGAACTGAAGCACGCGCCTATCGTCGAATCGCGCGTCTGCCAGTACGAAAACACTTCCAACGGAGATTTTCTAATCGATCGGCATCGGGATTGCGAAAACGTCTGGCTGGTGGGCGGCGGCTCAGGCCACGGTTTCAAGCACGGCCCGTCGCTGGGGGAATACGTTGCAGCGCTGGTGCTTCAGCATGGAGCGTCGAGAGCGCCGCAAATCGATTCGCGCTTCTCTCTCGCAACGAAAAAATCCACCCGAGACCGCGCCGTTCACTAACTGCTTGGTCACCAAGCGATGCGTTTTCTTTTGCGGCGAGATGCCGCGCCGAAGACCGCGGCGCTACATTGAAAGCTTAGAACGATTCGACGTAATTTTGCAGCGATTAACGCACGACCTCATGCGCTTTCGTTCGCGCGCCGCGCAAGAAAAGCATCACACCAAGCAGAAGACCGAACCCTGTGCCGCCGATCAGCTTCACTTCAAACAGCAATTTGTTAGTCGTCTCGCCGGGCGGAATCACGGAAAGGACGATGCTTGCGAGCACGACAATGAATCCCATGCCTCCCGCGAGCCACACGCCCGCCTTGCCGCCGGGGATCAGCGCCGCCGTCGAGGTTGCGCGGTCCGGCCGGTACGCCAGCTTGATCACCGCCGCGTACATATAAAGGAACGGAATGAAGTAAAGAATGTTGGTCGCGTCCACCAGAATTTGATAAGCGCTGACGGTCGTTTCGCTGATCTGGCTGAGCAGTAAAATCGCACCGGAAATCCCCGCCTGCACCAGAATTGAAACGTACGGCGTCTCCCACTTCGGATGCACCTTGGCGAAGGCGCGCGGCAGATAGCGGTCCACGCCCACGGCAAACGGAACGCGCGAGATTCCCGCCACGGTGGAACCCACGCCGCCCGCGTTTCCCACCGTCACCAGTATCGCTGCGATGATTCCCAGCGCGGTAATCTTCAGCGTGGCCGAAGCGATCGTCAGCGCTTGAAAGACGCCGCTCTTCGGATCCACGTTCACGCTGCTCATCAACGACAGCACCGCGATCGTTCCGGCAATGTAGATCACTGCAATCACGATACCCGAGCCGAGAATCGCGCGCGGAAAAGTCTTTCGCGGATTTTTCACTTCTTCGCTCATCGACGACACCAGCTCCAGCCCGCCGAAAGCAAACGCGATCTGCGGCCAGAAATTCACCGTGTCCCAATTCCAGTGCGGCTGGATGTTGCTCCATGTGAATTGCGTCACCGATCCATAGCGATACCAAACGCAAGCCGCGGCAACGATCAGCATCATGAGCGGAACAAACGTGCCCACTGCCCCCGCGTTCTGCAGCCATTTGCCGATGCGAAGCCCGATGATGTTCATGAATACGGCTACGAAAAAGAGCACGAACGATCCCGCCAGCAAAAACGAACGGTTCTGCGCCAGCGGAGCGTAACCAATGCCTCCGATGTAAGCCGCCATCGAAGCGCTGGCGAATAAAAGCGCGGGAAAATAGAACAGCGTATAAATCCAGTAAGTCCAGCCGGCCACGAACCCGTGAAATTCTCCGAAGGCATCTTTCGACCAGGCGTAGAGCCCGCCTTCCTGGGGAAACCGCGTGGAAAGCTCTGCGATCACGAAGGCTGTGGGCACAAAAAATAGAAGCGCCGCCAGAAACCACAGTGTTATGGAAGAAGTGCCGTTATGCGCCGCGGCTGCAATCCAGCGCGGGCCCAGCACCGTGACGATGTTGAACAGCAGGACGTCCCAAAATCCCATTACGCGCGGGAGTTTTGGCTTGGCGTTCTCTGAAGCAGGATCGCTCACGCAGTGGCGTCCAGAGCCGGAATCATTTCATCCTGCGCCAGAAAGTTTCGCAGAAAAGGGTCTTTGGAATTTTCCAGCTCTTGCCAGGTTCCGAAGAATGCGGCGCGGCCTTCCACCAGGAAAATCACCCGGTCGGCAAGTTTTTTTGCCAGATGCGTATCATGCGTCACCACGATGGACGTTTTCTTGAATTGCGCTTTCAATTTCACGATTAAGTCGCCCATGTGCGCCGCCATGATGGGATCCACCATGGTGGTCGGCTCGTCGTACAGAATCGCATCGGGATTTTCCGCCAGAGCACGCGCAATCGCCACGGCGCGCTTTGTACCCGTGCTCAGGTCGGAGGGCAAACGGTCCGCAAATTCGGAAACTTCCAGCATTTTCAGCAACTCGCTTACGGTCTGCTCGGCCTTTTCCTGCTCCGCGGCATCGCCGCGCGTCTCCACCGGGAAAGCGACATTTTCTTCCACCGTCAGCGAATCAAAAAGCGCTCCGGATTGAAAAACCATGGTCACGCGGCGGCGAATTTCGGAAAATTGCTTTTCGGTCCACTCCGTCACGTCTTTTCCCGCGACGATGATTTGCCCCGAATCGGGCTGCAGAAAGCCAAGTAGAAGTTTCAGCGAAACCGATTTTCCCACGCCGCTGCGCCCGAGAATCACCGCCGTCTCGCCATGATCAACGAAGAAGCTGACGTCCTTCAGCACGTCATTGTCGCCGAACGATTTGCTCACATTCCGAAATTCGAAGTAATGTTCGCTCATGGCTTCGCAGGCGCGCCGATTCGCGCTTTCGCTTCTTCGTAATCCGCCGGCGAATTCACATTCTTGAATAAGAGCCCCTCGGAAGCAAACGCTTTCCATTCCCGCGGTTCCACGTACTCCACGCGAAGACGGGGAAACGAGTCGGTCACCTTGTGAACGCCGCCCTCCACCGCCGAGCGAATTCGATTCTCTGCGGACTTGTGGTACATCGCACAAAGCGGCTCCGGGCCACGCTCATTCATGGGTACAACGGCATCGGCTTTCGATTTCAGCGCCCGCTCGATCAGAAAATCCAGCCACGCTTTCGTTAGGTACGGAAGATCGCAAGCGATAATCAGGTTCCAGGGGGTTTGGGAAACGCGAAGAGCCGTCGCCATGCCTCCCAAGGGGCCGTGACCAGGCCAATCGTCGGTCACAATCTTTGTGCCGAGCGAACTGTAAAGAGAGGTCGAAGCGATAATCGTCGGATCGCCGGTGATGGACTGCAAAAGGCGAGCAGCGCGGCCGATCAATGAGACGCCGTCGATTTCGAGCAAGGCTTTGTCGACGCCCATCCGCGAGCTCTTGCCACCCGCGAGAACATAGCCGCCGACTTGAGGATTTGTAGTCATGGGTGCTGCGAGATTCTAGCCGGGCGGCTTTGCCAACTCAATGGCGTATTTTGGTTCGAGGACATGTCTCGCAAGATTAACATAACAGTGGCTTTAGACTTAGATTAGAGAAAATTCACAAATATGAGTGAAGAATTGTCAGCTTTAGCTTGACACAGAAACCCAAGCTGCTATTATTGGCACTCGTTCGCGAGGAGTGCTAATGCTTCGGCAAGCGCCCTTCTCTCCAGAGCGATACTAAGTTCTCCACCGGAGGAAATGCACAAATGGCAGTCAACATTACGCCACTACACGACCGTGTGCTAGTGCGGCGGCTGGAAGAAAAAGAGACCGTCAAGGGCGGAATTATCATCCCGGACACGGCCAGAGAGAAACCCCAAGAAGGTGAAGTGATTGCCGTAGGAGCAGGCCGCATAGAAAAGGGTACCCGGATTCCGCTCGACGTGAAACCCGGAGACAAGATTCTATTTGGCAAGTACAGCGGCAACGACATCAAGATCGACAACGAGGAATACATGATCATGAAGGAAGATGAAATCCTCGCGAAGATCGGCGGCCAAGCCAAAGCGGCGGGCGGCGGCAAAAAGTAACTCCCGCCTACGGCGGGCAGGTCCGGACGGCGCGAGCCGGCCGGACGAGCAATACAAGAGTAACTTCCGGATTAGCTAGGCTGCAACGCGGCACTAGCTGCCCCGGACTAACACTTAGAAATCAGGAGGAAGGAGAATTATGGCAAAGCAAATCGTGACTGGTGAAAATTCACGCCAGGCCATTTTGCGCGGCGTCAACCAATTGGCGGATGCCGTGAAGATCACGCTGGGCCCCAAGGGCCGCAATGCGGTGATCGAAAAGAAGTTCGGTGCGCCTATCATTACCAAGGACGGCGTAACCGTTGCAAAAGAAATCGAGCTGCAGGATCCGCTCGAAAACATGGGCGCACAGATGGTCCGAGAAGTTGCTTCGAAGACCTCCGACGTGGCTGGTGACGGCACCACCACAGCAACCGTGCTGGCACAAGCCATCTTCCGCGAAGGCGTGAAGACGGTGGCGGCCGGCGCAAGCCCGATGGCACTGAAGCGCGGCATCGAAAAGGCCGTGGAAGTTTGCGTCGAGGAAATCAAGAAGTTCCACAAGGACGTGAAGGGCGAAATGATCGCGCAAGTCGGCACGATCAGCGCTAACAACGACCGGCACATCGGCGGAATCATCGCCGAAGCGATGAAGAAAGTGGGCAAGGACGGCGTTATCACCGTTGAAGAATCCAAGACGATGGAAACGTCGCTGGAAGTAGTCGAAGGAATGCAGTTTGACCGCGGCTACCTCTCGCCTTACTTCGTCACCGACCCCGAACGTATGGAATGCGTGCTCGAAGACGTTCGCATTCTGATCCACGAAAAGAAAATCAGCTCGATGAAGGATTTGCTTCCTTTGCTCGAGCAGATCGCCAAGATGGGCAAGCCGCTACTGATCATCGCAGAGGACGTTGAGGGCGAAGCGCTCGCGACACTCGTGGTGAACAAGCTCCGCGGAACATTGCAGTGCGGTGCGGTAAAGGCTCCCGGCTTCGGCGACCGTCGCAAGGCCATGTTGGAAGACATCGCCACGCTGACGGGCGGCAAAGCCATCACGGAAGATCTCGGGATCAAGCTCGAGAACGTGAAGGTGGAAGATCTGGGCCGCGCGAAGAAAGTTACCATCGACAAGGACAACACCACGATCGTTGAAGGCGGCGGGAAATCCAGCGAGATCGAAGGCCGCGTTCGCCAGATTCGTACCCAGGTCGAAGACACCACATCAGACTACGACCGCGAGAAGTTGCAGGAGCGGTTGGCCAAGCTGGTGGGCGGCGTCGCTGTGATTAAGGTGGGCGCTGCAACCGAAACCGAGCTGAAGGAAAAGAAGGCTCGTGTTGAGGACGCCATGCATGCCACACGCGCAGCAGTCGAGGAAGGCATTGTTCCCGGCGGCGGCGTAGCTCTTGTTCGCTGCATCTCGGCGCTCGAAAAGCTCAAGCTGCACGATGACGAAGCCATCGGCGTCAACATCGTGAAGCGCGCTCTCGAGGAGCCCATGCGTCAGATCGTTCGCAACGCCGGACACGAAGGCGCTGTGGTGGTCGGCCGCATCCGCGAATCGAAAGACGACAACTTCGGCTTCAACGCCGACACCGGCGAGTACGGTGACCTGGTCAAGGCTGGCGTAATCGACCCGGCCAAGGTAACTCGTCTCGCATTGCAAAACGCCGCTTCGATCGCCGGCTTAATGCTCACCACCGAAGCTTTGGTGGCCGACATCAAGGAAGACGAAAAGAAGGGCGCAGCAACCGGCGCGGGCGGCGGTATGCCCGGCGGCGGCGGTATGGGCGGAATGTACTAAATCGCCCCACAGGGCGATTTATCCTGAGGCTTGGCGGTGCCAAGCCGAAGGATCTGATTCACAAAGGGCGTCTCGGTGCAACCACCGCGACGCCCTTTTTTCTTTCGATGCGAGCGTGGCTATCTCCCGGTAGGGCGAAGTCCAAGGATTAAGCAAGACTCGTGGTCCTGTTGAATGAATTGCCTGATGACCGGCGCGGCCGTCCGCAAGAGACCTTCAATTTCAACACTCGTGCAGTTTGTCGTACGAAGCCAGATAACTTTTGGCGGAGCGCCTACAACTACGCTTCGTTCTTGGAAGTCGGAATCCTTCGAGACAATCGTGAAGCCATTGTCTTTGGCGTATTGCCAAACAACCAAGTCGTCGGCGCTGCCCAGACCGCAATTGTGAACATGAGCGGAGCCCGGATAAGTATCTGCCAAGACTTCCGCCAATCGGGGCGAAATATTTTCGTCGAAGAGGAGCTTCACGCGTTCGAGATTTCCAGCTTGCGCTCACGATCGGCGGCGTAGGCGAGACAAGCAAGAATGTCCTCTTCCGTGAGGAATGGCAATTCCCGCAAGATGTCCGCGTGGGTCATTCCGCCGGCCAGATATTCCAGCACATCATACACAGTGATACGGAGCCCTCGGATACAAGGCTTGCCGCCTCGCTTGCCCGGTTCCATGGTGA
Source organism: Candidatus Acidiferrales bacterium (assembly GCA_050012235.1). GTDB lineage: Bacteria > Acidobacteriota > Terriglobia > Acidiferrales > UBA7541 > Palsa-295. The sequence goes on along the minus strand of JBEKHP010000012.1, from coordinate 53,822 downwards.
TGATTTCCAAATAACCCATAAGCTCACTCTATTTCAAAAAGCCTCTCCGGACAATCAAAAACGCGGCTTCTATCGCCGGCCTGATGCTCACCACCGAAGCTTTGGTGGCCGACATCAAGGAAGATGAGAAGAAGGGCGCAGCAACCGGCGCGGGCGGCGGTATGCCCGGCGGCGGTATGGGCGGAATGTACTAAATCGCCCCACAGGGCGATTTATCCTGAGGCTCGGCGGTGCCGAGCCGAAGGATCTGATTCACAAAGGGCGTCCGGTGCAACCCACCGCGACGCCCTTTACTTTAGGTTTGAATGTAGCGCCGCGGCCTTTAGCGCGGCACTCTTGGATCATATTTTCCGTACTGCTATACAACCGGCGTGCCGACGGCCACTAACTTCTCGCGTAAGAACGTCCGCTCGCGCCGGGAAAATTACCGCGGCCGGCACTCTTACTTCGTCACCTTGTGCTTCCACAATCGTCGGCGATTCGGCAAAAACCTTCGCGTTGACCGCTGGATTATAGGTCGGCTCCAAAAGCACGCTAGCGCTTGCGAATTTTTCATCCACGCCTATTGCGTGATGCCCGACCACGTGCACCTGCTTACAGCCGCCTCTGCGGATACAAGCAACCTGATCAAATTCGTAGAAGCATTCAAACAGGAAACCGCGATTGAATTCTCGCGCAGGACGCATCAGCCCCTGTGGCAATTCAAGTATTATGATCGTATCCTGCGCAACACTGATTCTGCTGACCGCGTTGGTTGGTACATTTGGCTGAATCCGGTGCGCGCAGGTCTGTGCCGCGTGCCGGCAAATTACCCATTCCTCGGATCCTTAACGGAATTGGGCAAGAGAATGTTGAAAGGCACACCGGCAGCGGAATGGACTCCGCCATGGAAATCTGCAGCGCTAACGGCCGCGGCGCTACATTAGAATCTTCGAGCGACCACACACCAATCGAGGCGAATTATTTTCGTCATTTTCGGTGCCGCTAGACAGGTGGCATACCGACGGCCGCTAACTTCCGGCGTAAAAACATTCGTTTGTTGCAAAAGCATCAAGGAGCTTGCATCAATATGCAGGTTGCGGGATGTTAAGGGGGGTTCTGCGAGAGGCAAGATGCCGCCTTAAAGGGCGCCTCTAGAAAAGATACAAGCGGGTCCCCGCCTTCGTCAGGAGATCTGACTTCGGCGGGCAGGCCCGTCTTGGCGGGCAGGCCTCGCCGGCCGGAATTCGGCCTCGCTCGGGATGACAAGTCACTGCTAAGGCTGCCGCGCTGAAGGCCGCGGCGCTACATTTACACCTTAGAACCTTGGCAGGAGGGATATGGCGCGAGTGAACAGGCGGATATCGCAGCGAGGGAAGACGCTACGAGCGTTTGGGGCGTACCTCGATCTGCTGGATACGGCGGAGCGGATGCGGAGTGAGTTGCGCGGGCAGCTGGATGGGTTTGGGCTGACGGTGCGGGGATTTCGGCTGCTGGAGATTTTGTACCGCGAGGGGCCTATGCTGACGGTCGCGGTGGCGGAAAAACTGGAATGCAGCCGGCAAAATGTGGACTTCCTGCTGGAACGGCTGGAGGCGCGGGGTTGGGTGCGCCGGTTCCGGCGGCCGCTCCGTTCGGATGAACTGGAAGAGCGACGGCAGGCCCGCGAACGGAGGCATCGGCAGGCGAAGGGACGCTCGGTAGGCGTTTTGCGGCTGACGGCGGAGGGAAACAAATTTATTGGGACAGTGTTTCCGAAGCACGCGAAGGTGGTGAAGTCGCTGATGCGCGTCCTGGATGGGCGCGAGCAACAAACGCTAAGCAGGCTGCTGCAGAAGCTGAGGGAAGGCGACATCGTGAAATTTGTGCGAGAGATTCGGATGAAGCGTCCCGGCGAACGCGGGTGGGAAAGCGAAAACGCCACGTGCTCGTAGATTTAAGCCGCGGTGCCGCGTTCGGAGGGAGTTTTCCAGTGGCGGCGGTCAGCCATTGCTTCCGCAGATTCCGCGCCGCGTGCTATCATCGCGCGCGAAAACATGATCCGGAACCGCGCCCTCGCCGCATTTGCATCGCTATTCCTGTGCTGTGCGCTGGCCTTCGCTCCCGGGATTCATGCGCAAACAAACGAGGCGCAGTCCTCGGCCGCGGCGGCGTCGCGCGCCATCGTCCTTCACGCCGCGCGCTTGCTCGACGTAGAGACCGGCCGCGTCACCGCGCCTGGGGAAATCCTGGTCCAGGGCGGCCTCATCGTCGAAGTCGGCTCCAAAGTGAATCATCCGCACGGATCCGAGTTCATCGATCTGGGTGACACCACGCTCCTCCCCGGCCTGATCGACGCGCACGTCCACCTCTTCCTTCATCCCGGGGCGGAAGATTTGCAAACCGTTCAAGAATCCGTTCCGCAGCGCACCATTCAGGCCACGCTCGCCGCGCGCGATGACCTGCTCGCAGGATTCACGGCCGAGCGCGACATGGGCACCGAAGGCGCAGGCTCCGCCGACACCGCCGTTCGCAACGCCATCGACCAGGGTCTGATTCCCGGGCCGCGACTGCGCATTAGCGGCAACGCCATCAGCATTCTCGGCGGGCACGAAGACGCTATCGGCTACAACCCCGAGCAACGCGTCCTCGGGAACGCCACGTACGCGAACAACGACGCCGAACTCGTCATTGCAATCCGCGCGCAACTGAAAGAAGGCGCCGACTTCATCAAAATTTACGAAACCGGGCCGGACAAGATCGTTGACGGACGCCTCAGCACTCCTTATCAATACACTGAAGAAGAACTCGCGACCGCCGTGCGCGAAGCCGCGCGCACCGGAAATCGAGTCGCGGTACACGCCATGGGCGAGCCCGGCACGCTTTACGCTGCGCGCGCCGGAGTCGAATCTATCGACCACGCGCTTCAGCTCAGCGACGAAACCATGCGGTTGATGCGCGAAAAACAAATTTTCGCCGTGCCTACCTTCACCATCTTTGAATATTTCGCCGACCACGCCGCAACACCCGCACAGGCAGCGCGCGAACGTCAAATGCTCGATCTCCACGCGCAGGAATTCAAGAAGCAGCTCGCCGCGGGCGTGCCGATGGCCGTCGGTTCCGACGTCGGCCCATTTCCTCACGGCACGCAAGCCCGCGAATTTGTTTTGATGGTGAAGTTCGGAATGACGCCGCTCGCCGCGCTCCAAGCCGGAACGCTCAACGGCGCAAAATTGCTAGGCTGGCAAAACCAGATCGGTGCGCTGAAGCCGGGCTACGACGCCGACATCATCGCCGTCCCCGGCGACCCGCTTCAGGACATTTCCGCGCTGCAAAAAGTGTCCTTCGTAATGAAAGACGGCGTCATCTACCGCAAGTAACACACGGAATGTCGCTCGTGAGAGCGCCGAGCCATAACCAAAATCAAACCCAAAAGGCTCGGCGAAAATTCCGCCGAAAGGAAGAGGACTTTTTGCAAAAGCTTTATGTCGCGGCTAAAGCCGCGACCCACAACCCAGAACAAACCGAGCGACGAGGCTCTAGGATTTGCGGTTGAGCTTAATTCCTGAATGGGTGCTGGGCTTGGAGCCGCCCGGATTTGTCGAAGCTTTGCCGTGTGTTTTGCTCTGCCCTTTGCCCGGCGAGTTGCTTTGAACCCCGCTTGATGTTTTCCCTTTCGCCTTCGCGCCGCCCTTCGGCGCCGTACCGCTCGCGACTAGCTGGCCAGTCTTTAGGTTTACGCAAACGGAATCCAACTGTGCCAAACCTCCGTTCGGCGACGGTGAGTTGAACGTAACGCAAAGGGTCTTCGCGTCGCAAGTCACGGTCAGGAATCCGAATTTCACGATGGGATCGATCACCATGGTGTCGTTTCCAATCGTGATGGGCGCCGCGCCTGGCGCAGTTTGCGGAGGAGTAGCGGCAAATCCGCCGCTCCCGGCGGTAATGTACGGAGTCGCCTTCTTGTTCGGGCCTGCGATGCGCGTAAATCTTTGGTACAGATGCGCGTGACCCGAGAGCACCGCGTCCGGCCATAGTCCAGCTTCCTGGCACACAGTATCCAAATCGGCCTGTTCGCCCGTGGAGCCTGCATGCAGCGAATCCACGGAAAGCGGCGGGTGGTGAACTGCGATTATCACCGCGCGATTTCCGGCATTTCGATCCGGCGCCAAACGCTGCAATTCGCTTTTCAGAAACGCGAGTTGGTCATCCCCGATATTAAAATGACCGCCCTGTGACGAGATCACGCCCGGCCCGTCCAGCACGTTGCTGTAAAGTCCGATGATCGAGACGTACGGCGCGTCCAACGTGAAGTAAACGCCCGGCTGCGGCATCACGCTGCGCACCAATCCGCCGCCGTCCGGCGACGGCCCCTGCGTCTGCGCGCAGAAGTTGGTCAAGAACGCATCCAGCGTCGGAACCTGCGGCGCGCTGGAACCCTGGCCAAACACCATGCCGTCGTGGTTCCCGGGGATGGCAAAGATCGGGCGGTCGTAGGCGCGGTACGGATCGTAAAACTGATCGTAATAGTATTGCGCTTCGCCGAAATTGTAGATCACGTCGCCCAGGTGAAAAAAGAATGCCGGCCCGTCCGGGCCGCCCGCGGCGACAGCGTTTGCCATCGCGTCTGCCACTTCCTCTTCATTCTGCAGCGCGCGTTCAACCGTCTGCTGATGATTCACTTTCGCCGCGCCGGTGTCTCCCACGGAATGAAAGGTAATCTTTCCCGCTCTTTGAATCGCAGTGATAATCTCCGGCCCGGTGAAATCTCCCAGCTGCAACTGCATCGGAACATTCTTTCGAGGCGGCGGAATGGGCTGCACGTCGTTCTTGTGTACCAGGTAGTACGGCGAGTTGTAGTATGCCTCGCTGGTGTTATCCACGCGGAATGAGACAGCGTCCTTCCCGGGTTTCGTCTCCGCAAACAACCGCGCGTTAGGGCCGATCAGGTTTGAGTTTGTGGCCATTAATCTCTCCTTCTTCATTTTACCAAGGCGTTAATATAACCCGGGATTACGATATCGTGAAAAATAATGATGATAGTCGCCTCGCATACAAACTTCCGGCGCAATTTCTTCTCAGAAACAGTGCCTGGAGTCACCTACATCGTCTGCTTGGGGCCTTCCCATCTCGTTGGTCATCCACCGCTTTTCCAGCTAACACAGGTTTCCTGTTGGGAGCACCTGTTCCCGGCGCTAAAATAGAAATGACTCTCTTGTCATCAAAGGTCCTCATTCGTGTTATATTCCGCCCAGCGGTCACGGGTTCCTAGACATCTGCTACATCTTGGCATCGAACGAGAGGTCTTTGATTCGTCGCTATTCTGAAGAATGTGGGGCAATCGAAGCTTTCTCTTTTCGGTTACAAGAAAAATTTCCATGGAGGCACCTATGAAATGGCGGTTCCCGGTTTTGGGGTTATTTGCAGTTCTGGCTTTGTGTCTTTTGGCTTTGCCGATTTATGCGCAGACAGCCGCAGTTACAACTCGACCCGTCGCACCGCCCAGGTACGACATCACTAAGGAAGTAAAACTTTCCGGCACCGTAAGCGAGGTGGTGAAACCGACGACCCGCGGGATGAAGAGCGGGGTCGGTTCTCATCTCGTCTTGAAGACAGAGAAGGGCCCGGTAGATGCAGATTTGGGAGCAAGGGCGATGAGGGGCAAGAGCGCCGTCCCCGTTACAGCGGGCGAATACGTTGAAGTGACCGGCGTGATGAAGACGATGAACAATAAGCAAATCTTCGTAGCTCGCCTAGTTGAGCTGAATGGACACGTCTACAGAATCCGCAACGAGCATGGCTTCGTCTACGAGCGAGTATCGCGTGACGGCGTCACGAACTCAGGATCGAAGGGAGGGCAGCTATGAGGCGAGGAACTCTGTGGATTGCACTCGTTGTACTCTGCGTGATGGGGAATGCGGCCTGCGGCGGCAACAGCCACCACGTAACGCCCCCGGTACAAACGAACAATTTCGTGTTCTACGCGGCTGGCGAGGATGAGGCCGGCTTCACTTACTCCATCGTGGGAGTTGTGAACGTTACTGCCGATGGGAATAACACGATCACTGGCGGCGAACAGGACTTTAACGATGGAGTCGCCCCGCCCGACGGCTTTGGCACCTCTCCCCAGCCCGCAGGTGACACCATCTCGGCTACTGGATCGTCGTTAGTCTTTAACCCCGACGGTTCCGGAAACGCGATTATGACTCTGGTCACGAACAATTCGGGCTTGGGCGTCGCTGGCACCGAAACTTTTGCATTAACCTTTGTCAACGGTGACCATGCGCTCATTTCCCAGTTCGACGGCACCGCGGTGTCGAGTGGAAGCTATGACCTTCAGAAGCTCCCAAGCAGCCCGATAGGCGCCACTTCGTTTTCATTCGTCTCTTCCGGCGTCGATCCTGATGGTATACAGGTTGATGAAGGAGGTGTGCTCCAGGTGGATGGTTCGGGTAACGTGACCGGCTCCGTGGACATCAATGACGGTGGACATGTTACGTTTGCCAACTCCCCCAGCGAGGGGACCATCATACCGGCAAGTGACACTTTCGGTCGCGGCACTGTCACCGGCAGTATTGACGGCACCTCCGCAGTCGTCAACTTCTACATCGTTAACTCCGAGGTGCTTCGCATCATCGATGTAGACACTACGGACACAGCCGTCGGTTCGGTCTACGGTCAAGGTGCTCAGCCGACTAGTTTCAGCCCTGCTTCAATCGGCCAATCTGCTTTCGTGATTTCGGGCGTCAATAACTTGGTGCCCTATGCGGGAGCGGGTCAGTTTTTTAGCTTCAATGGAACTCCTGAGGCTAGACCTCGCTCAATGGTCGGTGTTCGTCCACAGGGTGAGCCAGCAGCCTGTTCGGGCGGAACCTGTTTCATCGAGGGAATCGCGGATGTGAATGAATCGCTTATCGAAGGGCCAGGGGATATCGTGTTTGCACAACCGTTCGAAGCCGCATCCAATATGGCCGCAAACGGGTATGGGTCATTCGTGTTTGATGGGGACGGCCCGACATCCGATATCGTTCAGTTCGGGGTATATGCGGTCGATCCAACCCTCAACATACTCGATCCCAACGACACGATCGACGGCGCGCAGGAAGGAGGAGCTCTAATTGCCGAAATGGACCACAACCTCGTCGGCACTGGACTCCTGATTCCTCAAACCGATACGACCCTGAGTGACATCGCAACAAGTGTTGCGTTTAACGCCCAGGGAAATGGTCTTTTCAACGACAGCGATGAATTCCTCGCCGAGTTCGATTTGCTCGGCTCATCCTCGGTAACCCCCGTTGCGGCGACGCCGGGCTCTGCTGGCCCGCCAGTCGTTGCAGCCACACCAGCTACGGCCACGTTCGCTGGTGAGGGCTTCATTGACGATCCGGCTGGAATACTCACAGACGGCGGCGGCGCGCTCCTGGACAAGAGTAGTACATTCAGTGGGACCTTTACGGATGACGGCTCGGGATTCGGACGATCCACATCCGGCACTGGGGGATTTACGGCCACCAGCAGCACCGAGGTAACCGCCGGATTTACTGTCACGGCCTACATGGCCAATCCCGGCCAGTTCTTCTGGGTCGAAACGGATGTAGATCAGACGTTCGCCGGTTCGATACAGTCGGTCACCCAACCGGTTGACGCGGCAAAACCGAAGAACAAATAACAACGACCCTCAAGAACCAAAGTGTGGCACGGCCGGTTCCGTCCGGCCGTGCCACAATCAGTTCTTGCCCCAGCCTCCAACCGCACCGAGAGAATCTTCCTCCGTTGCTGATCCGGGGGTTTTCGCATTGGCCACATTCCCATTTCTTTCTCGCCCACTTATCTTATTCGTGTTATATTTTCGGCCACTGTCGCAGGTCTCCTGGCAACCTGTTACACCCCTTTGCCGATCAAGAAGAGAAGTCGAGAGTCCGCATTCTCACGAATGTGGGCAATCAAGTTTTCTCTTTTCGGATTTAAAGGAGATCCCTATGGAGGCAACTATGAAATGGCGGTTCTCAGTTTTGGGGCCATCTATTTTTCTGGCCTTGTGTTTATTTGCTTTGCCGATTTACGCGCAGACAGCTGAAGTCACAACTCGACCCGTCACTCCCCTCAGGTACGACATCACAAAGGAAGTAAAACTTTCCGGCACGGTAAGCGAAGTGGTGAAAGCGCCTACCCGCGAAATGAAGATGGTGAGCGGTTCTCATCTTATCGTGCAGACAAAGAACGGCGAGGTAGATGCATCGTTGGGACGATTCGCCATGCGCGGCAAGGGCGGCCTCTCAGTTACAGCGGGACAGCAGGTTGAAGTGACCGGGGTGACGAAGACGATGAAAGGCAAGCAAGTATTCGTCACTCGGCTGGTTCAGGCCGAGGGCCACACATACACAATCCGCAACGAACACGGCTTTGCCCGAGAGCGTGTAGCGGTTGACGGCGTCATGAGCTCCGGATCGAAAGGAGGGCAGCTATGAAGCAAGGAACTCTGTGGATTGCACTCAGTGTACTTTGCGTGTTGGCGATTACCGGCTGCGGCGGCGGTCACCACCATGTCACTCCGATAGCCACGAACAATTTTGTGTTCTATGCTCAAGGCACGGATAGTTTCGGCTTAACTTACTCCATCGCCGGAGTAATTCAGGTTACAGCCGATGGCAATAACACAATCTTGGGGGGACTACAGGACTTTAACGATGGAGCCGCGCCTCCCAACGGCATCGGCACGTCTCCTCAGCCGGGCGGTGACACGATCTTCGCTACCGGGTCGTCGTTTAATTTTAACCCCGACGGTTCCGGAGACTGTCTCCTGACTCTGGCCACCAGCAATACGGCTTTGGGCGTTGATGGCGTGGAGACATTTGCATTATCCTTCGCCAACTCAAACCATGCGCTCATTGCGGAGTTCGACGGTACCGCAACCTCGCTGGGAAGCTACGACCTTCAAACCTTGCCAACCAGCGCGCTTACGGGTTCCTCATTTTCATTTACCGCTGCCGGCGTCGACGCTGATGGTTTCGCGCTTGCCGAAGGAGGCGTGTACACGTTGGATGGCTCCGGTAACATTACAGGCACAGCGGACATTAACGACGGCGGAACCATTACGACGTATGACATTGCCGATGTAACTTTGGGTTCGGCTACCGAAGGTACCTTCGGTCGTGGCACTGTCGAAGGCACACTCGACGGAATCGCCCTCACAGTCAACTATTACATCGTTAGCCCCGAGGTGATTCGCATCATCGACGTAGACACTACCGACACAGCCGTCGGTTCGGCCTACGGCCAAGGCAGTTCTCAAGGGACATTTACCAATTCTTCGATCGGCACGTCCGTGTTCTCTGTTGCGGGCGTCGATGACTTGGTTCTCTACAACGTGGTGGGTCAGTTCAATACCATTCCCGTTGAAGCGGACGCGAAGCCTAAGGCTAACCTCCGAGGTGTCCACGCCAATGGTCAACCGACACTTGGCACCTTCGCTGGTATCGCGGATGCGAACGAATCGGTTGACGGCGGGCCTATAGTGACCGCCGAAGCCTTCAACGGCACATACGATGTTGGAACCGACGGGCGCGGAAGCTTCAACTTTACTGTCGGTCCCACAGAGGATATAGCCACATTTGGCGTATATGCTGTGGACCCAAATCTCAACATACTCGATCCCAACAACTCAGCGGTCGGACTATCCGGCGGGGCGCTACTTGTCGAACTGGACGCGAACCTTATTGGTAGTGGACTCCTGATTCCGCAAGTAACTTCCGCCGGCCCCAACATCGGTGACATCGCGCCGGACGTTGTGTTCGGTGCTCAGGGCAATGGTGACACATCGAACATAAACGAGTTCGAGCTCATGGGCGCATTAGCAACGGATGATGGTGCTTTCGCCGGAGAGGGCTTCATTGACGATCCCTTCGGGCTACTCACCGGCGCCGTGATCGGAGACAACAACGCCACCTTCAGCGCAACCTTCACTGATGACGGCGAAGGCATCGGACGCTATACGTCCGGTGAAGGGGGCTTTGTGGCGTTCTCCTCCGTCGCCGATGAGTCATTTGAATTTACTGTCACCGCGTACGATGCGAATGGCAAGCAGCTGTTCTGGATCGAGACGGACAGTGAATTCACTTGGGGCGGGCCGATCGAGGCCAGCACCTTCACCGTTCCAGTTGAAGCGGGGAAGAAACCGGCAAATTGGAAGAAAAAGTAGCCATAACCTAACCAAGCAAATTGAGGCACGGCCGGTCCATTTCCGGCCGTGTCTCAGTCATTTCTTGACCCTGCCTCCAACGATACTGCCTGGCCCGGGATTCACCACTTCCCCGCTCTTCCGGCTAGACCCGTCGTGTGCGGTAAACTCGTGTTGCCAGTTGTGCTATATTTTCTCCGGCGTCGTAGGTTCCAGGCTTCAGTCATACCTTGGCCATCCGAAAGCGGAGTCGTGCATCACTCTCCATTCGCGCGCGAGAGAGCAACCTATGTCTCGCCCTTCGGTTCAAAGAGGAATCTTCACGGAGGCTTTATGAAATGGCGGTTCCCGGCTTTCGGGCTCTTCGCAGCTTTGGCCCTGTGTCTATTCGCAATGCCCGCCCACGCGCAGACAGCCGAGGGAACACCGGTTTCCGTCGTACCGCCCAAGTACGACATCGCCCGTGAAGTAACACTCACCGGCACGGTGAGCAGCGTGGTGAAGAGTACAACTTCCGAAATGCAGATGCTCGGCGGCTCGCATCTGATCGTGCAAACAAGTTCCGGCAAAATAGATGCAAGTCTGGGGGGCTACACCCTGAAAGCCGAGGGCGCTCTCTCCGTCTCACCGGGACAGCAAGTTCAAGTAACCGGCGTGATGAAGACAATCAGGGACCAGCAGGTTTTCGTCACCCGCCTCGTTCAGGTAAATGGCCGGGTATACAGAATCCGCAATGAACACGGATTCGTTCTCGCGCCGGAACCGGGAAAGGGCGTTACGAAGCCCGAGGCGAAAGGTGGGCAACTGTGATCCGGCGGAATCTTCTGATCGTTCTTGTTGTGCTCTTTGCCGTGTTCAACGCGGCATGCGGCGGCAGCGGCAATAGCACGACGACCCTTGCGATCATAATCACGACTGCTCCCACTAGCATGGTGGTCGGTTCAACGGCCAACGTAGCTGCTACCGTCACCGACGATCCCAAGAACGGCGGAGTCACTTGGAATTGCTCACCTGCCCCTTATTGCGGACCCTCTTCGTTCAATCCCGGCCAGACCGCGAGCGCAGCGAACAGCGTCTTCACGGCTCCCTCAACGGTCCCGCCCGGCAGCCAACAAGTAACCATCACAGCCACTTCTGTGAGCGACACCTCCATCAGCAGCAATTCCGTGAACATAACCATCGGCGTGGCGTCGAACAATTTCTCGTTCTACGTAACCGGCAAGGAAGCAAACGACGCCGGAAACACCTACTCGCTCGCCGGAGTTGTGACCATCGCCGCGGATGGTTCCGGCAACGTTCTCGGCGGTATTGAGGACTACAACGACGGCAAAGGGATTACGTCTCCGCAGCCCAACGGTGACTCGATCGCAGGCGGATCGTTGGTTATGGCTGATGACAATTCCGGCAACGGAATCCTGACCCTGATGATCCCCGGCAACACCAAATTGGGCGTGAATGGCGTGGAGTCTTTTGCCGTCAACTTCCCGAACTCCAGCCATGCACTCATTACGCAGTTCGACGGAACCGCAACTTCGAGCGGAAGCCTCGATCTTCAGACGTTGACAACCATTCCCTCCTCCGGCAGTTTTTCGTTTGCTGCCTCCGGAGCGGGAGTTGACGGTGAGCCGGTCGCAGACGGCGGCATTTTCACCATTACTGGTTCTGCAATCGCGGGATTCGTGGACATCAATGACGGCGGAGCGTTTTCGAGAAATACCGCCTTCTCCGGTACCTTGGGGCCGTCGAGCTCATTCGGTCGCGGCACCGTGACCAATAATTCAGGCTTCCCCGTTTCGCTGATCTACTACGTCGTTGCCTCCGAAGTGATTCGGATCATCGACGTTGACACGACCGACACGGCGGTCGGCTCGGCATTTGGTCAAGGCAGTAACTCAAATTTCTCGAATAACTCGATTCGCCAGTCCGTATTTTTCCTTGAAAACAATCCATCGGGATACGCGGCCGCGGGCCAGTTTTCTACTTCAGCTGGAGCCGCAGCGATTCGCCCTAACTCTAACGCCAACGCGATCGTCCGCGAGATTCAACCCGTGAATGGGTTCAATGGTGTCGGGGATTTGAACGAATTGGACGGCGCCGTGTTGACCGCCGCGCCCATCACCGGCACATACAATCTTGCCCCCAACGGATATGGAACTTTTAATTTTGGCGCGGGCTTCGGGGACGTCACCACTCTAGGGATATACGCGGTCGATCCGGCGCTCAACATACTCGATCCCAATAACCCATCAGCCGGTGGAGGTACCGCTGTCCTGGCCGAAATGGATGGAAACCTCGTAAGTGTTGGAGTTCTGCTTCCGCAAGCCGATACCACGGTCGCTCACTTCGCGGGCTTTTACGCCTTCGGAGGCCAGGGCCAGACTTTCGCCGCGTTTAACGAATTCGATTTCCTCGGCGGCGCTAGCGTGTCGGAGGCGAATGCTGCCTTCGCTGGAACAGGTTCGCTGAGCGACCCGTTCGCAACACTCACTGGCGGCGTGGAATCTCAAACCGCTACGTTCGCGGCAACCGCTTCTCCCGACCTCGCAAACCCGGGGCGCTATACACTCAATCCGGTTGCAGTCGCCAGCTCGGCGAGCGACTTTGCCCCGTTTGATTTCGCCACCGTCACCGCCTATCAAGCCAACGGCCAACAGCTATTCTGGCTCGCAGTCGATCCGCACACCGAATTTGGCGGCTCCCTGCAGCAGAACCCGGCATCGGTGCCTCCAGACGCAAAGAAGCCCAAACGATGAACCAGAAACGCTAGCCCAAAGGAAGAAAGTGGTGCGCGGCCGGCTGGGTCCGCTTCGCGCCGCAATCATTTCAGTCCGCGCTTTCACCCTGCCCTACCGCCTGGAACTGTGCGAGCCACTCTCAGAGATTTTTGGTCTGCATCACTAGTAGAATCTTCGTGTCGAGGTATTTTCTTAATGCGATCGCTTTCTGCACTCATCTTTTTATTTTTAGCGGCGTTCTCTTTGCCCGCTCAACCGCAGGGTGCTCCCACAAGCGCCGTGGTCAAGGAGCAGAGCCGGATCGAATTCCACAGCAGCTCGACGTTCGGCAAGACCGTCGGTGTGTTTCATTCCTGGGACGCAGACCTGAAGATGCCCGCGGATAATTTTGCCGACGCTTCTCTAACATTGGATATCGACTCAGCCAGCGTGGAGACTGGAAGCGGGCTCAAGGATAAAGAGGCCAAAGGAAAGAACTTCTTCAATGTGAAAGAGTATCCGAAGATTCGTTTTGTATCGAAGAACATCACCGCTGACGCCGATCCGACCAAGCTGCACATGGATGCGGAGCTCACCATGCGCGGAGTTACCAAACCGGTGTCCATCGCCATCATCCTACACCCGCGCGAGAACGGCCTTCAGCGCATTGAAGGAGATTTTTCTTTCGACCGGCGGGACTTTGGAATGATCCATAATGTCTTGTTCGACAAAATAGCCAACACTGTTGTGGTTCAATTTCAACTGGTGGTCAGGACCGCCTCGCCTGTCGCTGTTCCAGCTACAAGCCCGTGATTTCACCGGCCGTAAAATCTGTTGACTTCGCCGGCTACGATTCGAAATTCAGGAAGAGGTTGTTGAGGGATTCCGCCAGCGTGGGATGCGCGAACGTGGCATTATGCAGGGCGTCGCAGGGCACTTTGCCCATCATCGCCACTTCCAGGATGGACATGATTTCTCCGCCTTCCAGCCCCAGGATCGCCGCGCCCAGAATTTGATCCGTGCTGGGATCGACCAGAGCTTTCATGAATCCGCGAGTCTCATCCGTTTCCAGCGCGCGCGCCACCGAAGTCATCGGCATTCGCGCCACGCGGACCTTTTTGTTCTGCGCGCGCGCTTCGCTCTCCGTCAACCCGATTCGTCCCAGTTGCGGATCGATGTACAGTGTGTAAGGAACCATCCTTCCGTCGGTTGAAGCGCTTCCCTTCTCGATTAGGTTCGTGCGCAGGATGCGAAAGTCGTCGTAGGAAATGTGCGTGAACGCCGGCCCGCCTTTGATGTCGCCCAACGCAAAAATCCCCGGGACGTTCGTTTCCAGTTTTGAATTCACTTGGATGTACCCATGCTTGTTGATCTTCACGCCCGCCGCAGAAATATTTAGCGAATCCGTGTTCGGAGTTCGGCCCGTAGCCACCAGCAAATGCGAGCCATCCAAGACGCGCGACTCGTTGCTCGTTTCCATACTGACGGTGACGCGAATCTTCGCGCCCTCTTTCGTAACTCCGGTAGCTCTCGTGTTCAACAAAACTTCGATGCCGTCTTGCTTCAAGATAGCGGCGACCGCGCCGGCCACGTCCGCGTCCTCTCCCGCGAGCAGTTGCCCGCCGGACTGCAGGATCGTCACGTGGCTGCCGAAGCGCCGAAACATCTGCCCGAACTCCAGCCCGATGTAGCCGCCTCCGAGAACGATCAAATGTTCCGGCACGCTGGCCAATTCCATGATCGAAGTGCTGTCGAGAAAGGCCACGTCCTTCAGCCCGTCAATTGGCGGCACTTTCGGCCGCGCCCCGGCGTTGATAAAAATGCGCTCGCTAGTAAGCAGGCGCTCTCCGCCATCGCGCAGCCGCACGCGCACCGCTTTTGCGCCCGTAAAACTAGCTTCGCCGAAAATCAACTCAAGGTTCGATGTGTGTTCCATTGCCACTTCATTGCGCGTGCGAAACGCATCCACAATATTGCGCTTGCGCTCCCGAATGCGTTCCATGTCGATGCGAATTTCGCCGGTGTGGACGCCGTAGTCCGCACCTCGCTTCGCGAGATACGCCACACGGGCGCTCGCCACCATCGTTTTCGTCGGCGTGCAACCTTCGTTGACGCAAGTCCCGCCCACGTGTTTGCGCTCGATCATCGCCGTACGAATTCCCGCGCGCGCCAAAGCCATGCACAGCGGATTTCCGCCCTGGCCGGAGCCGATAACGATTGCCTGAAATTGATCGGAGGGATTCATCGAAGTAATTCCTCAAGCTTGCAAAAACCGCGCAGCCATCAAATTACGTGCGCGCCGCGCTTAGAAGCACGCGACAATTACAATCGCGCCGCCAATTGCAATCGCATCTTCCAAAAGCGCGATCGGCAGATCTCGCCCGTTCAGCGCCTTCACCAGCCCGGTGCGTGCGTGATACCCTGCAAACGCGCCGACCACTCCGCCAACCGCACCCAGCACAGCGCCGAACGCAATCGTTTGCGCCCCGGCTGCTGCAAGGCACGCACCCGAAAGTCCGCCCGTAACAATGCGCGTAATCAGCCCCACCGGTGCCAAGCGGCTCGGAGTCGTAGGAAGCTGATCCGCATACAATTCAAGCAGCGCCAACACCGTGAAAACAACGGCGGCCGGAAGCCTCCCCATGAACGAGAGCGGTGTGCCCTGTAGGAACCTGTGCCAATATGCCCCGCACGCGATGACCGCCACCGGGGTCAGCGCCCGCAACCCGGCAATCACCCCAATCAGAAACGCCAGAATCAGCACCTCAGTAGAACTCATCGCCATCCCCTTTTTTCGTTTATCAATCTCGCCGATTGCCCAAAATCACCCCGCAGCCGACGTCAACAACGCTTCCATTTTCGCGTCCAAATCTTTCGCGACGCTCATCGCTTCCGCATTCCCGTAAATCTCCAGAAAACTCGCCATGGTGTCGTAACTCAGGTGCACTCCATCCGCGCGCTCATCGAGCAGCACCGTCGTCGGCGCATAGGACCCCGCGTCCGGCACATGCTCCACCATTTTCTTCATCACTAGTGGATTGCCAATCAAAAACCGCATCACCCGCGGCGTTTTCTCTCCGCGGTCCTTGCGCACGACTTCCCCGTGATCGAACCGCATAAACTCTATCAACCCCGTCGGTCCCAGCGCCGGCTGGATCGCTTTCTCCACTTCTGCGTACGTTTTCGCCGCGCCGATTTTCGCGAACATCGCGCGCATATCCGGATGCCCCACCCCCGCCTCCAGCTTCGCCACCACCTCTTCGAATTTCTTCGAAGAGGTAACGCTAAACCGCCGCACACTAATCTGCTTCGTCGCCATTGGGCTCCGCCAGGAAAAATGAGTCTGGGATTTAGAGCTTCACAAAATTAGTGCGGCTTCCCGCTATTTGAATTGCTCTGCTGCTTCGAGGAACTCTGAGACGATTGCTTCTGCTCCATCTGCTTGTTCTGACTTGCGTGCTGTTGCTCGAGCTGTTGCGTTTGCTGGGCGTGGCGCTGCTCCATCTGTTGTATCTGCTTGTCGCTGTAGTTTTTCTGGGTGGCTTGCTGGTGCTCTTCTTCTTGTTGCTGCTCGAGATTTTCGTGGTCCTGCGTTTGCCGCGCGGATAGATCATTCATTTGCTGCTGAAAAGTCTTGTTGCTTGCGGCGTTGCCGGTAGCCGGTGCATTAAACTCGTGAGACGGCAATTCGCTTGCGTGATTAATTGTTGGAGGAGGTTTGTATTCGCCTCCCGCTTGTTTGGCGGCTACAAAACCAGTGGTGAACTCACCGGGTTTGGAGGTAGCCGCGATGGGCGGTTTGCCTTGGTTGGCGGAAGCGAACAGCGCGGGATTATTGCGCGCCGCCTGCATCTGTTGCGTTTGCGCCGCCACGGGACCCACATGTTGCTCTTTGGCGTAAGCCTCTTGCTGCGCCGTCGGACGCGCTTCCACCCCGCCGTTACCTCCGTTGTAGCTGACGTGATTTTCGGAGCCGCTCGTGACCGGGGCGCTATAGGTGCTGTGAATCACGGCAGCGTTTACGTTATTCACAGAAGTGTTGTACAAGAAGCGGTTCCCTTCCCAACGCCCGCCCTCATATCCCACGCCGCCGTAACCATAGCCGTAATTAATACCGCCGTAGTAGCCCACCGTCGGGCCCCAATATCCTTGGTTGAAAAAGTACGCGTTGCCGCCCCAGCCCCAATAACCCGGCGTCCACAGGAAGCCAGGTTGAGGAGGATAGACCCAAGTGCCCGGCACCCAATAGTAGTCGTTCGCGGCGTAGTCATAGCCCCAGTAACCGGGCGCCCACAGGTAGCCCTCGGAAGCAAGGATTGGCTGCTCGTAGATGGGAAGCAACGGAGGGCCGAAGCCCACCGAAATGCCAATTTGAGCTGACGCTCCGTGAGAAAAAGCCAGCAACACAAACGCAAACAACAACGAGCGAATTGCGATCCCGCTACGCATTGTGCTCCTCCCTGCTTACCCGCCTCTAAACGTATCTATCACTTCAGCGCAGAACGCACAATCAAATTCAATTTGGCCTTCTGTTTGAACGCGGTTGCCCTCGTAGCGGCCGCCTTTTTACCCTGAGGGTACTAACGAAGGGCAGGCGGGTTTATCTTCAAATCGTAACGACGCAACCCGCTGACCTAAAGGTCGCCGCTTCACATCACTTGCATACGCGCCAGAAGCTTCCTCTCGGCGGATTTCTCGCCGAGCATTCCCGCCCGACCCGTTCTACAATCACCCCACCATGAGCCTGCGCAAATCTGACTTGCAACTCGTCGCAGTCTCTTGCGGCGTGATCGCCGTTGTATACATCGGAATCTACGGCCCCTGGACGCCCCGCCACATCGCAGGTCTCGCTCTAATCGCCATCGGATATGCCGGTTGGCTCACCGCCCGCCTGCAACTCCGCGAATTTTTCACCGCGCGAGCCGAAGCCCGCGGACTCGTGAGCACCGGCATCTACTCCAAGATCCGCAATCCAATTTATTTTTTCGGTCTGATCTTCTTCGCCGGAATCGCGCTCTATTTGCTCGCGCGTTGGTGGATACTTTTCGTATTGCTCCTGATAATCGTCATGCAGTTCTGGCGCGCGCGAAATGAAGCCCGCGTCCTCGAAGCAAAATTCGGCGACGCCTACCGCCAATACCGCGCCAAAACCTGGTTTTAAGGCTTCTGTTTCCGGCTCACAGATGACAACGAGGCGTTATTTCTTCGTGGAAGCTGTTTCTTGTCCCGGGTTATGGCCCAAAGTTGAATCAGCCCTAGCCGGGCAAGAGTGTTTCCTGGCCCGCGATGGCTTGCCAGCCCCGCTGGCCCCAGATATATACGTGCGTTACGCGGTACTGCCGCGAAAAATTATGTCCGTTCTTGGTCCCAATCGCGCTCCAGAGACAAGTGACCACGGCGGTCTCCTCAAACATGCGCACCTGGATATTGGTCGCAACAAACGAACTGTACTTGGTGCCCGAATTCTCGATTGTGGCGATCCACCTCGCCTTGTCGAACATCTCTCCCGTCGGCACTATCCCCACGAAATCCTCGCCATAGATTCGCCGGAAGATCGTCCCGCTATTCGCCTGAATCGCCCGCGCCATATCTTTCTCCAGGCTTACGAGCTCGTCTTGCTTCATCTCTTTCTCTTTCGCCAGATCCCTCATCTCGGAAGGGCTCAGGTTCTGCGCCCGGCTGCAGGGAACCAGCGCGCTCGCTAGCATTATCAAGACCAAAATGGATAGCTTTCTCATGCCATGGCACCTCGTCATCCGGCTGCGCCGGACCATTCCCAAGATGTTGTCGTTCGGTAAACTTTCCCCACTTAACTAAAGTATAGCGCGACCCACCCCGTCCCTGCCGCCCCTGCGCCCTACTGCTAAACACCTAGCGCGTATTCAGTAAGCGTCTCGTATTCCGGGAACGCCAATCTCCCGATTGGCGCTCTCATCTTTATGGGTCTCCCCTAGATAACCGTACCTTCGCATCGTTTGCTTACGCGCCAGAACACACATTGGGGAAACGGGCACTTGCGCTAGAATAAGCGAAGAAACGAGCGGAGTCCGATGACCGAACGCAAACCGCCATTCGCTACCGTGGAAGAAGCGCTGGAGGAAATCCGCGCCGGGCGCATGATCGTCCTGGTGGACGACGAAGACCGCGAAAACGAAGGCGACCTGACCATGGCGGCCGAAAAAGTCACGCCGGAAGCCATCAACTTCATGACCAAATTCGGGCGCGGCCTGATTTGCCTGGCGCTCACCGAGCAGCGTTGCGACGCCTTGAATCTCGCCGCCATCACGCCGCGAAATACTTCCTTGTTCGGCACGCCTTTCTGCGAGCCAATCGACGCGCGCCGCGGCACCACCACCGGCACCAGCGCGTCCGATCGCGCCACCACTATTTTGACCGCGACCGATCCCAACACGCGGCCCGAAGATCTCGCGCGGCCCGGCCACGTCCACACTCTCCGCGCGCGCAATGGCGGAGTGCTCGTTCGCGCCGGGCAGACCGAAGCTTCCGTGGACCTCGCGCGCATCGCCGGCCTGGACCGTTCCGGCGTGATCTGCGAAATCATGAATGACGACGGCACTATGTCGCGCACTCCCGAGCTAACCGAATTTTGCCGCGTGCATGGAATGAAGCTGCTCACCGTCGCGGACTTGATTCGCTACCGCATGCAGCACGAGCGCTACGTCCGCAGAATCGCCGAATCGATTCTGCCCACGCCGTACGGAAATTTTCGCATGATCGCGTATTCGAGTGACGTGGACCACGAGCTGCACGTCGCGCTGGTTCGCGGCGACGTTTCTGACGACTCAGCGGCCGACGGGCCGCCGCTCGTTCGCGTGCACTCGCACTGCCTGACCGGCGACGTTTTCGGCTCGACCGCGTGCGATTGCCGAGCCGTGATTGACCGTTCGCTCGCAGCCATCGCGCAGGCTGACCGTGGCGTCTTCGTTTATTTGCATCACACCGGACGGGGATTTCAGATCGATTCGCGAGAGCAGGACAGCACCGAGCTCCCGCGCATCCGGTTTCACCAGCGCGAAGAACTCGACCACGATCTGGGCCGCCAACGTTTAGTGCAGCGCGAAAGCGGCATCGGCGCGCAGATTCTGATCGATCTCGGACTGCGCCGCATCCGCGTCCTCACCAACCACCCCCGCAAAGTCGTCGCCCTCGAAGGCTACGGCCTGGAAATCGCAGACCAAGTGCCTCTGTCGTTGGGCTCGCCAAAATCCAGCCATCAGATTCTGTAGACTTTTCGATGGAGTACTCACGACTGTCCAAATTGTGGAGGCTACGCGCATGCGGAAGAAAATCACTTGGCACGTCATGGTGCTGGCGCTGTGGTTGGTCGCGGCGAATGTCGCGCACGGCGCGAAGCCGGAGGAGTTTGCCGGGACATGGGTAATGCGGCTGGGCGAGCGAAATTTGTTCGTGCTGACGCTGACGCCGGAGGGGGACGGAGTAAGCGGCAGTTTCGAGCGTCCCGGTAAGTTCTCCTCAACCAATTCCATTTTCACCGGTTTGAGCGGCGGCACGAGGCAGGACAAAGTGGTACGAAGCCATTTTGCGGACGGTGTTCTGCATCTGACCATTCAGAATCCGAGTGATGCGAAAGATGAGGATAGCTACCGCATGGTGGTGAAGGGAAATCAAGCAGCGCTGACCCCTGATGACCTCCCGGCAGCGATCGTTGTGGAGCCCTATCTATTTGAGCGCGCGCCGGCGGGAGCGAAAGTGGCCACGGACTGGGAGCTTAACCGCGCATACACTACGGGCGATTCCGATATCCCGAACGCGGAGATGAAAAAGATTTTCGACGAGGATCAGCGCGTGCGCGAGGCCGAGCATATCAACTGGGACGTCGTTAATGTGACGGATGCGGAGCGGCGCGAGCAGACGCGAAAGCTGTTGGCCGCAGGCGCGCTGCACACAGGCAAGGATTACGAAGAGGCGGCGTTTATCTTTCAGCATGGCGACTCGGCGCGGGACTACCTGCTGGGGCACACGCTGGCGATGGTTGCAGTGTCCAAGGGCGACGCGACCGCCATCTGGATCGCGGCGGCGACACTTGACCGGTATCTGCAAAAATCTGGGCAGAAGCAGATATTCGGCACGCAGTATTTGACCGATCCGAAGGGAGGTGTGACGCAGGATCCCTACGACAGAGAACTGGTTTCAGACGCCTTGCGGCATCAGCTCGGCGTACCCGCACTGGCTACTCAGGCGCAGCAATTGAAAGTGAATCAAACGAAGAAGTAGAGACGCCTCTGCGACGGAAAAAACTCAATGCGCGGCGATTATTTTCCGAACATCAGGACCACGAACGAATCTTTCACCATCGTGGGACGCGGGTGCGCGTTGTCCGGAGTGGCTGGCGGCGCCGGGCCGAAGTCCGCTGTCACCAGAAAAACTTGGTGCGTCTTGGGATCGAGTGCCATGGTCCGCGCATGGGCTTGCGTCGGCACATCTTCCACCACGGAATATTTGTCCGGGGAGTCTTCGTGCACCACGGTGAGCGTTCCGCTCCCTCCATTCGACGCAAACGCGTAGCCGGTTCCGGGATCGAAGGCGTCGGCGTCCACTCCTTCGCCGATCGGAGGAGTCGCAATCACCTTTCCGGTGTCGGCGTTCATCACCGCCATCATTTTGTTGCCGCAGCCGGCAAACAAGCGGCGGTTCGCGATGTCCATGGCGAGACCGGAAGGCTCGTCGCACGGAGCCAGCGGCCAAGTCGCCGTCACTTTCAGATTCTGCGAATCGATTTGCTGCTCTTCGCTCTTGTCTTCGATATTCACGTAGACATGGCCGGCGCCGTCCGCGACGGCAAACTCCGGCTTGCCGTCAACGGGAATGGTGCCGACGACTTTTCCGGTGGCGGCGTCGATCGCGGTGGCATCTTTGCTGCGGCCGTTCATGGCGAAAACGCGCTTCGAGGCGGGATCGTAAATGATGGCGTCGGGATTGGTGCCCGCTTGCGCGCTGCCGATAATTTGCAAAGTTTTCAAATCGAAGATCGTCACCGTGCCGGCTCGGCCGTTGGAAGTAAAGCCGCGGTTCAGATCGGGGGCGAGCGCGATTCCGTGCACTCCGTCGGTATTCGGAATCTCGCCGACAACTTTTCCTGAATCCACATCAAGCACGACCACTCTCGTGCCGCGCGAAATGAACAGCCGCCGCGTGGGCGAATCAAAGATGATGTAGTCCCAGAATCCTTCGCCGCCGAGCGGTATTTTCTTCAGCAGATGGTAGCCCGACGGGCCCGGCGCCGGAGACGCAACCGCCGCCGGCCGCTCTGCCGCGTGCGTCTTCGCAACGGTGCTAGTCACGGACGTCGCCAGAATTCCCAGCGCACCGATCGCCACCGCTATGGTTCCGAAATTTGAGACGCGCAACGTTTTCATCTCATTCGCCCCCAAACGGATTCCGCTCGGTAAATTCGAGTTCATCGTACGCCCCGCTCGACGCAGCGTCAATTTTCGCGTGCCGCAAGCCTTGGCGGAACTCGCGAAAACAGGCAGCCGAAGAGCTACGGCTTTTGCGCAGCTGGGCTGAGCGTGAGGTACGGACGCATTTTTTCCAGTCGCGCCTTCGAAATGCCCTTGATCGCCAGAAGGTCTTCGATTTTTTGAAAGGGCCCGCTCTTCTGGCGGAAATTGACGATCGCTTTCGCGGTGCTGGGACCAATTCCCGGTACTTGCTGGAGCTGTTCAGCCGTCGCCGTGTTCAGATCAATCGAATGTGCGGGAGGATTCTTGGTGTCCGCGCAAGTTTCAGACGCGGCAAAAAGCAGCAGCAAAATCGAGATAACGCACAGCACAGACCTGATTCGAATTATTCTATTCATGACGCGAGAATCGGTCACTGCCAACTGCAAACGAGGAAGCGAGCTGACGAATCACGCCTGTCAAAGGCTGGTTCCCTGCGCGTCGTACTGAGTGACCGGGCCGAAAAGAGCGGCTTGCTCGGCAATTTGGGCCCGGTCGCCGACCAGAACGATTTGCTCGTTGGCAGAATCGAAATGGCGGCGCGCAGCGGCAAGGATATCGTCCGCAGTGAGCGCGTGAATACGGGCGCGGTAGGTTTCCAGGTAATCCTCGGGCAAGCGGTCGAGGTAAACGGTGGAAAGCTGCGAGAGAGCTCCTTCCTGGGTGGCAACGCCGAGCGAAAAAACGCCGCTCAGATAGCTGCGCGCGCTTTCGAGCTCTTGCGCTGTGACCGGCAGCGACCGTATGCGGTCCATTTCGTAGAATATTTCCGTCAAGGTGGCGGCGGTGACTTCGTTGCGCACGGCGGCGTGCACGGTGAAGTAACCAAATTCGCGCAACGCGTTGATGCCGCTGCGAGGACTGTAGGTGTAGCCTTTTTGCTCGCGAATGTTCATCACCAACCGGGAATGAAATGCGCCGCCGTAAATCGAATTGGCCAGAACCAGGCGATACCAATCGGGGTCGCCGCGCGTGATGGCGAGATTTCCAACCAGGACTTGCGTCTGCACCGAGCCGGGAAGATGAACCAGGTGAACCTGGCGTCCGGAGTGGCGCGGCGGTTCGGGCCATTTCTGCGGCGCAGGCGCGGGAGTTTTCCAACTGCCGAACACGGATTCAATCTGCTCCAGCATCTTTTCGGTTGAAAAATCACCGACCAAAATGAGCAGGGCGTTCGCTGACGAATAATTCTGGTGATAGAACTCTTCCAGTTGATTACGGCGGTAGGATGCGACCTGCTCTTCCTTGGGCGCGACGATAGCGTATGGATGTTTGCCGAAGAGCACACGGCGCAGGCGCTCGGTGGCGAGAAAATCGGGAGTGCTGCGCTGGATGCGAAGACCTTCGATTCTTTGGCGGCGCTCGCGTTCGAATTCCTCTTCGGGAAACGATGCGTTGCGCGCCAGGTCCGCGAGCATTTCGAGCAATCCCTCCGAAAAGTCAGCCACACCGGAAATACCGATGGCGCTCGAATCGGCGCCGGCAACTGCGGCCAAATCCGCACCCATCCGGCGGAGATCTTCTTCGATGCGGCGCAAGGGCCGCGTGACTGTACCGGTGCGCGCAACGGAAGCGGTTATCTCGGCCAAACCCGGCGTGGTGTGGGCGACACTCGCGTTTCCGCTGCGGAAGAACAGCTGCGCGGAAATTTTGGGGAACGTGCGAGCTTCGACAAGGACCACGTGCATCCCGTCGGGAAGAATGCGAACGGTGCGCTTCGGCCAGGCGACCGGGCGTTCCGGTCCCAGAGCCGGCGGAGAAGAATGCTGCGGCTTCGTTGCGACAATCGGCGTGGTCATCGAGTTTCTCCCGCGTTCACGGGACGCCGCGCCACAATGGCACGATTTCGCGGAACTAGATATTTTTTCGCCGCGGCCTGGACTTCCGCGGGCGTTACCGCCATGAACCCGTCGAGCACAGTATTGATGCGATCCGGGTCGCCGTCGAACAGCGTGAAACAAGCGAGATAATGCATCAGGCCGAAGCGCGGCATGTGAGAACCCATGCCTCCTTCGAGCATGGAATAATAATCGGCCCGAAATTTTACTTTCACAGGCGCGAGTTCGTCTTCGGCAATTTCTTTTTCCTGCACTTCGCGGATCACTTCATCGTACGCCGCGATCGTAGCGTCGGAAGTAAACTCCGGGCGGTAATAAATCTGGGTGACCATTTGCGTCGGGCCGTTGGCGTCGAAAACGTCCACTCCTCCTTCCGTCCCTATCGCAATTTTCTTTTCGAAAACGAGCTGGCGGTGGATGCGTCCAGCGCGGCCGCCATGCAAGACACGGTCGAGAATCGCCATAGCGTACCAATCTTTTGCAGTGCGCGGCGGAACGGTGTAGCCGATGGCCAGAGCGGGTAGTGTTCCGAATTTTTCTTCTACTTCGCCGCGGCGTTCTTCGGTTTGCGGCGGCTCGCTCACGTCGGCGTGGGGCGGCAGCGCATGGGCCGGAATGTCGTCGAAGTATCGCTTCGCGAATGTGAAGGCCTCAGCGGGTTCGAGATCGCCCAGCATCAGGAGCACGGCATTATTCGGCGAGTAATAGGTGCGGAAAAAAGCCTGCACATCGTCGAGCGTGGCGGCATCGAGATCTTTGAAATCGCCATAAAAATTGTGCGCGTTGGGCCAGTTGCGGAAGGCGACGGGAGGCAAATCGAGCCAGGGAAATCCACCGTAAGGCTGATTCATCACGTTAACGCGGACTTCTTCCTTCACTACGTCGCGCTGATTGCGCAGATTTTCATCGTCGACTTTGAGTGAGCGCATGCGGTCAGCTTCGAGCCACAGCATGCGTTCGAGCGCATTCGAGGGCACGGACTCAAAATAATTTGTGATGTCGTAATTCGTGGTGCCGTTCAGCAGGCCGCCGGAAGCATTGATCAGGCGAATGTGCTCCATCTTGCCGGCGTTTTCGGAGCCTTGAAACATCATGTGTTCAAAAAGATGCGCGAAACCGCTGCGGCCGCGTGGCTCGAGGCGGAAGCCGATCTGGTAGTAAACGCCGACGGTCACGAACGGCGCGGAATGGTCGGGCGAGACAACGACTCTCAGGCCGTTGGCTAGTTTTGTGTGCTCGACCGGAATGTGCAATTTCTTCAACTCTTGCCTCCCGTGGATTTTCTGAGTGCGCGCTTCAACTGCTTCGACGCGGCGCCAGGATTCTTCGAGAGAATCCGGCTGGCGAGCAGCGCTAGGGCTGCATGGGCGTCATTAAACTCGCTCGGATGACTCCGCAGCGCCTTCGTATGCTTTGCCACGGTTGCGAAATCACCGCGTGAGACCGGACCGGTCCAGGATTCACGCGGGCCGAGCTGCTCGAAATTGTCCAACATTTGGCGCATCAACGGCAGCAACGCGCGCATGGCATCGCGACGCCTGAAACCGAGCTTCAGCAAGACTTGCGTTGCGGCTTCGATCAATCCCAGGCCGTGCCCGGCAACTAGCGCGCCCGCGGCGTGGTACGCGGGCTTATTTTTGCTATTGATGGTGACCGGCACACCGCCGAGAGAGCGTGCAATTTTGCGCGCGACCATCGTCGCACTGCGATCACCTTCCACCGCAAAGATTACCTTCTCCAGCTTCGGCGCTCCGCGGCCCGTGAACGTCTGCATGGGATGAATCGAGCCGATGGAAGCGCCGCGGCGGGCGAGCGGAGCGAGAACAGTACGGTCAAGCGCGCCGCTGGTGTGCAAAACAATTTTACCGCGTAGTTTCGTTTCGTCAAATTTGGCCAGCGCGGCGGCGACTCCGCTAAGCGCGCCGTCGGGTGTCGTAAGGAGAATTACATCAGATTCCAAAATCTCCGGCACCAGCCGCGAATAGGGCTTCCCCGCTCCAATTTCCCGCACGGCAACACGCGAGGTGGCCGCCGAGCGCGTGACCACGGCGCCAATGCGCCAGCCGAGACGCTGAAGACGCTTTCCCAGGGTTCGGCCCACGCGCCCTGCTCCGACGATGGAAAGAGAGCGCTTCATGGCACGTGATAGCATAACTTGTTAGTGACTTTTTCTGGTGAGGGAAATTGTACCTGCATTTATTTTGGACAATCGCGCTGGGAGCAGTGGCTCTGCTGTGGATTTATGGGGCGATTGAGGCGGCGCGAGGCGTCCCCGCGCTGACGTCGCTCGGAGATGCTGCGCCGCTTAGCGATGCTGATTGCCCGAGCATTTCCGTTCTTTTCGCCGCGCGCGATGAAGCGGACAAATTGCCGGCTGCGCTGAAAACTTTTCTGGCGGTGGATTATCCGCGGTACGAAGTTGTGGCAGTGAATGACCGGTCCGAGGATGCCACCGAAGGGATTCTGGAGCGCGCGGCGCAGGAAAATCCGCACATGAAAGTTGTCTGCGTGAAAGGGCTCCCGGCAGGTTGGCTCGGCAAGCCTCATGCGCTGCAAAAAGCATACGAACAATCGACGGGAGAATGGCTGATCTTTACGGACGCGGACGTGCAGTTTGCTCCCAGGTTGCTGCGGAGAGCCATTTCGCTGGCCGAAAAGCAGGGCTGGGACCATTTGACGCTATCAGGCCGCACGGAAATGTTCACGTTCGGTGAAAAAATCGCGCTGACGTTTTTCGCATTGGCTTTTCTGATGAGCGTCCGGCCGTGGCGAGTGAGCGATCCGCGCTCGCGTGCTTTCGCAGGCGTCGGCATGTTTCAACTGATACGCCGGAATGCGTACGAAGCAATAGGGACGCACCGGCGGCTGGCGATGGAAGTTGTGGACGATATGAAGCTTGGAAAGCTGGTGAAACAGGCGGGATTTCGGTCGGGGATGGCCAGGGCCGGCGATGATGTGAGCGTCCACTGGCATAGCGGCGTAAGAAATATCATCCGCGGCACGACGAAGAACTTCTTCGCGTTTGCGGGATTCTCTCTTTGGATGGTGGGCACGCAGATTTTCGGTCTGATCGCGATGTGCATTTTCCCCTGGGTGGCGTTGCCGGTCGTTCACGGGTGGGCGCTCTTATTCGCCGGAATTGCGGTGGGATTGGCGATTATTCTCGAGATCGGCGTGTGCATTGAATTGCGAGCGTCGCCGGCTTATGCACTTGCGTTTCCCGTTGGCGCGCTGATTTTCGTTTGGATGTTGATACGCTCGACGATCGTTACGCTCTGGAGCGGCGGGATTACGTGGCGCGGGACGTTTTATCCGCTGAGGGAATTGAAACGCGGAGTGGTGTAAGAACGGGCGCGGCGCCAGTTGAACAATCTTTTTTACTTATAAAAGGAATAGCCGACAAAGATAGTGTTCAGATCCACGCCGGGATTTATCTCACCGCGGTAGGCATTGGAGATGTGCTGATACTTGTAGCCGAACATCCAGGCGCGTTTCCGCGAGGAATTGTAGAGTTGGAATCCCGCTTGGAAGTCGAATGTGAAATTGAACTGCTCCTCGCCGTGAACGTCAACTGGAATTGGCCGCAAGGAAGTGACGAATCCGGCGGTTGAGGCAACGAAAGGTTGAAAGGTGCGGCGGCGGAGAAGATTGATCTTGAAGCCGATGGGATTCACGCCTCCGCCGTAAACCGCCTCGCGCGATCCAGTGATATAGACTGTGCCTCCCGGTGTGACCATGCTGCCGAGAATCTTCGGCTGAAGCATGATTTCGACCGGATTTAGGTCGAAAGTGTATTCGAGAGACCATCGAGGATGATCCACCAGCATTCGGCCGTAGCGAAATCCAAGAACTGCGAACTGACGCGGGCTGGTGACGCCAATTACGTGAGGCGAACCCGGGGCATAGGAAGCCCAAACGCCGAACTCATTGTTGCCGCCCTGCAGAGTTGCCTGTTGGGGCGGCGGAGTCTGGCATCGAACTGCGGGTGAAACCAGTAGGAAAGCAACGAGCACGAAAAGCCGCGCAAATAAAATGCCCAGCCGAATCTTTTGCGATGAAGCCATATGGCTCCGATTAAGTGGTTTTTTTGGCGGCACGTTTTTTGGTCGGTCTCGGAGTCTGGTCCTGAGTTGACGAAGACGAGTTTCCCGCTTCCGGCTTCGTTTCGACCGGCAAGGACAATGATGCCACTTCCGCGCTCGCAGGTGCAGAGAAAATGGCACCCAGGTCGCGCTGTTTGAGCGAGCGAATGCGGTCGCGAAGCGCGGCGGCGCGCTCGAATTCGAAATTTTTGGCGGCTTCGCGCATTTGAGTTTCGAGTTGGGAGATGGCGTGGACCAACTCCGCTTCCGTGGAGACATCCCCGATTATGACGTCATCCAAAGGCACCGTAATGTAATCGGCTTCGACAATTCTGGCGAGCTGCATATCGACCGATTTTATGATCGATTCGGGCGTGATGTTGTGCTCGCGATTGTAGGCTTCTTGTTTTGCGCGGCGGCGATCCGTTTCGCCGATGGCCTGGCGCATGGAGTCCGTCATCGTATCGGCGTACAAAATCGCGCGGGCTTCCAGGTGGCGCGCGCAGCGGCCAATCGTTTGAATCAAAGACGTGGTGCTGCGAAGGAAACCTTCTTTGTCCGCGTCGAGAATGGCGCAGAGCGACACTTCGGGTAAATCCAGGCCTTCGCGCAAGAGGTTGATGCCGATGAGAACGTCAAATTCTCCGCGGCGCAAGTCGCGCAGAATGCGAACGCGCTCGAGCGTTTCGATTTCCGAGTGCAGATAGCGGCATTTCACGCCGACCTCGGTGAAATATTCGGCGAGGTCCTCGGCCATGCGCTTGGTGAGAGTGGTGACGAGAACGCGTTCGTTGCGGCCGGCGCGAATGCGAATTTGTTCGAGCAGATCGTCCACCTGGCCTTTGACGGGGCGGACTTCCACTTGTGGATCGACGAGCCCCGTGGGGCGAAGCACCTGTTCGACGACGACACCGCCTGATTTCGTCAGCTCGTAGGGGCCCGGGGTGGCGGAGACGTAAACGGCTTGGTTCACGCGATGCTCGAATTCTTCAAAGTTGAGCGGACGGTTGTCGAGCGCGGAGGGCATACGGAAGCCGTAATTAACGAGCGTCTGCTTGCGCGAACGGTCGCCGTGATACATCCCTCGAATTTGCGGGATGGTTTGGTGCGACTCGTCGATGAAGAGTAAAAAATCGGACGGCGTGTAATCAAAGAGCGTGGGCGGAGCTTCTCCGGGCAAGCGCCCCGAAAGATGGCGCGAATAATTTTCGATACCGTGGCAGTAGCCGATGGTGCGCATCATCTCAATATCGAAATGTGTGCGCTGGACCACGCGCTGTGCTTCGACGATTTTTCCCTGGCGTTCGAGCTCGCCCTTCCACCAGTCGAGCTCTTCGTAAATGCTCTGAATCGCGCGCTCTTTCTGATCGGCGGGGAGCACGTAGTGGCTCTTGGGATAAATCAGGATGCGATTGATTTCACTATCGCCGGGGCGCGTACGAATTTCGCCGGTCAGGGGATCGATCTTTCGAATAGCCGTGATTTCGCTGCCCCAGAGCTCGATGCGCACGGCGAGATCGTCGTAAGGCGGATAAATTTCGATCATATCGCCGCGAACGCGAAAAGTGCCGCGCTTCAAATCTTCAGAGCGCTCGTACTGAATTTCGACCAGCTTGCGAAGGATGGCTTCGCGAGCGATGGATTGGCCCTTTTCGATGAGCTGCATCATTCCGTAATACGCTTCCGGCGAACCGAGGCCGTAAATACAGGAGACGGAAGCGACGACGATGACGTCACGTCGTTCGAAGAGCGAACGCGTGGCGCTCATGCGCAGCTTGTCGAGTTCGTCGTTGATGGTCGATTCTTTTTCGATGTAGGTGTCGCTCGAAGGGACGTAGGCTTCGGGCTGGTAATAATCGTAGTAGCTGACAAAGTATTCGACGGCGTTGTTGGGAAAGAACGAGCGAAATTCGTGGAAAAGCTGGGCCGCGAGAGTTTTGTTATGCGCGAGCACGATGGTTGGCCGATTGATCGCCTCGATCACTTTGGCCATGGTGAACGTTTTTCCCGAACCGGTGACGCCGAGGAGAACCTGCTGGCGCTCTCCGTCTTTTATGGCGCGGATAAGCTGTGCGATGGCTTCGGGCTGGTCGCCGCGCGGCTCGTAGTCACTGGCTAATTTGAAGTTCATCGGGAAGCCCTCAGATGCGAAAAATGAGCTGTGCTGAAAACTATGATTATATCAAAAATCGCAAATCGCTGCTGAGGACCGAATGGACTCGCCGGGCAGAGACATTCAGGGCTGCGTCTGTGCAGAGGGCGGCAACGCAGGAAGAAGCGAGATTTCGGATTGGCTTTCGACGTGGCCGACGTAGTGCATTTTTGAACCGGAACGCGTGCTGACGATTTGGACGTCCATATTTTGCGTGGCAGTTTGCGTTGAACGGATCAGGATGCCGGTCGAAAGCGAGATCGTTTCGAGGCTGCCCCCGGAACCAGTCCAGGTGCCGGAGGTACTCAGTGCCTGGCGCGCGTAGTCCTCCGGCGTGGCGTCGCCATTTCGATTGATTTTGAATTGAGTGACGATCACGGCGCACGATGCGCTCGCGCTTTCAGGCTGGGCGGTAGCCGCGGCTTTCGGCGTGCCGTCGGTTGAGTTGCACGGTTCGTCGCGAAGATAGGTGGACTGATTTCGCCAGATGAGGCCACCCAACGCGACGCCTTCAATGGGGCGTTCGCTGCTCCATTTCTGTCCAACTTCAATTCCCTCTTTCGGGACGCGCGCGCTGGAAGAAAGGCCGTTCATCCAGGAGTGAACATTTTCAGCGACAGATCGATTTGCGAGGAGATCGTCGAGCCCCGCTATATGAACGAGCTGGCCGTCTGGCTCGATAGTGTATTCGAGCGAGCGGCCGTCGAGATTTTTGTATTGGTCCGGGATACTGGAGCCGCCGGGATCGTATGCATCGCTTTCAAATATGGCGCTGGATTTTTCGTAGGTGGCGCGAATGCGAACGCTGCCCGTCGGATCGTTGTTAGCGGGCAGCGGATTCAGGATTTCAAGCCGCAGGACCAGGGTGACAGTTTCCTTCGATTTCGATGCAGCTTCGGGATTCTCGATGGGGGTTTCCATTTTGCTGTTCGCGGAGGTGCGCGTTTCGATTTGGTAGCGCAAGGTTTGGCCCGGCGTAAATTTCGGGAAAAGATGGACGCGGCTTGAGGGCGCGGCGCGCAGCGACAACGCAAGCAACGCGAGGCCTACGATCGCGACTGCGGCGGGAAAATATCGCTCGTGGCGCATCGTGAGCTTAGCCCTGCGATTCCGATGCATTTTTGAACGCTAGCACAGTGATTTAGACGTAGCAAACCAAGCGATGCTTAAGATGAAGCGGTACAATACGGTTGTCGTGGCATCCCTGAAGGACTGAACGAAATGCCCAGGAGCGTTTCTTATGAACCCCACTGAGACCGTCCTTCAATTTATGGACCGCATCAACCAGCGCGATGCGGATAAGCTCGCCGAGTTAATGACCGAGGATCACGTGTTCGTTGACTCGCTTGGTAACGCTGTACACGGTCGCGAGAAGATGCGAGCGGGGTGGCGAGGCTATTTCGCGCTTTGTCCGGACTACTGGGTTTCGCACGAAGAGATTTTTGCAAATGGGAACCTGGTTGGCGTGTTCGGTGCGGCAGGCGGCACGATTGCCGAAAATGGCAAGCTTCCTTCAGAGAATAAATGGCGGACATCAGCAGCTTGGCTGGCAGTGGTGGAAAATAGTTTGGTGAAGGAGTGGCGAGTTTACGCCGACAACAAGCCGGTGTACGACATTCTCGCGAAATCCAAACCGCACGGGCAACAGTAGGTTCACGCAAGCCGCAGATTCCCGCTTCGCACCGTGCAACTGAGCCAATTTTCTACTGTTGCTTTAAGGATGCGAAGGAGGTGCCGGGATGCGGGTTAGCTCGGGAGCGGAAAGCGGGCCGGTGAGACGAAAATCCGAGGAATGCGAGATGCGGGGCTCTTCCTCACCTTTGAGGACGCGGAGTCGAAAATCGAGATTGTGGGCGAAATCCAGCGTGCCGACGGCGTTGATTTCGCCTGACGGAGCCGCAACTAAAAGTTCGGCAAACTTGATCTCGCGGTCAGCGCAGGTGAACGCGGCGGAAACTTGGTTAAAGGAACTGACGCCGGGACGGCTGGCGCCTTCGCGCAGGGAGTCCGTCAGGCTAAGGCTGCGGAATTCAGCATCGTTCACGCGCGCTTTTCCTTTACAGGCGAGCGAGGCGAGCAGATCAGACTTCGTAGCGCCGCGCGCATGCAGAGCGAATTCGCCGGAAGCGGCGCCCCTAAAGACATTCTCGAAAGTCGGGGAGTCGGCGGAAAGCGCGGCGAGATCGACCCGCGAAAAATCCACGTTCAGTCGATAGGACGGAATCGCGGCGAAATCCGCGTCAAATGACGCTCCAATGTTTCCGCCATAAAACTGGGCGCGGGCGTTGGTTAGCTCGATGTGATGGCCTTCCACTTTCAGGTCACCCTGGAGCCTGCGTACGACCACCGGAGCCAGCGCGAATTGGTCGATGGCTATGCGGCCGGTAGCATGAAGATTGTCGGTCACCGCATTCGTCGGTGCGCGAGGATTCAAGAAAGGCAGCACGCGATCGAAAAAACTTTCCCGCCACTGCGGGTTGAGCCAGCGATCGACGTCCGCCGCCGCCAGATGATCCGCCGAAAGCGCGAACTGCCATCCACCGGATTCGCGCCGGTCGAAAGATCCGGCCCAACGGGCGCCGAACGCCGCTGCGGATGAGAGCGAGATGTGGTGAGAGCCGGGTCGCCAATCTGCGTGAGCGCGAATATTTTCGATGGGCTGATTGAGGAAAGGTGTGCGAAGCGACATTTCGCCGGATTCCCCGCCCCAGTCAATAGACCCTGTCGGTTGCGTGCGCCAGGGAAACGCGACGCCTTGCCAGCGCAAATCGCAACGCACGGGGCCGGCGAGGTCCCATCCCCGCGAAATATTCCAGCCGAGAGCGCTGACCGTCGCGATTAGATCGCGCGCTTGGGTTAAATTTCCGCTCAAATGAAAAATGGGGAGATCAGGCGAGCCGGGCTTCTTGGAGATTTCCATACGGAACGAGCTGGAGGAAGCGCCGAATGAGAGCGAAACGGGTGCGAGCGAGGCAATGCCGTCGTCGTAATGAAACTGGACGTTGCCAAGGCGAGCAGGAACGCGCAGACGAGAACCGGCGAGGTTCGCTCCATTGATCGCTACGGCTGCGTGATTCATGCGCCAAGGCCAGCCTGAAATATTTCCGCCGACGCTCGCAAAACCGTGAAGCGAAATATCGGGCGCGACATCCGAATGGAACGCGCGGACCCAGGCGAGAACATCGTTCAAATCAATCAGAGAAGAAGTTACATTAATGGAAACCGGAGACGATCTTGGCGCGGAAGCCTGCGGTGTAGTTTCCCAGTCGATGTGCCCGGAGGCACGGGCGTGGGAATGCGGAGCTTCAATAGTGGCGTCGGTCACATCGAATCCGAAGGTCATCGGATTCCAGAGAATCTTCGCGAGTACGTTGAGAGCGGGATTGTCCGCGCGCAGAGCGAGATCCCAGCGGTGAAGCTGCCTGAACTCGGCGCGCGACTGAATGGTCCAGCCGTTTTCGCGGTCTTCCGTTCGTGCATTCATCAACAGAGTGAGCATTCCGCGAACGCCGTAATCGGAGCTTCGCGCGAGGCGCAGCACGTCCGGCAGCGAAGCATCACTCCAGGAAGCGTCAAGCTCGGCAGGACGCAAGCGCGACGAAGTTCCACCCATGTGGCCGCTTAGATGAAGGACGCCGGCCTGTTGCACGTTGACGGCTACACGAGTTGGAATCGCTTCCAGGTCCATGGCCCACTGGCCCGCGCCTGCAGGTTCCACGTAACCGGTCACGCCGACCAACGCGAAGGGAAGTTTTTCATCGCCCCGTTTGAAGTTGATCCGGCCCGAATCCACTTCGATGCGGCTGAAGCGCACCGACTGTGCGGCAGACGAAGGTGTACTCGAAGCTGTCGACGAAGACCCGGCGGAACCGGGCTTGGGGAGCCATTCCGCGAGATTCCAATCGCCATCCAGATTTCGAACGAGATTCAGGCTGGGATGGTCCATCGAGACAGTTCCGAGCTGAATATGTCCGCGCAATAACCCCTGCCAGCGAAGACGCACGGTGAGCGATTCAGCTCTTAAAAAATACTCGTGGCCGAAGCGCGGATCTTCGCCAAACGTAACCGATTGCGCCTGAAGTTTAGGACCGCGCCACAAACTGAAGTCATAACCGCCAACTTGTACCGGCCTTCCAAAAGCAGTCTCAAGTCGCGCCGTTATCCTTCGCTGCAAGCGGGTGTGACGAATCAGCAGAGAAAGCCCAATCTGCGCGAGCCAGAGGAGAACGAAGAGTAGGACGATCCATTTGAACCACCGGCTCCAACCGTGCGGCCGCGCGTGAATCGACGGGTGCGGCTGAGATGCTGCGACGCTTTGGGAAAGAGTGTCTGACACAGCGGTTAGCGGCCGAAGGCCTTGCTAATGGACCTCGTGCATCATCCTATGCCAGCGCGTTCGGCTGGGAAGATGCAGAAGATTTTGTCTAATCGCCCGCAAAGTGCCAACGAATCCGCGATTGACGTAATCTTCGGAGGTGGCCTCGACGGACCAGTAAACCATAATTGGGCGGCCCATAATAGCGTGGCGATCCACAAAACCCCAATACCGGCTGTCCCAGCTGCGGTCGCGATTGTCGCCCATCACAAAATAATTATCGGCCGGAACTACAAGCTCGCCGCGCTGGACGTGACTCAGAATTTGTTCCGCCCATTCCGGCCGGAGTCCGATTTCGACGAAATAGCGGTTGGCGGGAGGAAAATTATCGCCGAAGGGATCTTCATAGGCTGGGTCGTGGACCACGTACGGCTCGGCAAGCGGATCGCCATTCACATAGACATGCTGGTTGATGATGCGAACGCGATCTCCAGGCAGACCGACTACGCGCTTCACGTAGTGCGGATGATCGTCGAATGGAAACTTGAAGACGATAATGTCGCCGCGCCGAATCGCGCGGTAAGGAAGAAGCTTTTCGTACCAGGCTCCGTTTCCTTCGAATATAAATTTGTTTACCAGCAGATGATCTCCGACCAGCAGCGTCGGTTC
Organism: Candidatus Acidiferrales bacterium; assembly: GCA_050012235.1. Classification (GTDB taxonomy): domain Bacteria; phylum Acidobacteriota; class Terriglobia; order Acidiferrales; family UBA7541; genus Palsa-295. The sequence continues at coordinate 18,435 of JBEKHP010000012.1, read as the reverse complement.
CATGGACTGCGAAGGAATTTTGAACGCCTGCACGATGAAGGTGGTCCCGAAAAGAGCGAGCAGAACCGTTACCAAAAGCGACTCGGCATATTCGGCAAAGGTACTGCGTTTCGGGACTAATTTTGCGCGCTCGGAAGCGCCGGCGGAGACGCATGCCGGCTGCGCTGTAGAGGTATCTGCTTCCATGAACTCCTTCAGGCGGTCCCGTTGTTCGCTTCGAAAATTTCCAGCGCCGTTCGAGCCGCACCCTGCTCCGCTTCTTTCTTGCTGCGTCCTTCCGATGCGGATAGCTTTTTGCCCGAGTGCCAAACTTCCACTTCGAATGTCTTCTGGTGTTCCGGCCCTGATTCGCTATGGACGCGATATTCTACGGGAGGCCGCCCGCGCTGCTGGAGCCATTCCTGCAACGCGGACTTGTGGTCCGCGCGCTCCAGTCCGCCGGCGTGAATGGCCAGCGCAGCTTCGAGCAGTGTGCGTTGCAGGAACGAAGCAGCCGCCGGGAGGCCAGCGTCCAAGTAGATCGCGCCCAGGATCGCTTCGTAGGCATCCGCGAGCAATCTTTTTTTGTCGCGGCCTCCGGTTTTTTCTTCGCCGGGTCCCAGCCGCAGATAACTGCCAAGTTTCAGTTGCTTTGCAGCGGAATGGATCGACGAAGCGCTGACCAGCCGCGCAAGGCCTTTCGAAAGTTTCCCCGAATCCCAGTCGGGAAAGTTCCGGCAGAGATGTTCGCTCGCGACCAGGCCTAATACACGATCGCCCAGAAACTCCAGACGCTCATTGTCCGTATCGTTCGAATTCTGGCGATGCGAGCGGTGTATTAAAGCGCGTTCGAGTTCCTCAGGATTCTTGAAATGATGACCGAGGATCGCCTCAAGCTCTTCGCGTTCCTGTGCGGTCATGGTTGAGATAGCCTCGTTTACGGTTTAGGCGCGACCGGTTGTGGGGACGCCTGTTTTTTCGCTTCATCCGTTTTCTGTTTGCAGCGATCGGCCAAGGAGCCGGGAATCTGGGCGCACTTCTGAAACGCGTCCGCAGCTTCGCCGAACCGATTCAAAGTCTGCAGCTCCATTCCCATCACGTAAAAATCCGTAGGATCGGGAGTGGCAGCGATTTTCTCACCCGCCTGCAGTTCGGTGACGGAATTGGCAAAATCCTGCCGGCGGTAATAAACGAGCCCTAAACCGCTGTGGGCCTGGGACAAGGCCTGTTCCTTCGTCTTTGCAAACTGCTCGTCCGTCAGATTCGCGGGCTTGGCTAGTTTAGAGAGCACGTCGAGCGCATGCTTCTCGTAGGCTTCGGCTTGGGTCAAACGTTTCTCGGCGTTTGGATCGTCGGGATTGTAAATGTGGGGGATCACCCAGCCGGTGACCACCAGCACGGTGACGTCATCAGGGTTTATCGCCAGCGCTTTATCGCCCGCGTCATACATCTTGTCGAACTGCTGCTTATCAAGGTAATCCTGCATCAAGCGTGCATAAACCTGCTCCACGTATTTGCTTTGCGGATACTTTGCAAGAAACTGTTCGCCAAGCTTGATTCGGAGATCGGCTTGTTGCGGCGCGTTCGTAGCGTAAAAGGCTTTGTAAGCTTTTTCTTCCTCCGGATCAATTTTGGGCGCTTCGGCAGGCGCTTGCGGCGCATTTGACGGGGAAGCCTTTCCCGCCGGAGCAGGGGCGGGCGCCGGCTGTTGCTGCTGCTGTTGGTACCCGGCGGTTGCGCTTTGCGACAGCGCAAATCCGGCCACGATTAACATCGCTATCGTTTTTAGTCCGCTGTGAATTGTCCTGAAACTCATTTTTCACCTTTCCTGGTTGGTTTTTCCCGGCGCTCGACGTCAAAGCACCCGGGTCTAAGGCTTCTCTGATCCTTTGCCGTTTTCGGGTGCGTGAGACTTATAAGCTGACTCCATCCCGCGCTGGGCTGCCACGCGAGCGCTTTCCGGCGAGCCATTGATCGCCAGCGCGGTTCGATATTCGATGAGCGCCTGTTCGCGTTCGTCCTCGAGATCGTGCATGCGGCCGAGATACACGTGCGACCAAGCCAGGATTGAGGGATCGGAAGTGGCGCCGGAATTCGGCGAACCCAACGCTGCCGATCCTGGAGCCGCGACGAGTTGCTCGAATAATTCCCTGGCGCGATCCCCGTCACCCGAAAGTATAGACGCAATGGCCAGTCCATACACTGCCCGCGGCTCATTCGGGTACGTCTCCAGAATTTTTTCGAAGGTTGCCGAAGCGGCCGGAGCGTCCTTTAGCGCGATTTGATGATCCCCTTCTGCCAGCCGGCGATCGAGCTCGGCAGACTGCGCTTCCGGCGCCGCAGCCTTCTGCGCGGGTTCGGCCGCCTCCTGGAAAGGAGCAAAGGTGAAATCCTGCAAACGCTTCATTTCCGCCGAGACATCAATACCGGCAATGATATCGGGGAAATAATACGTCATCGCCGGCTCGGCCTTCTCAAACTTTTCCAATTGGGTAACGAACGGGCGTACGAGAATGAATCCGGCCTTGTCGTTTTCCACCAGCGCGGCCTCAAGCTTTTCCGGTGTGAGACGGCGCAAACGCAGCTCCACGGCCTTGATCAGGCATTCGTCGGTAAAGGAGAGAAAGTCGGTGCGGTATTCCGTGGGAAGCCGAGGCGCGCGCGCCGCGATATTGAGCAGCCCGTACTTGGTTTCGACTTGCCTGCGATATCGCAGCGGAAGAGGGTCCAGCATGAAGTGCAGATAGGCGTGCTGGATATCTTCAATCGGGAGCTGTGCGCCCGTTCCCACAACGATCGCGTAGTGGTCGCCGAAATTGCGGAAATTCGTGCGATTGCCCACGAGCGGTTCAACGAACACGGTGAAGGTACGCCCTTGCAGGGGCCTGAGAATTTCACGCAGGTACGCGTTGGATACAGTGACGATGCGCCTCACAGGCGATTGATAACGGGTGATGGCCCGGTTGTATTCAGGCTCGATTTGGGTCCAGCGAATATCGAGATGGGCTTCGCGGTAGAAAGCGCCCAGCACTTTCTGAAATCCCTCCAGAGCGGCTACGTCGGGAGGAAGATAATCCGCGTTGCCTTGAAATTGAAACGTCGGCGGCGGCCCGGCGACCAGGGCGAATGTAATGTAGCGCGAGAGTGTTTCGCCCGAATCAGCAAGGTTGTGGTCGCGATAGAATTGGCGGAGAGCATCGGTGGCCGGGCCTTGAAGTTTCAGCAGTTCTCCCCGCAAGGCGAGACGCGAAGGCATTTCCGCCAGGGTGCTTTCTTCGGCGTCAAATCCCGCAGCATCGAGCGCGCACATGGTGGAAAATAGTTGACGGCTGGCCTCGACGCTGATGCCGCTGGTCCACTGCTGCTCGGGCGCCGCCTGCCCCTGGATTTTCGAGGCGGCCGTGATCCCCAACACAAACAGGGCGGCGGAGCACAGGAATATGGGATGCGATTGAAAAAACCTTCGAATAGCCGGACTCCTCGCGCGCGTGCAATCACCGCGAGCGATGCTCTTCGTTGCCGCCTCCGCTCGCGTTACGAACACTAAACTCTAGCGGTCGGCCCCTACAGAGTCAAGAAAACGCGCCGGGAGGCAACCGAGCGCGGTTTGACAGGGTTTTGGCGGGGGCTTAAAATGCACGCCCATGTCTTCCCCGCTCGTCATCGGCCAGAGTCTCGGCCACTATCGCATTATTGAGAAGCTCGGCGGTGGCGGGATGGGTGTGGTTTTCAAGGCCGAGGACACACGACTGGGCCGCAGCGTGGCGCTGAAATTCCTGCCGGAGGAAACGGCGCAGGATGTCCAAACGATTGAACGATTTCGGCGCGAGGCGCGAGCCGCTTCTGCTTTAAACCATCCGAATATCTGCACGATTTATGAGACCGGCGATTACGAGGGACGCCACTTCATCGCCATGGAGTTCCTCGATGGCACCACGTTAAAACATCGGATTTCCGGCGGGTCCATGGAAACCGATAGCGTGCTTGATCTCGGTATTCAGATCGCCGACGCACTCGAAGCCGCCCACACCAAGGGAATCGTTCACCGGGACATCAAGCCGGCCAACATATTCATCACGGAACGCGGGCAAGCGAAGGTGTTGGATTTCGGCCTGGCAAAGCTTTCGCTTCGACACGCGGCGGAGGCTGCGGAAGCAGTTTCAGCCGGGCCGACGATGACGGGTGCCGCGCACGACAACCTCACCAGTCCCGGCACAGCTCTGGGCACCGTTGCGTACATGTCGCCGGAGCAGGCGCGGGGCGAAGAATTGGATGCACGCACCGACCTGTTTTCTCTTGGCGTCGTACTGTACGAGATGGCCACGGGGCGACGGCCATTTCCCGGCAATACTTCCGCGCTGGTATTCGAAGCTATTCTAAATCGTGCTCCCACTTCGCCGTCGCGTTTGAATTCCCAGGTATCGGCTGAGTTGGAGGAAATCATCGAGACAGCGATCGAGAAAACCCGCCGAGCCCGCTACCAGACGGCAGCAAAACTGCGCGACGATTTGAAACGGCTCAAGCATGATTCTGAGTCGGGACGCACTCCAGCGGGAAGTGGTGCGGAGAAATCTTTGGCCGTGCTCTATTTCGAAAATCCTGGAGGCGCCAAGGAAGACGAATATTTCCGGGATGGAATCTCAGAAGACATCATCACCGAGCTTTCGAAAATCAAAGAGCTTTGGGTTCTGACCCGTTCTGCCGTGATGGGCTACCGGGACAAGCCGACCAGCGCCCCGGACGTGGGGCGAGAATTGAACGCTGCCTACGTTCTCGAAGGCAGCCTGCGTCGCGCGGGAAATCGCCTGCGCATCACCGCCAGGCTGGTGGAAACAGCCACGGCGCGCTCCGTATGGGCGGAACGCTACGACCGCCAGATGGAAGATGTGTTCGCCATTCAGGACGAGATCGCGCAGAGCATCGCGAAGGCGTTGAAATTGATACTCACCGAGCAAGAAAAGCGCGCGATCGAAAAGGCTCCTACAACCGATGTTCAGGCTTACGACTACTACCTGAAAGGACGCCAATTTTTTCATCAATTCCGTCGAAAGAGTTTTGATTTTGCGCGGCAACTTTTCGCTCGCGCCATCGTAATTGATCCGAAGTATGCGCTAGCCTATGCCGGCGTCGCGGATTGCTGCTCGTTTATTTATCTTTGGTGGGATGCCAGCGACGACAACAGGAAGGAAGCCGAGGTCGCCAGCCGCAAAGCGGTGGAGTTGGACCCAGAGCTGGCAGAAGCCCATGTCTCGCGCGGTTTGACGTTTCAAATGACCCGAAAGTATGAGGAAGCTTACAAGGAATTCGAGACGGCTATTCAGCTTAACTCGAAGCTTTTCGACGCTTATTATTTCTACGCCCGGCTTCGCTATCAGCGAGGCGAACTCGAAAAAGCCGCGCAATTGTATGAACGAGCGTGCTGGGCAAATCCGGAAGACTTTCAAGCTCCCATGCTTCTTGGACAAACTTTCTTTGGGCTGGGCCGCAAATTAGAAGGCGAAGCCGTGAGGCAAAGGGCCTTGCGGATCATCGAGAAGCATCTCGAGTTGCATCCGGATGATGCGCGGGCGCTCTATCTGGGAGCGGCCGGCCTGTTTCAAGTGGGCCAGCGAGAGCGCGCTCTGGAGTGGGCTCGGCGCGCGTTGTCTGTTGATCCGGATGATCCGATGGTTCTTTACAACGTGGCTTGCAGTTACGCTCTGCTAGGCTTAACGGAGGAAGCGATTGTCTGCCTCGAAAAGGTGATCGCACAAAGCTCCTCCGGCTCATTGCATAAGGTTTGGGCGGAGCAAGATTCGGACCTCGATTCTCTACGCAGTCATCCACGCTTTCAGGCTTTACTGAAATCGTTGTAAACCCCTATTCGCTGGCGCACGTCTTCCGCTGTGTCGTCCCGTTTCGAGACTGCGACGAGCATTGGAATAAATGCGGAAGAGGTGGAGGAAATGCCAACACATCAGTGGAGCTAGATGGGCGAGGGCGGTGGGGCGGCGGTCTCAGGATATAGGCGCTCGAACTCCGGATCGCCGTGAAGGAGGAGGAGGTCGGGGTCGCGGCGCGCCCAGACGGAGTCCTTGGAACCAGCTTCCCAGGCTTTGCGCAAAGCTCCCAAGGCTTCCGCCTTTTTTTTCAAGCCGCAGTACACGCAGGCGGCGTTGTAAAGAATCGATGCTTCGTTCGCGCGCAAGGTGACTGCCAGATTGAGTTCGCGCAGGGCGTCTTGTTCTCGTCCTATTTCGGCGTATTTGGAAGACATCAAGACGCGCGCCCGCGCATCCTCGGGCACTTGTTTCAAATGCTTTTCGATTGCGCTGACGAACCTTTGGGCCATGTTGCGGGAGGCTTCCTCCTTGTGCATGGCGCCGAGTGAATTCATGATCGGCACATAAATATTGTAGTCCTCGCCACTGGCTTCGATGGCGGATTCCGCAACATCCAGAAGTTCCTGGTAGCGTCCGGCGGCAAACAGGGCGCGGCCCAGCAAGTAATAGGCACCGTCGCAGCCGCGGTTGCGTTCGATGGCCTTTTTGACCATGCGTACGGCTTCGTCATGCAGTCCGGCGGCGTACAGCACCCAAGCCTGGCTGACGTGCGTTTCGGGCAGGTCCCAGCGCAGGGCTACGGCTCTGCCGGAAGCTTCGCGCGCGCGTTCGATCCACAGTTGATCGCGGCTGAAAATAGAGTAGTACATAGCACAGGCGTTGGCGCAGGAGGCATAGGCCAAAGCGAAACTCGGGTCGAGGGACACCGCGTTTTCGAACATCTGCAAGGCGAACTCGACGTCCTGGCGGGTCTGGCGCCGCGCATAGCGCTTGCCGCGCAAATAGAGATCGTAGGCTTGCGGGTTCTCCGTAGGCTTGTCGGCCAGGGCCTCGAGTTCCTGCGGCGAAAGTGTTACGCGCAGGGCCTCGGCGATTTTGCGGGCCATCTCGTCTTGGACTTCGAAAACGTCCTTCATCTCGCGATCGAAGCGTTCCGACCAGAGCGGAAAATCGGTGTGCGTGTCGATGAGCTGGGCGCTGATGCGCAGGCGCGTGCCTGCGCGGCGCAGCGTGCCGGTGAGGACGTAGGCCGCGCCGAGCTGCTGGCCAATCTGCACCGGAGTGACCGCTTTGTCGCGAAAGGCCACAACTGTGGGGCGGGAAAAGGTGTTCAGCCCGCGGATCTTGGATAGCTCGGTGATTACGTCCTCGGTGATGCCGTCGCGCAGGTATTCGTCTTCCTTGGCCCCGCTCTGGTTTTCAAAGTAGAGCACGGCAACCGACTTCTTCGCGGATGCCGCGCCGGCCGCAGGAGCAGTTGATGCTTCGCTCTTCTCGGCTGCCGGGCGGCGGCTTGAATCCAGGTCGCGCTTGATGCGCTTCAGGTCGGCACGAAGTTCTCCCGCGGTCTGGTAACGCAGGTCGGTATCTTTTTCCAGCGCCTTGCTGAAAACGTTTTCCACCGCCGCGGGCAGGCGCGGGTTTAGCTCTTTCGCAGGCGCGGGCGCAGAGTGCAGGATTCCATCAAAAATTAATGCTGAGGTCGCGCCAGAAAAAGGAACCGAGCCTGTAGCCATCTCATAGAGCACGACGCCGAGCGAAAACAAATCCGACCGTGCATCCAGTTCTTCTCCGCGCGCTTGTTCCGGCGACATATACGCCACCGTGCCCATAGCACTCCCCGGGCTAGTCAGTTGGTCCCTATCGAGCATATGCGTTTGGGTGTTCATGGACGCCGCGCCCACAGATTCGGCGGCGTGCTGGTGCACGGCGGTTAGTTTCGCCAAACCAAAATCCAGAACTTTCGCCTGCCCGCGCTCCACGAGAAAAATATTCGCCGGCTTGATGTCGCGGTGCACGATTCCTTTCGAGTGCGCCGCATCGAGCCCGTTCGCGACCTGAATGCCGATCTCCAGAAGCTCCGATACGTCAATGGGCTTGCCGGAAATGCGGTGCTTCAGAGTTTTTCCCTCCAGCAGCTCCATAGCGATAAACGGCCGCCCCTCGAATTCTCCAATGTCGTAAATGGTGCAGATGTTCGCATGATTAAGCGCGGATGCCGCGCGCGCTTCGCGCCGGAATCGCTCGATTGCTTGCGGATCGTTTGAAATATCGTCGGGGAGGAATTTCAGCGCCACGTTGCGGCCAAGGCGCGTGTCCTTGGCCTTGTACACCACGCCCATTCCTCCGCCGCCCAGTTTTTCGAGGACGGTGTAGTGGGAGATGGTACGGCCTACGTAAGAAGAAGTATCAGGCACAGGCGGTGCATTGTACGACAGCGCTTCCATCCAGGCAATCGCCCATCCCCCAACGTTCGGACTCCTTGCGCCCCTGCGCTAACACAACCCGCGTGCGAAGCAGCCGTTTGAGAGAAGTTTCACGCGACAAATGACCACTACTGAGGCGAGGTCTGATGGGGTGCCCGCTGCGTACCGGCGGACCCTGGTGCTGAAAAATGAGAAGCACTCGCGTCGGACCGCGGAAATTCGTATACCCCGCGTGAATCTGACGCGACGATCAACCGGTCAGCTTCGACGATAATTGCGCTCGCGCGCAGAGGCGCGCCTTCAGGAGTGGCGACGTAATAGTCGCCAAGATAGTCGCCGTTCTTGTCGAAGTGCACGAGCACTCTGCCAATTGCCGCCCAGATGTCCTGTGAAACGCGATCGACGCCCACAGCAGCGATCGTTGGTTTGTCATCCGACTCGCCGCCAATGCGATCGAGATTAACCCTCACGGTGCCGGTCAAGTTATAGAGGCCCTCGCCGTAGCGGCCGCGGCCACCGCCGAAATGCGTATCGCCGAGGCCTCGCTCAAAGCCACCGCGAAAACCTTCCGTGCCGGTAGCCGGCGCCGAGAACGCTTGGGTGTCCCTAGTAAAAGAAGATCCGCCCGGTCCGCCGCCGAAAGCCGTTCCTCCTAATTGGCCAAAGCCTCCAATTCCGGAAAAAAGTCCCTGGCCTAGTCCCATCCCGCCAAACATTCCTCCGCCTCCGAAACCGCCCATGCCGCGACCGGTCAATCCCGTGCTTGGCGCTTGTCCCGCGGGAGTCGAAAAAGAAAAGAGCTCCGTGGAACTGTCGAAGGAATTGTTCGAGCCGAATGGATCGCTGGAGGACGAATCCGGAGCAGTGAATAGCAATGTGTTGCCCGTTCCGTACAAAACAGGCGAGTCCTGCGAGTCATCGCTGGTTCCGGAGCGTTTCGGCTTGCCACCCAAATGGAATTGCAGGGAATTCGCCTGAAAGGTTCCCTGCGCAGATACCATTCCGCCGCCGGCCGTGCCGCCGGGACCGCCTCCGCCGGGGCCTAACGGAGCGCCTGTCGAGAGAATGCTCGCCGTTGCCGACTGTGCTGTCGCGGGACCTTCTCCAATGCGGGCGCCCAAGCCGGGTGACAAACCGCCGCCGAAAAATAGGTCACCCTTATTGCCGATGGCGGCCCAGGTGTTGTAAGAATCGGAAAAGCTCGTCTCGCTGAAATTTACTCCAAACTGCACGCGGTCGCTCGGGGCCGGAGCCACCGATGGCGCATACAAATTCGCTGCCACGGTAACGTCCGTAGCGGCATAGCCGAAACGATCGTACTTGCGAACGGTCGGTTCGGGCAGGCTGGTGAAGACGAAATAAATGTCAGCGTTGCTATCGCCGAAAACCCTTCCGAGGTTCTGCAATTGTTTCAACGGATCCGCGCCGGCCTCGGCAGGATCGCCAAAGCTGCGAACCAAGTCCCCTTGATCGGAAAGGATTTCCACCAGACGCTTCGAGCGCAATGTTGACACCGCGAACTGATTGTCTGGAAGCGCGACCACGCCGTTGGGAGCGAGTACCGGGACGCTCTTGAGCAGAGACCCGTCGGGCGAGAAGATCTCGATAGCGTTTGCAGCACGGTCGGCAACAAGCAGGAACCCATCGCTATCCAGATCGAAATCGACAGCGTATTGAATCTTGCCGGTTTCTGCGCCCACCCGCGGGATCTGTCCGATCCGTTTTCCCTGGGGACTGTATATCCAGATCACGTTAGGCGGCGTCGCGAGAACGTAGTAGCGCCCCGCGGAGTCGCGCTTCATGGCTGTTACGCCAGAGGTGATTTCCGGGAATACGCGTTTGTGGGACTGCACGGCGCTTACAAAACCTTGCGCGTTTGCGGGGTAGGGAATGGCAAAACCAGTAACAAACAGAGCTATGCAGGAAAGCTCCCGAATCTCCCACCGCGAACGACGGAACATGCCACGCTCCCCTATTCAATGGAAGTGAGCTGCCTGCCTATAGTTCCTCTTGACGGATTGGGAGTCCAAAAGTTCCAAAAATGTTGCTAGCGATGTCGGTAGAAAAAGTAGGGTCTAGAATCCTACCGGGCGGATGATTGGTGGCTGACTCGCCGCCGTGGGATCGCTGGAGGTGATGAAACAGAATCGAGGTTTTATCCGTGGACGCGGACTTCGCTGAAGCTCAGCAAAACCTGTCCACCGCCAGTCGGACGGCCGAAGCTGATTTCCGGTCGAAACCGCGAAAACAATAGAACCTGATCGATCTGATGTTTCACTGCGGCGTCATTGGGGCCGGAAAGAATGTCGTACGACACAACTTCACCTTGAGCGTTGAGCGTGGCCTGCAGCACCAGCACGCCGGAATCCGGATGGCCTTCGGTGGCCACGACTCCCGGGACAGGAAACGGCGCCAGGCTTTCCAGGCGCGCGGGTTGAACCAGGTTCAACGGCAAATCATTTGCAACCGCACCCATTGGAACGCCGATCAAGACGTTCTGCACAATGAGAACAAAAACCACCAGCGCGGTAAGAATTCCGCCGGTAGCCGGAACAGCGAGCCGGTCGAAAATATCCTGGAATCCCAAAAATGCGCGAGACCAAGAGCGGCGAACGCCAGCCCATGGAGAAACTGAGTGGGCCGCTTGCACGCGGATGCGCATGGCTAAGTCTGCCGGGGGAGCAACCCGCTCAACCTTCGCCACACTGACGGAAAGCCGGCGATAACTTTCCAGCAGGTCGCGACATTCTCGGCAGGAATCCAGATGCTCGCGAACGATGGCATGATCCTTCAACGGAATCGCGCCATCCAAATATCCGGCGAGGCGGCGTGCAGCTTCGCTGCAATTCATCGCGCACCTCCTCGTCGTCTCGTTGCGAAGGAAACGTCGGCGGCGGTTGCCGAGGCGGATGGTGTTGGAATCACGCGGACATTTGACGAATGCGCCGAAAACGCGTGCGCGCTGCGGCGCGGCGTTTCAACAGATTCTGCCCCAGGAGTAACGCGAAGCATGGGCTCGAGAATCTCCCGCAAGTCGCGCCGGCCGCGCAAGATTCGCGATTTCACCGTGCCTACAGAAACTTCGAGCACTTCCGCCACCTCTTCGTAAGACAGCCCCTCTAGATCTCTTAAGATCACTGCGCTGCGAAACACGTCCGGCACCTGCGCGAGCGCCCTGCGCACCACCGATTGCATCTCAGCCGCTTCCACTTGCTCCAGAGGCGTCGCTTCCAGGTCTTTCAGGTCGAGCGCCGGGTTCTTGCCTTCCACCTCGGCGTCTATCGAAACCTGTTGGCGATGATGCCGCCAGCACCAGCGGCGGTGGTTCAAAGCTTGCCGCACAGAGATACGGTAAAGCCAAGTTTTCAGCGAACTGCCCTGGCGAAACCCGTGAATCCCGCGGAAGGCTCGCAGAAAGACTTCCTGGGTCACATCGGCGGCGTCGGCAGCGTCGGAAAGGATGCCGTAAACCAAGTTGTACACCCCGGCGTGATAATAGGTGACCAGCCAGTCGAAGGCCGAGTCAGACCCCGCCTGAAGCTCCGTCACTAGGACGGCTTCGTCGCGGCCCCATGGCAAAGTTTGTGCTAGGTCGGACATGCCTTCCGCCGGGTCTCCCTTCAGGGCGTGTCCCTGCTATGTTTAGACACCGCTTCGCCCTGATTGTTACCAGCATAGCAGAAATTAAACGGGTGGGTATGTGCCGAAGGTACTACGCCGGGAAGCGTCCCAAAGAGGTCGCAAGTCACTGAAAGGATTGGTGGAGCCGGCGGGGTTCGAACCCGCGACCTCCTCGATGCCATCGAGGCGCGCTCCCAACTGCGCTACGGCCCCACGGGAATGCAAATACTGTTACAGCTTTTATAGCATCTTGCGATTGCGAGCGTCAAACAAACGGCGCACAGGTTTCATGCGCGCTTCTCAAATTTTGACCCAAGCGCGAGGCTCTTAGTTCCGGCCTTTGAACCAGCAATAGCCCACGGTAGCCGTGAATGTGCCGTTGTATCCGGGATTATGCGGACCCAAGCTGGCGCTCGATAAATGGCCGAACTCGATTTCGAAAAGCAACGCTCGTTTCGGTTTCACAAACACATGCGCCCCAAACGCAGCTCCCGGAGTGAAATTGATCTGCGAAGTATCTCCCGGCGGAATATTTTCCCTGCTGAAAACTACGCCGCCCTCTGCGGCGAAGTAAGGAACAACCCTCTTCCAGCTCGTAAAATTCCATTGCCAGATCGCCGGCTTGATGCTGCCTCCATAAACCGCGCTCTCCGGCGGAAACACGACATAGACCGGCATCACGTCCACGGCCCATTCGAAATTCCCGCGAAAAATCCCAGAGAGATGATCCGACGTCAGGACGCGTCCGGCGCGGCCTCCGACATAAAAGAACTGCGTGTTATCCGATTTGCCCAAGCCGATTCCACCGCCGCCGAATAGTCCCAATTCCCATGTGCCTTTCTGGATTGGATTCGTGGGCAGATCCTGCGCCGCCAAAGCCGCTCCCAGCAACATCGTCAAAACGAGCCCGGCAATAATTTTCATGCTCTCTCCACTTGTGCGCGCCGCGTTGCCTGTAATCGAAGCGCGAAAGCCGAAGCGCAGAGACTAAAGCCACGGCGCGTTTCGGTCAAGCTCGTTGAACGACCCGGCGGCCAAGCCTGGAGCGCAGAAACGAAAGCGATTTCTCAACCTCTTCGTTTAGAATAGGCGCCCGATGCCCAAAATAACTTTTCTCGGCGCAGCAGGAACGGTAACAGGCTCAAAGTATTTGGTGGAAGCAGAGGGCAAGAGATTGCTGGTGGATTGCGGTTTGTTCGAAGGCTCCAAAGAGCTGAAGCAGCGAAACTGGAACAACCTGCCCATCGACCCTGGGACGATTGACTGGGTTCTGCTCACGCACGCGCACATCGACCACACCGGATACCTCCCGCGTTTGGTCCACGCGGGATTCGAAGGCCCCATCTTTGCCAACGCGGCCACGCGCGAACTTTGCCAGCTTCTGCTCCCCGATTCGGCCCACCTGCAGGAAGAAGACGCGCAGTACGCCGCGAAGAAAGGCTACAGCAGTCACAAACCGCCTCTCCCGCTTTACACCGTCGCCGAAGCGCAAAATGCGCTCAATCGTTTCCAGGAGATTCCGCGCGCCGATACGTTTGAGATCAGCCCACAGTTTTCCGTCAAGCCGCATGACGCGGGCCACATTCTGGGCTCCACTTGGCTGGAACTCACCATCACGGAAAACAAAAAGAAAACGCTGGTGGTTTTTTCCGGAGACCTGGGCCGTTACAGCCAGCCTATCTTGAAAGATCCCGAAGCGCCCACACGCGCGAATTTTCTTTTGTGCGAATCCACCTATGGGGATCGAGACCATCCGACAGGATCGGTGCCGGACCAGCTTGCGGACGTGATTAATCGAGTCGCCAAGCGCGGCGGCGTGGTGGTGATCCCCGCTTTCGCCGTCGGGCGCACGCAGACTTTGATGTATTACCTGCGCCAGCTTGATGACCAGAAAAAAATTCCTGACCTCCCGGTATATATAGACAGCCCTATGGCCATCAGCGTCACCGGCATCTACGCGCGTCATCACGAAGACCACGACCTGGATTTTACGGCGCTGGAGCAGCAGGGAGATAAAGACCCGCTGAACTTGCGCGAGGTTCACATGACCCGCAGCGTTGAGGATTCAAAGAAAATCAATAACGTGAATTCTCCCTGCATCATCGTCTCCGCCAGCGGCATGGCTACCGGCGGACGCATCCTGCACCATCTCGATCGAAGGCTGCCGGACGATCGCAACGCCGTGCTGCTGGTGGGCTATCAGGGCGAGGGTACAAACGGGCGAGCTTTGCAGGACGGCGCGCAATTCCTGCGTCTCTACGGACAGGAAGTCCCGGTGCGCGCCGAAATCGTTACGCTCGATCAGCTCTCCGCGCACGCAGGACGTAGCGAACTTCTTCAGTGGCTCTCGGGCTTCACCGCTCCGCCGCGCCAGACGTTCCTGGTGCACGGCGAACCGGCCGCGCTCGATTCATTTCATGGAGCCATCACGAGCCGGTTTCAGTGGCCCGTCACCGTGCCGGCCTACCTGCAATCGTTCGACTTGAATACGTAAGGATTTCACTCAGCGGTGCGCTGGTTGCGAAAGGTCGAGAAGCGGATGGCTATTGCGCTGCGGCGGTTTGCGCGAAGGCGGGAATTTCGGTGAGATGGAAGCCGAGGACAAACATCGGATGCGGCGCCACGCGGCCCCAGCGCGCAAGATCCCATTTCGCGCGCAGAAAGCGCACTTCCGGTTTCAGGGTTAGATCCAGAATCTGCCGCGTTTCGCCGCGGTAGAATCGCTGCGGCATCTTGAGCAGCGGCAATTTCCCCCAGTCTTGGCCGTCCGCGGAACCCCACACTGAAATGTCCACGGATTCCTGTTCGATCTGATCCTCTATAAACATCGAGCAGAGAAACGTGCGCGTCTCGCTCGCGGCGATTTCGTACGGCTGCCCTTCCCCGTTCGCAGTCAGGCGAGTGTCCGGCGGAATCAGATCGAATTTCATGGCCTTGCGTGCTCCCGATTAAATCTCGCGGATTCTAACATAGCCGCGCACTTTTATTTCACGCGCGCGTTCCGGAGCCAACTTTAAGTTTCGCCAACCGCTCCGCCGCGGCCTGAAACGTTTTTTCCGTTTTGCAAAAAGTGAAGCGCAAACGCGTTCGGCCGTCGGCGGGATTTCGATAAAAGCTTGAGCCCGGCACCGCCGCCACGCCGATTTCCTTCACCAGGTATTTCGCGAACGCCACGTCATCCGGGAAGCCGAAAGCGGAGATATCGGTCATGATGTAATACGCGCCGCGCGGCTTGAAACAGCGGAATCCCGCTTCGGTAAGAATTCCCAGCAGCCGATCCCGGCGAACCGCGTACTCGCGCGCCAGCGTGTCGTAATAATCTTGCGGAAAATGCAAAGCTGCGGCACCCGCTTCTTGCAGCGGCGCGGGCGCCCCTACCGTCAAAAAGTCGTGAACTTTCCGAATCGCCGACGTCGCTTCCGGAGGCGCAATGGCCCAACCCACTCGCCAGCCTGTGACGCTGTAAGTTTTCGAAAGCGCGTTGATGGTAATCGTGCGCTCGCGCATTCCGTCGAGCGTAGCCATGGAAATATGTTTCGCGCCGTCGTACAACATGTGCTCGTAAATTTCATCCGTGACAGCGAACGTATTCCAGCGCACGCAAAGATCCCGGATTTGTTCCAGCTCCGCGCGCTCGAAAACTTTTCCCGTGGGATTGTTCGGCGTGTTCAAAATGATCGCTTTTGTCTTAGGGCCGAAAACCGCAGCCAATTCCTGCGGATCGAACTTCCAATCCGGCGGATGAAGTTTGACGAAGCGCGGCTGGGCGCCGGAAAGAATCGCGTCGGGCCCGTAATTCTCATAGAACGGCTCGAACACCACAACTTCGTCGCCGGGATTGATGATCGCCATCATCACCGACATCATCGCTTCGGTCGAGCCGCAGCAAACCGTGATCTCGCGCTCGGGATCGATCGACAAGCCGTTCGTGCGCAAGAATTTTTCGGCGATGGCGTCACGCAGGGATTTCGCGCCCCATGTGATGGCGTACTGATTGACCTCCGCTGCAATCGCTTCCTGCGCCGCGCGCTTGATTTCGATGGGAGCGGGAAAATCGGGAAAGCCCTGCGAGAGATTCACGGCCTTGTATTGAGCGGACAGGCGAGTCATCTCGCGGATTACGGACTCGGTGAATTGCGCCGTTTTAAGGGAAAGCTCAGGGTTGGTGCTTGCGGTTTGCGGCGAGTTTGACGGGTTCATTTTGTTGGCCACCGTAAAGTTTGCGATAAATTTCCGCGTTGCGCGTGACGATCTCCACGTACTCGCGCGTTTCGGTGAACGGAATCGAATCCACGAACTCGGCGAGGTCGCGGTAGGATTGCCCCGCGGTCCACTGCGCCACGCGGTCTTCTCCGGCATTGTACGCGGCTAGCGCCGATTCGACACTCCCGAAATCATTTTTCAGTCCCGCCACATAGATGGTGCCGAGCCGCACGTTGTAATCAGGATCGAACAGAAGCGCGTGGGAATATTTCACCTTGGCTTTCTTCGCCAATTGGCGCGCGGTCTTGGGCAATAGCTGCATTAATCCGAGCGCATTGGCGCCCGAGTGCGCGTCCGGCGCGAAAGCCGATTCTTGCCGGATGAGTCCGGCGGTCAGCATGGGGTCAACTCCTGCGCGCGACGACCATTGACGAATCGAAGTGCCGAACGGAAGCGGATACGCGGCTAGCCAGACGTCGCGAGGCACTTGATCGAACGGCCGCGAATCAAGCTGCGGATAGATTTGCCGGACGGTGACGATGGCCGCTCCCACATGTCCCGCGGCAACCGCCGCCTGGGCCGCTTCCAGCAAGAGCCGCGGCTCGCCCGTGGCTGCGTAAGCTGCGCGCAATTCAAGTTCAGCGGAAGCGTCAAATGCAATTGAGCGCAGCGCATCGGCGCGCGCTTGCCGTGGCATCGCTGCAGCCGGAATCGTGTCACCTACCGGCTGCGCTTTAGCGACGGGCGGAATCGTCGCTAACAGATCGGTGTCCTCGGTGGGCTCGGAACCGATCGACTGCACCCGTACGGCAGCCAAGCTCTGAAAATAATTCTGCTGGTAGCGTTCCTGTAATTTCCCATAGTAGCTGCGCGCCAGCGGCAAATTCCCGGCTTCTTCAGCGAGGCGGCCAAGCCAATACAACGCGTCAGGCGTGAACGTCGAACCCGGGTACTGACGAAGATGCTGGGCCAGGAGCTGAGCTGCGTCTGGCTGGCGCTTCAGCACCGCCACCCACGCGAAGCGCCAACTCGACGGCGTGGCATCCGGCGAAGTGGGAAAATTATCCGTGAGGCGCTTGTAAAATCCGGCCGCGCGATCGCGATCGAGCTGCACCCAATAATAATTTCCAGCCAGGAAGAGCGAAACTTCGGCCCAATGGCTGGCCGGTGCGCGCGAAACAGCCGATTCCACCGCAGCCGCCATGTCGGGCTCGCGCGACTGTGATCGATACCACTGCGCGAGCGCATAAAATCTCTCCACGTCCACGTCCGGATCGGTGATTTTGACGTCCATCAGCGCGGACGGCACCGTCCCTAGTTGCACTTCGCATTCCATCACGCGCAGCGTGGCGCGCTCACGGTCAGCGCCGGTAAGCTGGGACGCAAGATGCGAATACTCGTTGCGCGCGTCGCCCCATTCCTTGGCATTGAAAAGCAAGGCAGCGTGCGCGATCTGCTGTTCCACGGGGATGGCCGGAATTTGCTTGCCAATGTTGCTGCTGCGCAGGAAATTCAATTTCTCGCCGGCCTCGCGAGCTTGTTCGCTGGCAGGATAGAGCGAATAAATCGTCTGATAATCGGCGGCGGCATCAAGCTGCTGCCCGGACTGCTCGCGAACTTCCGCGCGCAGGAAAAGAAGCGCGGGCCGCTGAACGGTTAGCGCGTATGCATCGAGCGCGGCCAGCGCCTCGCCCGGCCGGTTCAGAGCGAGAGCAGCCACGCCGAGGGATTGCAGGGCCTGTTCGGTCATCACCGAGTCCGGGTATTTTTGGCGAAACTCTGCGAGTTGTACCAGCGCGTCCGCGTCGCGGTTCAAAGCGATGTTCGTTTCCGCGCTCCAGTACAGCGCGTAGTCGCTCAGCAGCGGATCATTTTTCGCACGCGCCAGCCACTTGGCCGCTTCCGGGTAATGCGCCCGGTTGTAGTCGTAATAACCGAGCACCAGCGCGGCACGCATTCCGAGAACGCCGGAAGATTTCTGCATGGCGATGGCGCTGAGTTGCGCGTACGCAGCCGGATTTTTCTGCTTCAAAGCGCGCGCCAATACCTCGAGCTGCTTTTCGGCCGGTGCTGCAGGTTTCTTTGAAGCGGCGGCTTTATGCTGCGGCGCAGCCGCGGTAAGTGCGGGGAAGGACAAAATCAAGCAGGCTGCGCCCAAGCGAACGAGACGGAATGCGAATTTCATCCCGAGCGTTCTACTGCCGCAGAACGGGCGAGGGATAAGGATATTCTCCGAGGGTTTCGCTATCACCCTCACCGAGGATTTCCACCATCCACTGGTGGAAGTAATCCACTGGATGATCCTGAATCGCGCGAAACCGGCGATCGTATTCTTTGCGGGCTTTATCGAGTTCACTGCGCATCCGATGACAAATATCTTTGTG
>JBEKHP010000011.1:0-97182 GCA_050012235.1 Candidatus Acidiferrales bacterium | reverse complement strand
GGACGCAAACGATGCGGTTGCCGCGACTCTTGAAGGAGCGACGCTGGCCCCTGCTCTCAAAGACATCACCGTGGGACACGACGACAGCGCCTTCAGCGCTGTTGAACGAATCTTCCTTTTCGCGAACGGTCCTACGGGAAAGGGAAACCCGCAGCGTCAGGGACTGAATAGCGCCATCAGTGACGGGCTCTCTCCCCTAAACGTGTTGGGAGGAATCCCGACTGTGGCGACAGACTACAGCCCTCTCTGGGATCTGAACCTTGGAGTCTGGACGCGAGACGCAATCGACAAGGGCTATCGATCCAGGCTAACCCTCGAATTCGATGTTCTCGATTTTGTGCAGAAGGGCTTTGTTACCGGACCAAACGGTGGCGCCTTTGGTTCCACCGGTCTGATCGTCAACTGCCCGATTGTATGGCGTTATCTGTGAACCACGGGGCGCGCGATTGAATGCGGAGAAAGTGAAACCATGCATTCAAGATATCAAAAAACGTTCGCTTGTTTGGCGCTCGCCATCCTCATTATATTCGGCGCCAAACAAGCGGCCGCCCAGGCGGAACCCGATGCCGATTCCAGCATGGCTTCGCTCCCGGCGAATCGCGCAGGTAGGGCGACTCAGGATATCGATCCGTCTCGCTGGGAGCCCATCCTCATCGCGTCTCCGTCGACAATAGACGTGCCGCCGCCTGAGCCGCTTACTTCGGCAGAAATTCGCTCCGAGCTACAAGACCTGCGCCGAAATCTCCTTTCCGCTACGCCCCATCAGAAGGCTCTAGTGCGGAAATGGGTCACCCCGAACCAGGGCAAGCAGTGGCGCGCGCTCCTCGACGATCTCAGCTTGCACAATATCGCGGGAGCTCCATCGACGCTTCGCCTATACGCTGCGCTCCATATCGCGATCGCAGATGCAGAGGTGGCGGCGCGGAATCGGCAGGCCTTTTACCGCAGACCGCACCCCATGGAAATGGATTCTGGCATTCAACCGCTTGTTCCTTCCCTGAGTCCGTTCGCCTACCCTTCAGATCTAGCCGCAGAGACCGGAGCCGCGGAGCGCATTCTGCTGTTCGTCAGGCCCGAAGCCGCTGGGCGGATCAATGCCTTGGCGGATGAATCCATGCGTGCCTTGAACAGCTCGGGCCTTTACCTGCCGAGCGACTGTGAGGCTGGACGCCGTCTTGGAATCCTTGCTGCAGAGCAGGTACTTTCGGTGTTTGAGAGAGACGATCGACCCAGCCAGTTGGTGTTCGCCAAGGAGATGCCCTGGGAACAGCCGGCAGCGCTCGAGACAGTGCGCGCCGGAGGTCGCTTTGAGTTCACCCACACGAGCTACGACGACTCCGTGAAATGGACCGCTCCGCAGGAAAGGCAAGGCGTGACCTACGGAGATCTGCCGCCGTGGAACCAGACTCTGCCGGTTGATCCGACGGCTGGAAACTGGAAACCTCTCATTCTTGAGAGCGCTGATATATTTCACGTCCCTCCTCCGGCCGCCAACAGTTCCGCGCGGACGATGCAGGACATGGAAGAAATCGCAACGGCGCTGAACAACCGAACCTGCTACACGGATTACATCGTTTTCAAATGGGCGAACGAGCAGCCGGGACGATGGACAGCTCAAATCATGGACGAACTCATGGAGCGGTATGGTTGGGATGCTCCGAGGACGGCGCGTGCCGAAGCGATTCTGTACGCCGCAATCTACGACGCGCTGTTGACGACCTGGCATGAAAAGTTTCGTTACCTTCGTCCCCGGCCGGCTTTACTCGAACCGGCTCTGCCGACTGTCATCCTGACGCCAAAGCACCCTTCGTACCCTTCCGGGCACGGAACCTATGTCGCCGCCGCAGACGCAGTACTGAGAAGTTTTTTTCCGGAGGACGAGTCCGAATACGGCTACCTCGTTTCCGAAGTTAACAATGCGAGGGTGTGGGCCGGCATCCACTTCCGCGAAGACCAGATTGCGGGAAATCTTATCGGCCGGCAGGTCGCCGAGGCGGTCCTGCAAAGAGTGCATTTGGATGGCTCGCCGGGCGACCGCTCGAAGCGAGTGCTTGGCAAAACGCTCGTAACGTCCGCTTTCTTTGGGGACGGAGGTCCCCGTTACCATTGATTGAAGAAGGGGTAGAAACGAAGAGGTAGAAATGGAACGTCGGAAGCTTCTCGAAACGCTTACGGCGGCATCGTTAGGTGTCGCGCTGGGAGGCAAGCTTGCGCGAGCGGAAAACGCCGCGCAAGCCAGCGCGAGTCCGGCAGCGCCTGCAGTGAAAAGGAGTGGATTTCCTGAAAACTCGACAATTGTGCTGGTCCACGCAGCGTGGGCCGACGGCTCTTGCTGAAGCAATGTGATTCTACCCCTCGAGCGGCACGGGCTGAAAGTGATGTGTGCACCAATCCCGCTGACGTCACTCAGCAACGACGCGACGGCGTTGAGCCGGGCACTTGAACGGACCGCGGGCCCTGTTGTGCTGGTGGGACACGCGTACTCCGGAGCCGTGATCGCCGCCGTGAAGGAAGAGCGAGTGAAATCATTGGTCTATGTGACTGCACTCGCGCCGGATGAAGGCGAGACAGTTGCGAACGTGTTCTATCGAGATACGCCAAGTCCTCAGCAGCCAAAGATGGTTCCCGATGCCCACGGTTACGTGTGGATGCCGGACGACGCGTTTCGCAAGGCGCTCGCGCAGAAGGCGTCGGCGGATCAAGCCAAGATAGCGGCTGCCGTGCAGCGTCCGATTTCAGTTCAGTGCATTCAAGAGCCCGCGCCGGTGCCGCTGTGGAAGTCAAAGCCCTCGTGGTATCTGGTAGCGGAAGACGACCTGATGATCAACCCCAAGACCCAGCGTTTCATGGCGGACCGTATGCACGCTACAGTTCGGTCGCATCCTGTGGACCACACGCCCATGTATGCATCACCGGCTGTAGTGGTTGACGTGATTCTGGAAGCTGCGCGCAAGACACTTTCGCAATAGGGGACGGACTCCGTGGAAGTGAAATCTGTCGCCGTCGTAACCGGTGCGAGCCAGGGAATCGGGAAAGCCACAGCGGTGAGGCTGGCGCGCGATTTCGCCGCCATCGTGCTAGTGGCACGAGACAAAGAGAACCTCGAGACGGCGGCGAAAGAGGTGCGCTTAGCCGGCGCTGAAACGGAGTTCCTCGCCACGGATCTTCGCGAGCCGCAAGCAGCCGAGACAGTGGTGAAGACAGCGCTCGATCGCTTCGGAAGAATCGACGCGCTGCTCAACATCGCGGGCGCCGTGCCGCAGATCGATCTTTTCGAGATGACCGACGCGCAGTGGGACGACGGCGCGGCGCTGAAACTGCATGGTGCGCGGCGGTTGACGATGCGGGCCTGGGATGCGTTGAAAAAGACGGACGGATCAGTCGTGTTCATGTCCGGAAGCGCGGCATTTGGTCCCAAACCGGCATTCGCGGCAGTGGCGGTGATCAACGCAGCCATCAACGCACTCGCTAAGGCATTCGCAGAAGAAGGGATCAAAGACGGAGTGCAGGTAAATAGCGTGTCGCCGGGCGCGGTGATGACCGGAAGACGACGCGCGTTCTTCGAAAAATGGGCGCCTGCGCACAACATGAGTGTGGAAGAAGCCATGTCGCGATTCCCACAACAAGCCGGCATCACGCGATTCGGTAAACCAGAAGAAATCGCGGACCTCATGGCGTATCTGGTTTCACCGGCCGCGAAATGGATGACGGGCGCAGCACTTCGAATGGACGGTGGAGAGATAAAGGGCGTGTGAGCGGGCGCGTTGCGGCGGACAAATAGCCAATGGATGCGAGCAATTTTAAACGAATGATCGCCGGCCGGCACGGCTTTGACCTGAGTGCCTTTTTTCCAGTGAAGGTTGCGAAGAAAGAGGAGGGTGCTGTGGAACGTCGTGAGTTTTTGAATGTGATTTCATCGGCATCGTTTGCGGCGACGCTGGGTTGCTCGATCGCGGATTTCGCGACCGCGCAGGATTCTGCCCCGGCAGGCGGCACAACGAGCGACGCAGGATCGTTCGAAAGTTCGCAAGTTGCGGTCGCGGGCAACACGATTTACGTCCGGCGATACGGAAAAGGGCCGGCGATTTTGATGGTTCACGGCTTTCCGCGAACGAGCTTGATGTGGCGGTATCTTGCTCCGCAGCTTGCGGAAAATCACACCGTGATTTGCGCGGACCTTCGGGCGTACGGCCGCAGCGGAACGCCGGCGTCTACAGACGATCACTTTCCGTACTCGAAGCGCGCGATGGCGAAAGAGCTGCTGGACGTGATGACGAAGCTCGGCTTCCCGACTTTTACGCTCATCGGCCACGATCGCGGAGGACGCGTTTCTTATCGCATGGCGCTCGATCACCCAAAGAGTGTTGAACGCCTCGCCGTCTTCGACGTGATTCCGATATACGAAGCGTGGAGCCGGACCGATGCGCAATTCGCTCAAACCTACTGGCCATGGATCCTCTTGAGCCAGAAGCAGTCGCTGCCGGAAAGTTATTTGCTCGGCGCGCCCGATGCTGTTTACCACAACCC
Organism: Candidatus Acidiferrales bacterium; assembly: GCA_050012235.1. Taxonomy (GTDB): domain Bacteria; phylum Acidobacteriota; class Terriglobia; order Acidiferrales; family UBA7541; genus Palsa-295. The sequence goes on along the minus strand of JBEKHP010000011.1, from coordinate 92,655 downwards.
TTTCGGGCAAGGCTCGTTCGGGGCGGAAATTCTCGAAGAGTATGTGTCGAATTACCGGGATCCGGTGCGCGTGCACGGAATCTGCGAAGAATATCGAGCCGCTGCGACGATCGATGTGGAGCACGACCGCGCGGACAAAGACGCGTCGCGAAAAATCGAATGCCCCATGCTGCACCTGTGGGCTGAAGGCGGTCCGCTCGATACGTTTTACGCGAAAGAGGGTGGGCCGCTGGGAATCTGGCGCCAGTGGGCACCGCGCGTTTACGGCCAGGCGATGAAGGGCGGGCACTTCTTCCCGGAAGAAAACCCGAACGATACGGCGGCACTGATCAAACAGTTCCTTATTGCATAAAACGACCCTTGCGAATAGAGCGTGCGGCGGGTGCGCCGCGAAATTAAGGAGACATAGAGATGAAGACGTGGAAGAAAGTTGCGATTGCGGTGGTCGTGGCGTTGATCGTCGGCTTGTGGTACTGGTTCCGGCCGGACCGGCTTTTCAGCAACGTAAGAGTGGACGAAGCGATGCCAGCGGTGCAAGGCGTAGCCCTGCCGCTTGAGTCGGGAACGTTCTACACGATTCTGCATCCGACATCAGGCACGGCGACGATTTACAAGATGGCAGACGGGACGCACATGCTGCGGTTCACGAATTTCCATACGTCGAACGGGCCGGATGTACACGTCTACATGGTCGCCGCGGACGATGCGAAGGACGCAGCAACGGTGGAGCGCGCAGGATTCGTCGACCTGGGCGTGATCAAAGGCAACGTCGGCGACCAAAACTACACGCTTGGCAGCGACTTGGACTTGGCAAAATACCGCGCAGTGTCCATATGGTGCAAACGATTCAGCGTGAATTTCGGCGCCGCGGCGCTAAGACCGACGTCGCAAAATCAATCGGATCGGTAGAATCTTGCGCAGGCGGCTTGTAAAAAAAGCAGAAGGACACCGCAATCGGCGTTTGGACGCGGATCTTCTGGGCATTAGGCGCATTCCCTTCGAATAGCCGTCACGCCATCGATTATGGGAACAACACGGGGAACAGATTGGGAACAGAACACCCCGGAACAGCACGAAACACCGCACATGAGCATCCATGTAAATCATTGAGGGGCAAAGACGAGCTAGTTAATCTTACGGCTGTGGCACCGAGGGTCGCGGGTTCAAACCCCGTCGCTCACCCCGTCTATTTCATTGAATCCACCCATCGTCAGTCCTCAATTTAGGCGCATTTGGGCACGCGCGCTGCTGTCTCTAAAATATGGAGGCTAAGAGCCCGGCCTTGCGTATACTCTCGTTCTCAGATCCGCTGAATTGAATCGAGGAATATATGGCGCTACGACGGATAATCATTGTTGGCGGGGGGTTCGGTGGATTAGCCGCCGCAAAGGCTCTGAAGAAGACCCCCGCCGAAATAATCCTGGTCGACCGTACCAATCACCATCTGTTTCAGCCACTGCTGTACCAAGTGGCAACTGCAGTACTGACGCCTAGCCAGATTGCGACGCCAATCCGCGGCATTCTTCGCAATCAGAAGAATGTCACTGTGATTCTGTGCGAAGTCACAGGAGTGGATAAAGACAAAAAGTGTATCTTCGTCAGCGACGCTGACCGCGAGAACGTGCCGATTGCATATGACTATCTGATCCTGGCAACGGGCGCCACCCACAGTTACTTCGGCCACAACGAATTTGAAACCTTTGCACCTGGGTTGAAAAGCCTCGCGGATGCCGAGGCGGCACGAAACAAAATCTTGCAGGCCTTCGAATTGGCAGAGGCTGAAGAGGATCCGGCCCGCCATCGGGACCTGCTGACTTTCGTTCTGGTCGGTGGCGGGCCCACGGGGGTGGAGATGGCGGGCGCTCTTGCCGTGCTGGTCCGAACCACATTGAAATCGGACTTTCGCAGGATCGATCCGGCCTCGGCAAAAATTGTGTTGGTTGACAGGGCGCCGAGGGTCCTGTCGCCGTTTTCGGAAAACCTTTCTAAAGCCGCACAGCAACGTCTTGAGCGACTCGGAGTCGAAGTCCGGCTTGGACAAAGCGTCGACCAGATCGATGCCGACGGTGTTGTGGTGGCAGGTGAGCGCATTGTTAGCAAAACGGTGATTTGGACAGCGGGGGTTGCGCCATCGCCGGCGGGCAAGTGGCTTCAGGTGGAAACAGACCGAGCCGGAAGAGTGCGCGTTCAGCACGACGTTAGTGTCCCGGGGCACCCCGAAATCTTTGTCATAGGCGATACTGCGTCATTCGAGGAAAACGGAAAGCCGCTCCTAGGTGTTGCTCAAGTAGCGATGCAACAAGGACGCTACGTAGGAAAAGTTATTCACAACCGCATCGCCGGCAAACCCGCACCAGGCCCGTTTAGCTACTTTGACAAAGGCAGCATGGCAGTCGTGGGAAAAGGCTTTGCTGTGCTGCAAAGCGGCAAGGTGCAGGTGAGTGGTTTGGGTGCGTGGCTTACGTGGGCGGCCGTGCACTTACAGTTTCTGGCGACATCAAGTCTCCGTTTAGCTGTCTTCTTGCAATGGGTCTGGACCTTTTTCACCGGCCAAAGAGGCTCTCGACTCATCGTAAATCACCATGCGTCGCAACCTGGGACGGCAAAGGCAGACCAGGCCATCAAAGCCGCCGTAGCAAGCAAGTAAGAGTTTACAGAAAACAGGATTTATCCTGTCTGGATAGATTGAATTGGGGCGAACTAGTCATGGCTTGTGTGGTGCTGAAGCCAGGAAGCACTCTTACAGTTGATGACCTGATCGCCTTCTGCCGGCAGAGCCTCGCGAGCTACAAGAATCCCCGGCGCGTCGAGTTTTCGGACACAGAGTTGCCGAAAAGCGCGGGGGATTATGTTAGTGTTCGGGAGCTTGCCGTTGCATCAAACGCGCGGGATGGAATTTAGGACGAAGTGCGCGGCCAGCCAACGGGATCTCCCGCCGATTGACGACGGAACCAGCAAGTCGTCCGGGGTGAAGTCGAACCCTACACTTAAGGAGGAGGCTGAGATGGCGAAAAAACGGGCCGGTGGGATTTCTCGGCGGGACTTCGTCAGATTGACGAGTACGGGCGCGCTGGCCGCGGGGATCGGCCCCGCATTTCTTTTTCCTGGGCGCGCGCAAGCGCAGCAGAAGACTCTGAAAATTCTGCAGTGGAGCCACTTCGTGCCTGACTACGACAAGTGGTTCGACGGCGTCTACACCAAAGCTTGGGGACAGAAGCACGATACCAACGTCATGGTGGACCACATCTCGTTGAACGAAATTCCGGCGCGTGCAGCTTCGGAAGTAGCCGCCCAAAAAGGCCACGACCTCGTGATGTTCCTCTCACCGCCCGCGGCGTATGAGAAACAGGCTATCGACCACAGCGAAATCTATCAGGAGGTCGAGAAGAAGCACGGCAAGAAGATCACCCTGGCTCACCGTTCGACGTATAACCCCGTCACCAAGCGATACTACGCCTTCAGCGATTCCTACGTGCCTGATCCCGGCAACTGGCGCAAAGACCTCTTTGAGGCCGTCGGATATCCGAATGGCCCGGACTCATGGGACGACTTGCTGGACGCCGCGCGAAAAATTCGCAAGGATCCAAAACTCGGCAACCCCTGCGGGCTGGGCCTCGCGCAGGAACTCGACACCAGCATGGCCACGCGTGCCCTGCTGTGGTCGTACGGAGGAGCCGAGCAGGATGAAGCGGGAAACGTCACCATCAATTCCAAGGCCACCATCGAAGCGCTCAAGTTCATGCGCACCCTTTACAAGGATACAGAGACGCCGGAAGTATTTACCTGGGATCCGTCCTCCAATAACCGGGCAATGCTGGCCGGAAAAGTCTCGTACGTCGCCAACGCGATTTCCATCACGCGCCAGGCCGAACGCGAAAAAGCCACGAACCCGATGATGGCAGAGATGTCCAAGAAAATCATGATTAACAAAGCTCTGAGGGGGCCGGTGCGGCGCATCGCATCAGAGCACGTGATGGATTGCTACGTAATCTGGAACTTTGCGGAAAACAAAGAAGGCGCCAAACAATTCCTCGTGGATTACATTGACAACTTCGGCGATGGTTTCAAAGCCAGCAAATATTACAACTTTCCCTGTTTTCCGAAGACAGTGCCCGACCTCTCGCAGCTAATCTCGAACGATCCGACGGCGGACCCGCCCGACAAGTACAAAGTGCTCACCGACGTGCTCGATTGGGCCACTAACATCGGCTATCCGGGATATTGTTCAGCGGGAATCGACGAAGTATTCAACACCTGGGTGATCCCGACAATGTTCGCGAAGGTCGCCAAAGGTGACATGCGTCCCGAAGATTCCGCGAAAGCGGCGGAAGCCGAGATCAAGCGCATTTTCGAACGTCGCAAAGCGGGCTGAGGCGGACCGTGACAAAATGGCGGTTGTCGAAACCAAGGGACTGACCAAAGTCTTCAAAAAAGGCGAACTGGGTGCCGTCAATGACGTCAATCTGACGACCCAGGAAGGGGAGTTCCTCGTTTTCCTGGGGCCTTCAGGCTCAGGAAAGACAACTTTGCTTCGAATGATCGCCGGCCTCGAAACGCCGACGTCGGGCCAAATCCTGATCGGCGGGCAGGACGTAACGTATCTGTCGCCTCGCGAGCGCCGCATCGCCATGGTATTCCAAAGCTACGCGCTCTATCCGCATCTCACCGTTTACAAAAACATCGCGTTCCCGCTCAAAGCGCAAAAGGTTCCAAAGGAACAGCACAAACAGAAGGTGGAGTGGGCGTCGGGCCTGCTCGGCATCGAGAAGTTGCTTCATCGCAAGCCGCGCGAACTTTCCGGCGGCGAACGGCAGCGCGTGGCGCTGGCGCGGGCTATCGTTCGCGAGCCTACCGTGTTTCTTCTCGACGAGCCGCTCTCGAATCTCGATGCCAAGCTGCGCACGTCGGCCCGCGAAGAGCTGGAGCAGTTTCATGCCCGCGTCAAGACCACTACCATCTACGTGACGCACGACCAGGTAGAAGCGATGGCCCTGGGAGATCGCGTCGTCGTTTTGCATCAGGGCGAGGTACGGCAAATCGGAACGCCGAAGGAAGTTTACGACGATCCCGCCGATACGTTCGTGGCCACGTTTCTTGGCTCGCCGGCCATGAATCTGATTCCACAGGAGCGCGACATCGTCGGCTTCCGTCCCGAGCACCTGCTTCCGGCCTCCCTGATTTCTCCCGACCGGCGCGTGTCGATGCATTTCCATTTTTCTCACGAGGAATACCTGGGAGCCGAGCGCATCCTCTACGGTTCCCTTGCCGACAAACGCTTCGAAGCCAAAGATGTGATTTCGCGATTGCCCTCGCGCGTCGAGGCTTCTTTCGCTCCGGGATCGATTGTGGAATTCGCCGTCCCGCGAAATGAGCTTAAATTTTTCGATCGTGCGACGGAGAAGCGTGCCGCGCCGCGGGTCGTCTCGTGGCAATAGCGCCGGGCTCGCGCTCAACTCCGGAATCCCGCGCCTGGTGGCTCGGCCAGGGAATGTTTTATCCCGCGATGATTTACGTGCTCGCGGTCATCGGCCTCCCGTTTGCTCTCGCGGTTGTGTACGCCTTCAGCGATATCAAAGTTGGGAGCGTCGGCTATCATTTTGTCGGCTTGCAGAATTTCAAAAGCATTCTGCACAGCGCCACATTTCTTCGCGCACTCTACGATTCGTTCATTTTCACGGTGGGCTCGCAGATTCTGGTGCTTGTCGGATCCACTTTATTGGCGCTGGCGCTGGAGAAGAAGTTCCGCGGCCGCGGACTCGTGCGTTTTCTGATGCTGCTGCCCTGGGTCGCTCCAGTTTCCATCGGCGCGATCGGCTGGAAATGGATTCTCGATTCACTATACAGCGTGATCAACTGGGTCCTGATTCGCATCCCGATCCTTCATCTGGACAAGTTCAATCCTCCGCAGTGGCTGGGCGAACCCGCGCTGGCCATGGCCTCGGTAATCGTAGTGCACACCTGGCGCCTGCTCCCCTTTTCCACCGTCATTTTGCTCGCAGGCCTCAGCGCGATTCCAAAAGACATTCCGGAAGCAGCGGAGATCGACGGCGCCGGATTCTGGCGAAAAATGTTTCAGATCAACATTCCCATGCTGCTGCCCATTCTGAATGTGGCGCTGCTCTTCGGCATCGTGTTCACGTTTACCGATATGACGGTCGTCTACATTCTCACTCGCGGCGGACCCTATGACTCCACGCAGGTCGTGCCGTCGCTGGCATTTTTTACCGGCGTCCTGGGAGGAGACTTGTCGGAAGGCGCCGCAATTTCGCTGTTCATGGTGCCCATCCTCGTGATCGTCGCCTACCTGATGCTGCGCGCGGCGAATCGTTCGGAGATAACCTGATGGCCCGCGGCCGCGCTCGCGAATTGTTAATAGAGGCTGGCCGCTGGGTCGTTCTGGTGTCCTTCTCCGTCGCGCTGGCGTTTCCGTTCTACTGGATGCTCATCACCACCTTCAAACAAGATGGTGACCTCTACAACACCGCGAATAATCCTTTCATATTCAATTTGAAACCCACCCTGGTGCACCTGCAGGTTCTCTTTCGCGACACAATGTATCTGCGTTGGGCCGGTAATACGGCGCTTGTCGGCGCGCTGGTAGTTCTAATCACGCTGCTGCTTTCCTTGCCCGCGGCCTACGCCCTCGCGCGCCTGACCGGAAAATGGGGCGAGCGCATGGGCATCGCGATGTTCCTCACGTATCTCGTGCCGCCTACGTTGCTCTTCATTCCTCTGTCTCGCGTGGTAGCGCTGCTTGGCCTCCAGGACACTATTTGGTCGCTCGTCTTTGTCTATCCGAGCTTCACGATTCCCTTCTCCACCTGGTTGCTGATGGGATTCTTCAAATCGATCCCGCGCGAACTGGAAGACGCGGCGATGGTCGATGGGCTTACGCGTTTTGGCGCATTCGTGCGGCTCGTTGTACCGATTTCGCTTTCGGGCATCCTCACGGTTGTAATCTTTACCTTCACACTCGTAACTCAGGAGTTCGTTTACGCACTGACCTTCATCGCGCCGGAGAGAAATCAGATGGTAGGGGTAGGCGTGCCCACATTCTTGATTCGCGGCGACGTTTACTTCTGGGGCGAACTGATGGCCGCCTGCTTGATCACGAGTCTCCCTATCGCGCTGCTGTACAATTTGTTCCTCGACCGCTTCATTGCCGGCTTCACGGTCGGCGCGATAAAGTAGCGCAGTGCGGTGAACGCAATCATGAGAAAAGTGAAAGAGACCATGAAAAAATCTTCCCACAAAATTCTGGTACTAGACGTGGGCGGCACAAACATCAAAGTGCAGGCGACTGGACAGAAGCAATCGCGCAAAATTCCTTCCGGCCCGGACATGACGGCAAAAGACATGGTTCGCGACGTGAAAGCGGCCACTCGCGATTGGAAATACGATCGCGTCTCCATCGGCTATCCCGGTCCGGTCACCGCCGGCCATCCGATGCGCGAGCCTGTCAATCTGGGCGGCGGCTGGGTCGGGTTCAACTACAAAAAAGCTCTCGGCTGCCCTGTCAGAATTGTTAATGACGCAGCCATGCAGGCTCTCGGTAGCTATCATGGCGGGCGAATGCTGTTTCTTGGATTAGGCACTGGACTTGGCTCCGCAATGATCGTGGACGGAATTATCGAACCCATGGAGCTGGCTCACCTGCCCTATAAGCACGGAAAAACGTATGAGGAGTACCTGGGCCTGAAAGGCCTAAAGCGGCTCGGCAAGAAAAGATGGCGGAAGGAGGTTTTCAAAATCACGAAGAAATTGATATCCGCTCTTCAGGCCGATTACGTGGTGCTGGGCGGCGGAAACGCAAAGAAGCTTAAGAAACTTCCGCCGGGCGCGCGCATGGGGCGCAATGAAAACGCAATTCTAGGCGGATTTCGGTTATGGGCCAAAGAGTGAACTGCATGCCTCCCGCTAACCATCTCGAAAAACGGTGATGTTCCAAACTGGAATACCTTTAGCCTGGACACTTTTCTGAAAAATCCTCTTCCTCGCACTCGATTCCACGCGCAGCTCCATGTACGATATCGGCGATGATTCGGCGCGCACTTCTTGCAATCCTTCCAATTTTATTTTGGGCTCCGGTGCAAATATCTGCCTGCACGTGTTCCAAAGCACCCGCCGGCACCTGTCAGGGTTTGCAGCAAGATGATGTCGTATTCGTCGGCACCGTCATGGACATCGAAAATGTTCCCACGCCGGCCCCAGACGCGGCCAGCGCCGCGGATTCGCAAACCGCAGGAAGCGCAGTTTCCGCGCCGGACTCCACTCCCGTGATCCGTTATCATTTCAAAATTGAAGACAAATTTGCAGGCCCGGATGTCGCGGAAATCGATATCTTTTCCGGCGGCGACGACGGCGATTGCGGCTACCGTTTTCGGAAGGGCGATCGATACATCGTGTTCACGCAACAGGAAAACGAAGGCCGGCTCTTCGCCACAATTTGCAATGGCACGCGCCCGGCGAGCGAAGGACGCGCGCTGCTGCCTCAGTTGCGAGCCATGCGCAATCATCAACGCGTCGCTTCGGTTTTCGGTGTTCTCCGCCGGTCCGATCCGCCGCTTCTGGCTCCCGTCGAAGATCCTGACGACCCGCTCCCGCACATAAAACTGAAGCTGCGTTCAAAGGACGACCGCTTCGCGACCAGCACAGGACCGGATGGCGTCTACTCTTTTTACGACGTTCACGCCGGGGAATATCATTTTTCCGCCAGCCTTCCCGCTCGTATGGAATTAACGGAGAAAACTCTTCCCGGCGCTTTGCCCCCGATCAAGATTCCCAACGGCGCCTGTTACGAATACAACGTGGACGCTCTGCCGCTCGGCAAAATCCGCGGCAGTGTTCTGGGGCCGGATGAGAAACCTCTAAAGCTTGCATCCGTCGAGCTATATCGCGCGGACCGTTTCAAGGACACCGAACCGGGCCTCTGGGGATTTCAGGGATCGAAGGGTGAATTCGAGTTCGACCACATCGGTCCCGGCGAATACATTCTGGTATTCAACCGAACGAACCGCAAAGATCCCAATTCGCCGTTTCCTCGCGCGTTTTATCCCGGCGTCGCGGAACAGAACGAAACGTCCATGATCACGCTAAAAGACGGCGAACAATTGCTCAAGGCAAATATCCAACTGAGCGAGGGATACCCGACCCGCAAGATTCGCGTGCGATTAGAATGGAAAGACGGACGGCCGCCCGGCAGCGTCACCATCATGGCAAAAGCCAGTGAAGGCGAAAATCCCGCGGCGCAAAGAATCGAAGAAGGAATCTACGATTTCACGCTTCTGCAATCCGAGCGTTATACAATTTCCGCCTGGGAAGACCTCGACCCTCAGCGCCTAAGCCAGCGCCGCGGCAAGGAAACCTGCACCATCCCCGCACGCATCGACGCCGAACCCGCCGTAGTCGAAGGCGCCGACACCGAAGCAAAAGAAATCACGTTAACGTTTCCTTCCGTCGCATGCGACAAGCAGTAGCTTCCCGGTAACATGCCCGCACACGCAGCTCGCCGTCAGTGATGATTCGTGTCGGGCTGCTGGAACTTCGGGTGCTTGAACAGCTCGCAGTGCTCGAAATGAAAATGGAGAGGCCAGAAAGCCCCGTATCGAGGCTTCCTGGCTGTAGAGGTTAGTGAATCTGCCGAATACCCTAGCGGCAGATTGCGAGTTAAAAGTTAACCTTCGCTCCGAAGAGGATCTGCCGTCTCCCGAATCCGCCGCCGTTTGGAAACAGGCTCGGAGTCCCGAAACCCGTTTCGAAGCTGGATAGGCCGGCGTCATCGAGAAAAGGATCGACGCTGGAGTAATTTGAGTGATTGAAAGCGTTGAGCATCGTCGTGCGGAACTGAACGGTGGAACGCTCGTTGATTTTGAATGATTTGACTATCCCGATGTTCGAAATATTGGTTTTGGCGTCCCTAAAAATATTCCGTCCCGCGTTGCCGAAGGGCGTGCCGAATATATCCTGTGCTTCACCGCCATTCACGATAGTCCGCACGCCTTTCGTCGTCGTTACGGGTGCGGTGGTTCCACCCGTTGAATTCACGCCGTTGAAGCTCAACAACGTCGTGGGCGCCAGTCCGCAACTTGGGTTCGGAATCGCCGGACTACCGACGGTGGGGCCGAAGAGCGAGCAAGCATCTCCGGCAAAAATTCCGACTTGGTTCACTGGCGCGCTTGAACTCCCCAGGAACGGCCGTGCGGTGTCGAAAGTGCCGACAAAAGCGTTGTTGAACGGAACATCGAATCCCGTTCCGTTGGTCTCAGCATTCAGCGCGAACTGGATCGGAGTGTACGGCTCGCCGGATGAGAGGATGTAGTTGGCTGAGACGCCCCATCCGCCAAGCAGGTGGCCTATCCATCCCCGCTGAGAGCGGTAGAACGGGAGTTGTTCAAAAACGTTCAGAGTGAAAGCTTGCGGGATGTTCAATCCCGACAATCCGTTCTCCGCAGACGTGAAGTTGAGAGGATTTTGCGAGAATGCCAGCGAATTCCCGCCGCCAAAGGTGCTGAATATTTCGCTGACGTTGTCAGTGGTCTTGCTCCAGGTATAGTTGGCGGTCATGGTGAGCTGCTTGTAGAGATTCGTTGCCCGGAACTGAACTTGCAGCCCATTATAATCGGAGTACCCGGTGTTGGTCCTTTTGCGAAGAATGCCTTCGTCGCAATTCTCGCGTCCTATCGCGTTCGGCACAACCGCATCTGCCGCCGAGCACGGCGTCACGCCGGCAGGCAGAAAAGCCGGGAAGCTTGCTGCAAGGCCTGCCACGAATGGGTTCGCGTTGATGGACTGGAACAGATTCCCTCCGTGATTGCCGACGTAGCGAGCCTCCACAGCTGTGGCGTTCGAAATCTGTCTCTGTACTCCAAAAGACCAGCTTTGAACCATATCCGGTCCAAAATGGGGAGTGATGGTTGTTTCGTTGAAGTCCCGCGGGTCGGCAACCCCCGTTACCAGAGACGGAGCAAGCTGCGTGCGCACGGCCACGCCGTTCGGGTCCGCGGGCAGCGGATTGACTACCGCATTGGTCATCGGGTTTGTAGCTAGCCCTACCGATTGCGCGAGCAGGACGGGAGCTGAAGTCGAGATGTTTATGTAGATATTATAGACCGGTGGATCGTAGGAGAGTCTGTAGCCGCCCCGAACCACTGTCTTCCCGCTCCCACCCGTCAGCCAATTATCCATACTTGGACTCCAGGCGAACCCGACGCTCGGCCCCCAGCTATTCTTGGGAGCGGGAATCGAAGGAAATGTGGTAACCGAGGTCGGTAAGGCCGGATTCCACAGCGGTATCTTCAGGTTGTTAACCGTTTCATCGTGGAAGAGATTCGCCGGCTGGCCATAGTAAGACCATGTGAGGCCGAGATTCAGAGTCAAGTTCGGCCTGAGCTTGTAATCGTTTTGGACGTAAAGGAAAGTGTCCTTTTCGCTGAAGTCGATTTTTGGATTTCCCTGCGAAATATTGACAAAGTCCGGAATGTTGCAGGCAAACGCTGAAAACGCACTTAAGGTTTCGCCCGGCGTGATCGTGCAATCCGGGGTGCTGATGGTCGTGGGGTTAACGGGGTTGGCGGCGAAGTTGAACGTGCCGTTAAAGTTCGGAAGAAATATGTTTGGAGACTTCTGGTAAGTGAAGTTTACACCTGCTTTCCATTGGCTCTTCCCGTGGACGTAGCTCCAGTTGTCCTGAATCTGATACGTGTTCACAATGCGTCCTTCCGGTGCGCTAGTGGCCGGCCCGAAGGCGAGAATAGGATTACCGTCAGTGGAATTTACAGCGACGTTTGCCAGGGCGTTGCCGATGTTCCCCTGAACCGGGACCGTATTCCCAATCGAATTGCCGCCAAATTCGGTGTTCTGTCGGCCATAAGAGAGCCGCAGCTCGTTGGTCATAGATGGCGAAAGCGTGTGGGTCCAGCCAATCAGCGCGGTCTGGCTTCGGCTGGGAACAGATACCGGATATCCTGCCGCGGCTGTGCCGAAGGGGTCGGCATCAATCGAATTTGTGTAGTTGTAAAGATAACGCAGGTACACTCTGTCGTTGGTGTACTGGAAATCAGAGCGACCGATAAAATCGTATTCGTGAAAGGGTGTGCCTAAAGTCCTCGTGACACCTGCGAAGTCAACGGAGCACGACGGATTCGTGTTGGAACCGGTGAGCGTGATGGGAGTTACCGTACCACTCGGAGTTGGATTCCCCGCTCCGATTCCGTAGGGTCCGAAGGTCCGCAGCGCCGCTACGCTGGCGCTATTCGGATAGCATGCCGCCAACTGCACCAGTCCAGTAGGTGTGGGAGTCAAGGAGCCGGTTTGGTCCACCGAGTCTGACTCGATAATCTGCGTGTCAAACCCTCCGAAAACGAAGACGTGGTCTTTCTTCACCGGGCCGCCCACCGTGGTGCTGGCAAAAACGTTGTTGAACCAAGGCACCTTGGTGAGGTCGTCGAATGGTTCCTTGTTTACGTTCGTCAAGCTGTCCAAGGCTGCGTTACCTTCGGCTCCGTTGATGGTTCCGTGCCAGTTGTTAGTACCTGACGGGGTCACCAGGTTGACTACTGAACCGGAATTGCGCCCATACTCGGCCCCGAAGTTGTTGGTTGTAACTTGATATTCCTGGACGAAGTCCGGGTTCGAAAGGAACAGCGAGGGCCCGGCAACCGAGTTGTCGTTGTTGTTCTGACCGTCGATTTGTTGGTCGTTGTTTCGGCCGCGAATGCCGTCCACCGAAAAGCCCACTCCGTTCGAGTTCGAAAAAGTGTTGTCGCGCGTCATGTTGACGCCGGGAATCTGCAAGGCGAGGAAATCCATTCCCTCGTTCTCCTGCAAACCAGCAAAGCTCGTGATCTGTTGGGTGGTGAACGTGGTGGAGACCTGGGCCTCCGTTGTTTCGATTAGAGGGGGAGCTTCGGTGACTTCCACCGTGACAGTGGATGCGCCCAGGGCCAACTTGACCAGTCCTAGGCCCTGGTCGGTCCCGGAGGACACCACGACATTGTTCACTACGTATTTGCTAAAACCTTGCTTCGCAAACTCCAGGGTATAAGTTCCGACCAGCAACTCCGAGAGGCGGAACAATCCGGCACCGTCCGTCGTTGTGATCGCAACGGACCCCGTCCCGGTATTAATAGCTCGGACTTCCACGCCAGGGACAACTGCGCCTGAGGGGTCAACTGCGGTGCCCGATATGGACCCGCTGGTCACCTGTGCCCTAAGTTGCGATGGCAATGCCAGGACTACGAACCATAATGCAAACGTCAAAAACAGCACTTGCGTAACTGTTTTGAACACACTTCGAGCGTTCATCATTTTATCTCCCCAAATGCGTGAGTCGTTTCTGCTGGCGTGAGTGCGCCAGACAATCGCTGAGGCCTACCATGCAGTTTCACAGCCAAGACGCGGGAAGATTTTGGGCGGCACCTAACCAACTGATTCGACGGCATGAATGCCGTAATCCGAGTGCGTGATGGTTTACAACTCTACGAAAAACAAAATACTCGCGGGCCGCGCGAAAAATTATTCATATGGTAAATCTATGCAATCTAGAACTTTTCTACTTTTTCCGAGAGTTACTCGGCGGTTTTAGTCAGCGGGGGAATTGCGGAGCCTTCACCCTTCACGTAATGATCGTACCAATAGATGTACCGCTCGTAGCGGTCTTGAATGAATGACGGGCGAGAAAATTCATGGTATTCACCCGGGTAAACTACCAGCAAAGTCGGCACGCCCAGCCGTTTCAGGCTCTGATACATCTGCTCGCCATTGATCACCGGGACGTTCCAATCGCTTTCTCCGCCCATGATCAGCGTAGGCGTCTTAATCTTCGTCACGCGATTGAAGGGCGACAGCTTCTCCCACAGCTCGCGATTTTCCCAAGGCAGTCCGAGCTCGATTTCCCAATCGCGAGAATACAAATCGTGTCCCCAATTGGTGATGTAGAGAAAATTTCCAGCGCCCGAAATCGCGGCCTTGAACCGCGTAGTCTGCGTGATAATAAAATTGGTCGAGATGCCCCCGTATGACCATCCGCCAACGCCGAGCTTGTCAGGATCGGCAATGCCCTGCGCTACCGCGTAGTCCACCATCGCCATATCGTCTTCGAAATCCTTGTGGCCCCAGTCGGCATAAATTGCCTTGCAGAAATCCTGGCCGTAGCCGGACGACCCGCGCGGATTCGGCGTCAGCACCACGTAGCCGTTCGCTGCAAATAGCTGCGGATCGAAATTAAATTCAGCGTAGTACGCCCATACTGGCCCGCCGTGGGGCCGCAGTATCGCCGGATAGCGCGTCCCCGGTTTATAGTCCGGCGGCTTGTAGAGATATCCCGCCACCGTCGTGCCGTCCTTGCTCTTGAAATGCACGTACTTAACATCGGGAAGCCGAATCTGCGCCATCAACTTATCGTTTGTCGTTGTCAACCGCTTCGCCTCACCGCCGTCTGCGGCCAGCAGATACACTTCAGCCGGATGCGTCAACTCTCCGATCACTGCAGCTGCGGCTCCCTCCTTGTCCAGCGTAAACGACTCCACCATTTTTCGTCCGCCGATCGGCCGCGTGATCTCGCCGCCCGTCGCCGGAACCCGCATTAAATTCTGCGTGCCGTCATCATCCGCGATAAAGTAAATCCATTTCCCGTCCGGTGAATAGCGTGGCTCGCTCGAATTCCGATCGAGTTTGAGCGTTAATACCTTCGCTTCGCCGCCGCCGGACGGCGCAACCGCAATGTGAAATGTCGCGTATTGAAAAAGCTTTGGTTCCAACTGGCTGGTGAACGCGATCCATTTGCCGTCAGGCGACCACGCAGGGGAGCCGTCCGTTCCCGGATTCGTCGTCACTCGTACCAGCGATTTGCCTTGATCCGCATTGTCCGCGGCCACCGTCCAGATATCCGTGTTGTAGTTGCGATCGGGATCTTCCGAGTCCGACCGGTTGCTCTCAAACGCAATCGACCGCCCATCCGGTGACCACGCCGGCGCGCTATCGTCATAATCGCCCGAGGTGATCTGCGTCATCTTCCGGCTCGCGACGTCGAAAACATAAAGGTGCGTCCGCCGGCGATCGATGTAGCCGATTTCGTCCTCTTTGAAATGAAGACGATCGATCACCCACGGATGCGGCTTTGGCTTCGCGTCGCTCTTGTCCTTGTTTTTCGTCGCTTCGATTTCGTTGATGGATGGATCCCGTAGAACTAGAACCATTCGGTCTCCCGCAGGAGACCACCGGAACCCGCTGACGTCCTGGATCGTGTCGGTCAGCTTTTGCGCCTCCCCGCCTTCGCGATTGAGCAGCC
This sequence comes from Candidatus Acidiferrales bacterium, assembly GCA_050012235.1. Taxonomy (GTDB): domain Bacteria; phylum Acidobacteriota; class Terriglobia; order Acidiferrales; family UBA7541; genus Palsa-295. Next base: position 77,369 of record JBEKHP010000011.1, on the reverse strand, counting down.
AAACTTCCTCTTTCTTGCTGTCTTCGTCTCCTTTTTCTCCCTTGGCCCCTTCGCGCCCGGAAAGGAACGCCAGATACTTTCCGTCTGGACTCCAGCGCGGGTGACTACAAGACACCCCTTCAGCCGTGAGTGCAATGGCTGCGCCTCCGGAAGTCGGCACCATCCAAATCCGCTCTTCGTTCTTGTCTTCTTTGAGGTCGCGGGTCTTCACCACGTAGGCGACCCATTTTCCCTCGGGGCTGATCTGCGCATCGTCAACCTCGAGTATTCGAAAGTAGTCGTCGATCGTTAAGTTTCGCGTCGCGCTGGAATTTTCTAAGACGCCGGTTTTGGGAACAGCGCCTGAGTCTCGTGCCGCAGCCGGACTTTGTGCCCAAGCCGCGCGAGCAATGAAAACCACAGCAATCAACAACACGGGCCGCAACCTCATACCTGGACCTGCCTCTCTGGAAATTTATTGTACATTTTGCCGCGTAGTATACCGAACGCGCGCCGGAACGCTTTCACAATAAAAAAGGGCAGGACCCGTTGGCCTGCCCTTCTTAAGCAATGAATTTGCGGAGATGGGTGTTTTTCTACTCTGCCTCAGAAACCAGAGCACTATAACCGAGCTCGGCCGGCTAGCTACCCTTCACCGGATTTATCGTGATCGAAGTCACGTGGATCGTATCGCCATCGACCGTTCCCTTCACCGTGACGTCTTGTCCTTCGTGACCGGTGGCCTTTTCCTGTGGGTCCAGTACGTACACCTTCTTATTGTCCGTATCGTACAGAGCCAGCTTCGCGCCGCGAGTCACGCACCCTCTGGTGCAACCAGCGCCCTGTTCGCTTGCGTCCTTGGCGCCACACTTGTCATTCGTAACGATTCCAGACCACGTTCCGCTCTTCCCCGTCGCATCTTGCCCGGCCATCGAAAGGCCGCCGATAAAAAGAATTGCTCCCGCGCACAGCATCAATCGTTTCAGCATGATCGCACCCCTTTTCAAAAAATCAAATCTCTCCACGTGCACAATTTTTCGTAGCAGAATGAAGGTACTCTCTCACTTGTCTTTGTGTTTGTCCAGCATTCTAGGACCGCGCTCCAAGCTCGTTGCGCGGCTTCCGAATCATCCGTGGCGATTGACAGATGACCGCACGCAATTTAGGCTCACTCCGTGTCCATTACAAAGACGCCGCGGTTTTCCATGCGCTCGAATCCTCTTCTCTACGAAATCAACGCCTGCGCATGGCTCGAGCAACTTTCCGCGCGGTTTGGGCGAAGGATAGACCTCTCAGGAGTGCCCGATGCAGAGTGGGATTCGCTGGCTCAGCTCGGCTTCGACGCCATCTGGCTCATGGGCGTTTGGCAGCGAAGCCCCGTTTCCCGCCAAATCAATCTCGACGAGCCCGCGAATCATTCCGACTATGACCGCGCTCTGCCCGGCTGGACCCCTGCCGACATAGTCGGTTCTCCGTACGCCGTGATGCAATACGTTCCAGACCCGCGCATCGGAACCTGGGACTCTCTCGATCGCGTCCGCGAGAAATTGCATGCTCGCAAAATGGCCCTGTTCCTCGATTTCGTCGGGAACCACACCGCTCTCGACAATCCTTGGGTGCGCGAACACCCGGAATTTTACGTGCAAGGCTCGCAGCAGGATTTCGAGAACAATCCCCCTCTCTTTTTTCAAGCGAACACTACGCAAGGGCCGCGCTACATCGCGCTGGCGAAAGATCCTTACTATCCGCCCTGGAAAGACGTCGCGCAGCTAAATCATTTTCAGCCCGATATGCGCGCCGCTCACCTCGCAGAACTCGCCACTATCGCAAAACACTGCGACGGCGTCCGCTGCGATATGGCCATGCTTCAGTTGAACGACATTTTCGAAAAAGCCTGGGCTCACCTTTTGGGTAACATTCCGCCGCCTGCGAACGAATTTTGGACGGACGCCCGCAAGGCCGCTCCAAATCTGATTTTGCTCGCCGAAGCATACTGGGGAACCGAATCGCGGCTCATCGATCTCGGATTTTCCTTCGCCTACGATAAAGCTCTTTACGACGCGGTGCGCAATGCAGATGTAGGCGCGGTCCAATCGCGCTTATCGAGCATTGGCGATCAGCAAATTCACTACGTGCGCTTCCTTGAGAACCATGACGAACCTCGCCGCGCCGAGGCCATCCCCAACGACCGCCTGCCCGCCGTCGGAACGTTGATGGGAACTTTGCCGGGGATGCGCTTCTATCAGCAGGGCGAACTCGAAGGCTGCAGAATCCGCTTGCCGATTACCTTGCGCGTCGCTGCGGACGAGCCACCCGATCCGTTCAGCATCGCATTCTTCCGGAAAATTCTCAGCGTCACCCGCGAAGATGTTTTTCACGACGGGAATTGGAGCCCGCTCGAAGCCGCCGCAGAGGGCTACACCTCGCCTGCCGGACTTCTCGTTTACGAATGGAGATCGAACAAAGCCTGGAAAATAATCGCGGTAAATCTGGCGGCAGGTGCTTCGCAAGGACGCGTGCGATTAGGCGAACGCGTTTCCCCGGCGCAGCAATATATTTTCTCCGACGAGCTTAACGAAGTCCGCTACGACCGCACCGGCGAAGAACTCCACAACGTCGGCCTATTCGTTCGCCTGGAAGGCTTTCAGGCCCACATCTTCAACATCACTGTGGTCTAACAATCGCTCTCGAAATATTAAGCAAGCGTTTTCTCTACGGCAACACGTTCAGCGTCAAGGGCACGCTGGAGACCGCTCCATTCGGCGCCGTGGCCGTCACAACCAAATTATACGATCCCGGCGGCGTTGCCTGTCCTCCCGGCGATTTCGGCAAACTGCTGCATGCCGACATTCCCACTGCAATCAGAACCAGTACCCCAAACGAAAGCGCCCACCGCGGACGCCGCTTGAAAGTCCACATCGCCCCGGACAGCGACACGCCCGCCAACAACATCCCCAAGCCGCCTACTAAGCCTCCCGGCAGCGATGGTCCAAACGCCGGAACAGCCCCTTTGCAGAACGTATTCACCACAATTGCAACGTTGATCGCTTTTCCGGTCAAAGTGATGGAACTCGGCACAAGATTGCACGAGATGTCCGCGGCGTTAGGAGAAATAACCGTGCATCCGAGCGTCACCGTCCCGGTGACTCCCGGTAACGAAGTGAGCGTCAGACCAAACACCGCGTTGCTCCCGGGCGTTGTATTCACCGTCGAAGGACTTCCCGGAGCAAGCCCAATCGTCACCGGAGAAGTCCCGCTGTTGAACGTGGCGGTCACAGTCACCGCCCCGCTCACAGTCACAGTGCATGTCCCCGTTCCCGGGCATCCCGCCACTCCGCTCCAACCGGCGAACGTCGATCCCTCTGCAACCGTCGCCGTCAAAACGACAACCGCGCCGCTCGCAAAGCTCGCCGAGCATGTCGTCGGGCAATTGATACCCGCAGGCGCGCTCGTCACCGTCCCGGTTCCCGTCCCCGTCTCGTGTACGCTCAGAGTGAAATTGTTCGTACTCTGAGCGAAGTTAGCTACAACCGTCGTCGCCGCATTAATCGTAAACGTACAAGTGCCTGTCCCTTCGCATGGTCCTGCCCCCCAGCCCGTGAATGTCGACCCGGCCGCGGGCGTAGCTGTCAACATAATTGAAGTCCCGCTGGCAAAGCTGAACGAACACGTCGCCCCGCAATTAATCCCGGCTGGACTGCTCGTCACCGTCCCCGTTCCGTTGCCCCCCGGGGTTATCGTGAGCGTGAAGTTCGTGCTCGCTCCAATCGTCGCGGTCGCGCTCGCCGCGTTATTGCCCGGATTCGGGTCCGGCAGATCTGACGTAACGCTTGCGTTGTTCACCAACGTTCCCGTAGCGCCTGCGTTCACTGTGACTACAATCGTCACCGTCGCTGCTCCCGCATTCGCTACTGTTCCCAAATTGCACGTCACAACTGTAGTCCCGGTACAAGCCGCGCCCTGCGAACCTGTGGCCGATACCAGCGTGGCATTCGTCGGCAGCGTATCCGACACAATCGTATTCGTCGCGTCGTTAGGCCCCGCGTTTGTCACGTTCAGCGTATAAGTCTCGTTCGAACCCGCCGGCACTGGGTTCGCCGACTGCATCATCGCGAGTGCCAGATCCGCCGACTGCACAGCTCCGTTTCTTACCTGGAATTCATAACGGCCCAGCATCGTGGAGTTGAGGTCCGAGTGAATCAGTCCCGGGAATCCTGCCGCAGTGGGTACATCGAGCAATGCCCCATTCACCAGCGAGCCCGGGAGCTGAAAGTTTGTTCCCGCGTCTCCCGTGCCATTTGAATAGCCCACAGCCGCCGAAGATCCCCCCAAGCCGCAGGTACCGCCACTGGCGCTTCCGGTTTCCCACTGTACCTTGTCATAGTTGAATTCCATGTCGAAGTTGCCGGCCCCCGTATCTGGACGGGCAATCACGATCAGCTGGAAGCTATTCAGCAGTATTGCCGGAGGACAATCTTCATCGTCTGGCTCGGCGTAGTAGGCCACGTTTTCCCAGTTCACTCCAAAAGCCTGCTGGCCGTTCACCGTGTCCACTCCGTAGTGCACCACGTCGGATCCCGGCGTAAGGGTGTAAACGTCCGCGAAAAACGGCGCGATGATTGGAACGCCGATATTGCCGGTCAAACCGAAGGGCGTGTACGTCTCAAACGGCGCCCCAAAAGTCACGTTCCCGTTGTTGTTCACATACAATTGATTGTAAGAAGTGCCAAAGAAATTGATCGAGAACGGTATGTTGACCGCGCTCGTGGATTCGTCATCATTTGGCGGGAAAGAATTCCCAGTGAATCCCGGTAGATGCCGAATCGCTCCGTTTCCTGTCAAGTGACTTACTACGGTAGGAGTGCCCTCGGAGTCCGTGGCAATAGTCAGGTCCGCTGTCCGCGGTCCCAGCACAGTGGTCGAAGGAGTAAAAGTAACCCCGATCGGGCAACTCGTCCCTACGCCGTCCGTGCACCCATTGCTAGCCACGGAAAAATCCGACGCGGCGTTCCCGACAAAAGTTACCCCCGTGACGCTTAGTTCAGAGCCACTCGCATTAAACAGCGTCGCCGTTTGTGCCGGGCTGGTCGTCCCGGGTGTTATGCCGTCGTAGAACATCTCGAACGGCAGCACATAGATCGGTCCAACTCCCGCGCCCGACAGCACTTCGTTTGTTGGCCCGGCTGAGCTGTCATCGGTAATTACGATCGCTCCTGTATCCGGAGCCTGGAAGCTGGGCGCAAAAGTCACGGTGATTGTGCATGGCTCGGAACCGGCAGCAAGACTGGTAGGACATGTGTTGCTGGTAATCGTGTAATCCGTGTTGGTCACGGAAAAGGCGATGCTTCCCAGCGGGCCCGTGCCCGTATTCTGCAGCGTAAACGGCAACGTACTGCTCCCGTCGGCTTGCACTCCCCCGAATGCCAAGGGGTTCGGACTAACGGTCGCGATTCCGCTGCCTGCTCCACCGCCCGAAGCCGTGATGGCCGTCGAGTCTGATGCGGCTGGCGGCGACACAGATCCGCCTCCCGACAGACTCGCCACATTCACCTGTGGCGAACTGGCATTGCTGGCCACGTTCACCGTCACCGTAATCACTGGATAACTCGCCCCTCCCGCTAAAGCATCGCTGCGCGTGCAAGTAATCCCCGCGCAAGTCCATCCTGATCCCGCCATCGACACCAGCGTCAATCCAGCCGGAACTGTGTCCGTCACCGTCACGGTCCCGCTCGTGGGCCCGGCATTCGCTCCATTCGAGACTGTGACCGTGTACGCCGCTCCCTGCTGTCCCTGCGTGAAATTTCCCGTGTGTGACTTCGTAATCTCAAGCGATGGAACGGGCGCGGTTCCCGCCGTAAATGTCACCATCACCGTTGGAGATCCGGTCATCATTACCATGCAGCTCGGCGGATTCGTCTGTGGATTGGCTGGCGTGCAATTCGTGCTGAAACTAGTGAAGGTCGATCCTCCCGTTGGCGTCGCCGTAAGCACCACTTGAGTCCCGCTTTCAAAGCTGGCTGCGCAAGTCGTCGTCGGACAAGCGATCCCCGTAGGATTGCTCGCAACCGTCCCGGTGCCCGTACCGGCTTCCATCACGGTCAGCGTCGATTGCACCACCTGGCATTCAGCCGTGACGAGTCCGGGGTTCGCATTGTTCTCCGAAATTATTTCGGCCTCGCATCCCGAAGCCACGTAACCAACAATGGTATCGCCACTTCCGCCATCACCGGTGAAGGTGAACCGGCCGTTTAAAGCAACGTTGTAAGGTGTTGTCAATAGCTCGTCGCCGCTCAACATACCGGCGGAATGGCTCTCGTCTGTCGTAGCATGAAGCGTGCCTATACCGTCAAAGGACAGCGCTCCCGAGAGATCACTCACTTGGACTTCAGATGGATCAAGTGTGCCCACGAAATAATTCCCCGAAAGTGACGCGTTATTAAAATTATTTCCTCCCGGCACCATAAACCCTTCAGAAGCCGCGTTGTCCTCGGCGGCGAAAAAACCCTGATTGGCGCCATCCAGATACAAGACCGCCGTTGGCGAAACGAAAGTGCCGGTTGTAACCGTGAACACAGCCCTACCAGTCGGAGCCACAGTGTAGGTGCCGCTGACTGCGCCTGTAGATGCTGTACCCGACTTGTTTTCGTCGAAGGCGATCGAGAAATTCCCGTTGCCATCCACCGTGACGTTTCCGATACCGACCACGGAAGTCCCGTCCGGCCGCTTGCCCTGCAGCGTCGCAACGCCATTGCCGTTGAGCGAGCCCAATCCGAACCCGCCGGCGGGCGGCACCTGCAACTGAGCCATCCCGCTGAATATCGAGTTTGTAGTTGTGTTTATGCTGATGAACACCACCTGACTTGCAGAAACGATGTACAAAACATCCGAGTTGGTTCCGTTGACTCCCGTAATCGTGACGTTGGCCGAAAGACGGCCACTCGAGACCGTTTCATTGGTCAGCGCATAGGTCCCCGTTATCGACACACTCGGCACGATTCCCCCGCCGTCGTCCAAATCGACCAGGCCACCCGCTGTGAAATTCCCGTTCCCGTCGGCGTTCACGAAGCCGACGCCCGACTCAGGATCTCCGTTGGTCAAGTCTGTGCCGCTCTCGCCAAATGCGTACGATCCATGCAGCGCGTTAAGCGAAAATACGGAAGGATCCTGTTTTAGCAGCACACCTGACCCGGTGGTTCCGCTCGTGCCGCTCACGTCATCAAACCGGATAATCCGCGCCTTGGTGGCGACTCCGGCCTGTATGTCTCCCACCGAAAAAGCGAAAGTGATCCCACCGCCGGACGCAACGGCCAGGGACATGGTTCCCCGGTTGTCGGCGCCAATCGTATACGTACCAGAAGTAATCTCCTGCGTGGGCTGTGCGCCGGTTGAGCCGTCGGCATCCACGAAGCCGCCGCTTCCGATGTTGCCGTGTCCGTCGGCGGTGATGCTGCCCGCGGCCACAGTCATCGTCCCGTCGCTGTCGTTGAATCCATGGAACAAAAGGGCATAGCTCCCGCTCAGTTCCGAGTTATTGCTGCTGTCCGCGGCCGCGATTGTGACAGTGAAGCTGGCGCTCCCGGTCAGCGGAGTCGCCGAGGAATCGCTCACGTGGACTGTAAAAGCGGAGGGCCCGGTCGGACCTGTAGGCACTCCCGCGATCGTCCCGGACGTTGCGCCCAACGTTAACCCCGCAGGCAGCGCCCCCGACGAAATCGTGAAATTATATGGCGCAGTTCCGCCGCTAGCGGTCAGAGCTTGGCCGTAGCTGGCTCCGATCGCCCCATTCGGCAAGCTGCTCGGGCTGATCGTTAATCCTCCGCCTGCTTGTGCGTGCGCGGCATTCGCACAGAGAAGCAGCGCCAATAGAGCGAAGACGCCGGCGAGACATCGTCGGCGTCGCGCCGGGGCACCAAGCACATTCGATAGTTTCACGCCTGTTGGAAAGATAATCCGTTGCATCTTGAGACCTCTCACGCGTCTGCGCCCCGCCGGGTTATCTCGAACGCTGGATGTATGCCTTGTGACCGTGCATGGCAAATGGGAAAAAGTTTGGCCAAAATTAGTACCGATGTACCTCGCCTAGGGATACTGTAGATGCGCACTTACCGCCTATGGTGGTGTTTGTAAGTCACTTAACCAGGACTCGCCGATTCGGGCGCCTTTGCACCCTGCCCTGAAAGGTGCAACTCCGAAACCAAACGCCCTTTCCGCCCTCTGCCCAAGCTTGACTTCGGGAGCAAGGCTGGGTTTGCCCTCGGACAAATCTTCAATTGGGGGGAAAACAGGCGAATTCTCTAACCCAACAGCCTTTCCCGTCAAGCGATAGTTTTAATTCCCATTGAAAACACCCGGGCAGTCCCATATCATCCGCACCTTGCACTCCCGGCTCGATGCGGACTGAACCCGGCGAAAACGCTCCGGCCACTCCCTCTGACGGTTCGCACCTCCGCCAGATCGGCTTCCTCCCTCTCCTCGCCATTTTTTACGGATACACTGCCGGCGGCCCGTTCGGTTACGAAGGCATCTTCCACGATTCCGGCCCGGGCATGGCGATTGTGTTTCTCGCCTTCGTTCCCTTCTTCTGGAGCATTCCGATTTCTCTCGCGTCCGCGGAACTCAACAGCATTCTTCCCGTCCAAGGCGGTTTCTATCGCTGGAGCCGCGCAGCGTTCGGCGATTTCTGGGGATTTCAGTGCGGCTGGTGGAATTGGACTGGCACCTTCCTGTTGAACAGTCTCTACGGCGTCCTGGTGATGGACTACCTCAGCGAATATCTTCCGTGGATCACCGGAAATATAAAGTGGGCGGGAGCCTGCCTCGTTCTCTGCCTTCTCGCTTATCTCAACGCGCGCGGCATTCAGATTGCCGGTTGGTTTTCTGTCGCATTGCTAGTCGCGGTTTTTATTCCTGTCGCATGGCTTTGTTTCGTCTCCCTATTCCATTTGCATTACAACCCGATGCTTCCGTTCGTCCCGCCGGGCCAACCGTTAGGCGCAGTCTTCGGCAGAGGTTTAGCACTTGCCATGTGGAATTACGCCGGCTACGAGCAGCTTTCCAGCATGACCGGCGAGATGAACAATCCGCAGAAAACTTTCGTGCGCATTCTCGCGTGGAACACGCCGATGAATATCCTCACTTACATTTTGCCCACCACCCTCGCCCTCGCCGTCCTCGGCAACTGGCAGGAGTGGCGCACCGACTACATCGTCACCGCCTCGCGCCTGATTGGCGGCCCGCTTCTCGGCGCAGCCATGTTGATCGCCGCCATGATCGGCACGCTTTCTCTTTCGAATAGCACTATCCTCTACACCACGCGCATCCCCGCGACCATGGCCCAGGACGGCTACTTGCCCGCATGGCTCGGCAAAATTCATCCGCGTTTCGGCACGCCCGTGCGCGCCATCGCTGTGTCTGCTCTGGTTTATTGCGTTCTTGCGAAGTATCCGGTGGAAGATCTGGTGAACATCTACATCTGGACGCGCATCGCTACAACGCTACTCACACTTCTCGCCGCCTGGCGTATGCGCCAAAAACTGCCCAACGCGCCGCGCAGTTTCCTGATTCCCGGCGGCGCCGCCGGCATCGCGTACATCCTGATTTTTCCCGCGATCTTGTGCGCCGTGAAAGTTTATTACAGCGAGCCGCTCGTCCTGCACTGGGCTCCGCTCCTGCTCGCCTCCGGCCCCATCGTGTACGCCATCCTCCGCCGGGGCTTCCACATGACGCCTTCCTCAGAACCCGCGGCCTTGCAGTAGCTTGTCATTCCGAGCCCGCCCCTTGCAGTAAGTTGTCATTCCGAACGCAGCGAGGCTTGCCCGCCGTAGGCGGGAATCTGCTCTCTTTTCCTTAGGCGAAAGAGTATAGGCTCTACTTCGTGGCGCCCACTTTCTCCGACACTGTCTTCGCCTGCAAGAACAGCAGCAAATAATCCTGGCCGCCCGCCTTCGAGTCTGTCCCCGACATATTGAATCCGCCGAACGGTTGCGCGCCAACCAATGCGCCGGTGCATTTGCGGTTCATGTACAGGTTGCCGACGTGAAATTCTTCCTCCGCGCGCTCGATTTTCTTCGGATTCCGGGAATACACCGCGCCAGTCAGCCCGAACTCGCTGTCGTTGGCCATCGAAAGCGCTTCATCAAAATCTTTCGCCTTGGTTACCGCCAGCACCGGTCCGAAAATTTCTTCCTGGAAAATCCGCGCTTTGCGGTCAACGTCCGCAATCACCGTGGGTTCGATAAAATATCCGTCGCCGCCCGTGTGCTTTCCGCCGGTCATCAAACGCCCTTCCTTCTTTCCCTGGTCGATGTAGCCCAGAATCGAAGTCATCGCCGCCTTATTGATCACCGGACCCATGTAATTCGTCGGGTCCTCAACCGGTCCTACTTTCATTTTCTTCACGCGCTCCACCAACTTCCCGAGAAATTCGTCGTAAATCTTCTCCGACACAATCGCGCGCGAACAAGCCGAACACTTCTGCCCCTGAAATCCAAACGCAGAAAGCGCTACGCCTTCCACCGCCGCGTCCACGTCCGCTTCTTCGTCCACCACAATCGCGTCTTTGCCGCCCATTTCGAGCACCGTGCGCTTAATCCACTTCTGCCCCGGCTGCGTCTTGGACGCTTGTTCGCTGATCCGCAGACCCGCTTCCTTCGATCCTGTGAACGCAATGAACCGCGTCTTCGGATGCGTCACCAGTGCTTCACCCGCCGTCCCGCCCGGCCCGGTAAAAAAGCTCACTACTTCGCGCGGCACTCCCGCTTCGAACAAAATATCGATGAAGATCGCCGCAATCGTCGGCGAATCGCTCGACGGTTTCACAATCGCAGTATTCCCCGTGACGATCGCTGCCGCCGTCATCCCGCCCATAATCGCCGCCGCAAAATTCCACGGCGGAATAATCACGCCCACGCCCAGCGGAATGTACTTCATATAATTTTTCTCGCCGCGCACGGGAACCAGCTTCTGCGGCTCGCCCAGCCGCATCATTTCGCGCCCGTAGTATTCGCAAAAATCGATCAGCTCGGCGATGTCCGCGTCGGCTTCCGGCCAGCTCTTTCCCACTTCGTAGCACAACCACGCGTCCAGCTCGTATCTCCGCTTGTGCAAAATGTCCGCTGCGCGATACAGACACGCCACGCGCTCCGCCACCGGCACGAGCTTCCATTTTTGAAACGCGCGATCGGCCGCTTCCACCGCCTGATTGGCCATCTCCACAGTAGCCTTCTGAAAAACTCCAATCACTTCATCCGGATGCGATGGATTGAACGACTTAATCTTGTCCGTCGTCGTAATCTTTCTCCCGTCGATCACCAGCGGATACTCGCGCCCAAACATGCCCTTCACCTGCCGTAGCGCGTCTTCCATGGCCTTGCGGTTTTCCGGCTTGCTGAAATCAATGAACGCCTCGTTCCGAAACTCTCCCCGTGCCATAGTCGTTTGCGGCGTCGCCGTCGATGTCATCGCTCACTCCCTCCCAAAACAATCTCGCGAGATTTGTCCTCTCATTGTATCGCGCCCCTGACCGTGCCCACAACACCGCCCCAGCAAGGTCCCGAACGCGGCATTTCCACGCCATTTGCACGCCTCGCCCTGAAAGTCTTTTGACTTGCCTTATGGCGCAACCTAAGATGTGCGCAATATGCCGGACTCCCCGTCTCTGATCGGCCAAACCGTCTCGCACTACCGCATCGTCGAGAAACTCGGCGGCGGCGGCATGGGAGTCGTCTATAAGGCTGAGGACGCCTCGCTCGGCCGCTTCGTCGCCCTGAAATTCCTTCCCGACAACGTAGCGCAGGATCCGCAAGCGCTGGAACGCTTTCGGCGTGAAGCGCGAGCAGCTTCCGCCTTAAACCATCCGAACATTTGCACCATCTACGAGATTGCCGAAGACGGCGGGCGCTCGTTCATCGCCATGGAATTCATGGAAGGAAACACGCTCAAACATCGCATTGCCGGGAAGCCGTTGCCGCTCGATGAGCTTCTAAACCTCTCCATTGAAATTGCGGACGCTCTGGATGCAGCGCATGCGAAAGGGATTGTTCATCGCGACATCAAGCCAACCAACATTTTCGTCACCGGCCGCGGACACGCAAAGATTCTCGATTTCGGACTCGCGAAAATTTCTCCTTCCGGAACGGCCGCGAAAGCCAACACAATCACCATGGACGAGGAATTTCTGACCAGCCCGGGAACGGCGATCGGAACAGCCGCATATATGTCACCCGAGCAAGCGCGCGGCAAAGAGTTGGACGCGCGCACGGACTTGTTTTCTTTCGGCGCGGTCCTGTACGAAATGGCCACGGTCACGCGACCGTTCCGCGGAGACACCTGGGCAAATCTGTTCGAGGAAATCCTACACAAAACTCCGGTCCCCACTACGCGGCTGAATCCTGAGGTGCCTCCCGGACTTGAAGAGATTGTAAAAAAATCCCTGGAGAAAGACCGTGCGCTCCGTTACCAGCACGCTTCCGAAGTATGCGGCGATTTGAAAAGGTTAAAGCGCGATTTGAACGCGAGCGATCTATTTGCAGAGCGCGACCCCAATCCGCAAATTGCATTGGCCGAGCGCAGTGCGCCGCTCGAACGCACTTCCGGCCCGACTCCTCCAAGTAATTCGCGGATTCCCGGTCTCAACGCCGGCTCGAGCTCAAGCCTCGCAAAGAGAATTCTCGGCGTTTCAGCGGTTACGCTTATTTTGCTAACGGCCTTGGCCGGAGCGATCTACAAATTTGACTACGCGCTTTGGCAACAAGTTGTTGGCCCGCCAATTCCCCAACAGAAAAATCTCGTCGTTCTTCCATTCACCGCCGTGGATGGCCAACCACTCGAACAAATTTACTGCGACGGCTTGACCGAAACCGTCACCGCGAAGATGGCGGGCTTATCGTCTTTGCAGGTGGCCTCGTCGCGCGAAGTCCGCGCCCACAGAGTGATCGACATTCAAACTGCTAGAACGCGTTTTGGCGCGAATTTGGTGCTGGCCGCGAGCTGGCAACAGCTACAGAATTCCGCTCGCATAAATCTAAGTTTGGTGGACGCAAAGACGGGACAGCAACTTCGCACCGAAACGGTTACCGAGCCTTCCAACGACCTCCTCGGCCTTCAAGACCGCGTTGTGCTCACCGCCTCGCGCATGCTCCAGCTTCAATTATCCGCGAGCAATACTTCATCTCTCACGGCGCACGACACAGATGACCTAACAGCGTACGATTTCTACGTGCAAGGCATCGGCTACCTGCAGCGTTACGAACGGCCCGAAAACGTAGACAATGCCATCATTCAATTTCAACGCGCCATCGCCCAAGACCGCTCTTACGCCCAAGCCCATGCCGGTCTGGCTCAAGCCTACTGGTACAAATATGCCGCTACTCGCGATCTACAGTGGGCTGCAAAATCCAAGGCCGCCGTAAACGCGGCGCGCGATCTAAACAGCCAGTCAGCGGAAGTTCAAATGGCCATCGCCGCGATGAATTTGCGAACCGGGAATTACTCCGAAGCCCTCGCCGGCTTCCAACATATTCTCGATTTGGATCCTGAAAACGTGGCTGCTTACATTTTCCTCGGAAATGTCTACGATGCGCTCGGCCGCACCGCAGACGCCGAACAACAATTTCGCCACGCTATCGCCATCAGCCCGCAATGTTGGAACTGCTACAACTCGCTCGGAATCTTCTTTAATAAACACGCGCGCTACGCTGACGCCGCGCAGGCCTGGCAAAAAGTGATCGAATTGACGCCGGACAATGTATGGGGCTATTCCAACGTTTCGGCAGCTTATTTCAATATCGGCCGGTTCGAGAAGGCGAACGAATTTAACGAAAAAGCTCTGCAGGTTGCGCCCGGTAATTCCGATCTATATACGAATGCCGGAACGCTCGCCTTTTTCCTAGGACGCTTCGAGGAGGACGCAAAATATACCCAGAAGGCAATCGAGCTTGCGCCGGACCAGTTTTATCACTGGGGCAATCTGGGGGATGCCTACTATATGATCCCCGGCCAGTCGACCCAAGCCGCCGCAGCTTATCAACAGGCCATACACTTGGCCGAAGACCAATTGAAGATCAATCCGAAAGATCCGAACGTGTTGAGTTATGTAGCCCATTACTACTCGCGAATGCACGACCCAGTGCGCGCGAAACAATACTTGGAACAAGCGCTCAAAGCCCCAACCCAAGATCCGGAAGTCTTCCTCAACGCTTGCCTGGTGTACCTGGATTCCGGCGGACGCGACGAGGCCTTCGTGTGGCTGCAAAAAACCGTGAATGCCGGCTACACTCGCGAACAACTTATTGCGAACCCAGACCTGAAAGGCTTACACTCTGACCCACGATTCGACCTTCTGGTGAGAGATGCTAAGTCTTATCAATAACCGTGACAGTAATCTTTATCAAAGCGTACGTCGAAATTCTAAACTGTAATTTCGGATAGCCGATGAGCTTGGACGAAACCTAAGGAGGTTAAGCAAATGCTAGATGATTCCACTCCTATCTCCGCCGCCGTCGTTCGCGCAGCCCTGGTGATAGCCGTCGTCGCCGCATGCTCCTCAACCGCCGGCGCCCAGACCAAGACTGCAACCGCATGGACCGTAACGGTTGACACGACCAGCGTGACGGCTGCAAATCCCAAGCCGGTATATACAGTTTCCCCTGATCAAGGCACCACTCCACCATCTTGTGACTTCAAAGCGAGTGATCTCCCTACAGATAAGAAAGGAAATCTGCGCGTCTGCGCTGGCGACACCGTCTATTTTCAAGCGATTACTAATCCCGCCGACGATCCCAGCAAGTGGAAGAGTGATTTGGTCGTTGTCCCAGAGGATCAGACGTTAGACAAGGGTGGAGCACCGGTCGATGTATTGCACGCGAAAGAGAGGAATAAAGATGGGGGAGAAATCGACAAAAAAGCCAGTGAACATACGCCGCACAATTATTCGGTTGTCGTTCTAGACGAGTACTCGAATATATCCGTCGTTGACGATCCTAAATTCATAATTGGCGGCGGGACATATACTATCAAAGCTGATATCGAAGCGAAGTGCGTAAACCTGAAACAACAGTTGGGTGCGCTTGCCCAGTCGCAGAATAAACTCGATTTACAGGAAAAAGCCAAAGCGATCGAAGAGAAAGTGGAAAAGGCGTGTATCGAAATCAAGGCACTGACTAATTCCTCGGAATCGAAATAAAAGAGCACGTCCGAAGACCCACGCAATTGCCTCGATTCGTCGCACTGGCGTAAAATGCGCGCCAATGCCGGACTCCTCGTCTTTAATCGGCCAAACCATCTCGAATCGGCCAAACCATCTCGCACCAACGCATCGTCGAGAAACTCGGCGGCGGCGGTATTGGCGTGGTGTACAAGGCTGAGGACACCAAGCTCCGCCGCTTCGTTGCTCTGAAATTCCTTCCTGAAGGGTTCGCGCCGGACTCGCAAGCCTTGATCCGTTTCAACCGAGACCCACAGGCCGCTTCGGTGCTGCAGGGCGACACCGCGAAAGCCCGCGCCGCCTACCAGGATTTCCTCAGGCTATGGAGAGACGCCGACCCTGACATTCCCATCCTGCTCTAAGGCAAAGCAGAATTCGCGAACTTGTAGGGTTTATTCTCGAGTTGGAACGAGCAGGGCGCGGAATTCGGGAGTTTCGCGAAAATTGGCGAAGGCGGCCTCGTCCTCCGTCCACGCGGAGAGCGCTGCGGGATACCTCCGAGCTTACGGTATGGAAATAGCTAGTCCCGATGGTGCGGAAGATGCTGCAGTCTGCTCTTCCGGTTTGGCATTCGACCCTGATATAGGCGGCCTTTCAGCGATGATGTAGCGACCCGCCGAGAGGATATATCCATCCGAAATGTCAGCGAATTCTAAGAATTTGATTGTGTGCGGCGGGACCAAAACCCAGCCGCTGCACGTACACCCCCCACCCACCACGACTCTGCCTTCCAAGCCAGCCTTCCGCGCCGCTTGGTCTGCTTTGCTCAGCAATCGGACTCCCGCGGAATCGTATATATCAATTTGCTCAAAGAGAGTCGACACGCAGCAAATAAGCAAGTCCACGTCTCTTTCGGTTCGGTTGTCAGCCCAGAGAGACAAAGTGGAAGGCTTGCCAGGATTGGAGGATATGCCGTATGCGACCCCCCTGCGTGCGGGAAACATGAATGGCTGGCCGCGTTTTGCAAATTCTTCTTTCGCACACTGCGGTCCGGGTAACGGTAGCTCGCTCGGTGGTATCGAGTTATCGGTACAGGCAACGATGGATTCGCCGAATTTGGCGCCCGCGTTACCGGACGCCTGTCGATAAGCCCGACCAGAATTGTCCGAAGTCACGGAAAATAATAGGACGGCCAAGATAGAACAAAAATATTTTGCCATGGATGCTCTCCGATTTCGCTCGTATTGCGCAGTCTAACCGAGATGAAACCAATCCTGCAATCTGTGGACCGCTATGCCAGAGTTTTACTTGCGGATATTTTTCAGGATTTCGCGGGCTGCGTTATGGCCGGAAACGCCGGTGAGGCCGTTGCCGGGATGCGTGCCGTTGCCGCAGAGGAAAAGTCCGGCGATAGGCGTCGCGTACCGCGCCCATCCCAACAGCGGGCGCATCGTGAAAATCTGATCCAGCGCCAGTTCTCCGTGGAACGGGTGACCGCCCGTCAGCCCATAAGTGGCTTCCAAGTCTTTCGGCGTGATGGTCTGCACCGCCAGAATCTTCTGCGCGAGGTCCGGTGCGTACGCGGCAAGCGTCTTCAGCACCGTATCGCGCAGCGCGTCGCGCTGCAGCGCCCAATCGCCCTTCTTCAATTTGTAAGGCGCGAATTGCATATAGATGGACATCACGTGCTTACCGGCTGGCGCAAGCGATGCATCCGAAATCGAAGGGATCGCAATATCCAGATAAGGCGCGCGCGAAAATTCTCCGTACTTCGAATCGTCAAACGCGCGCTCGAGATAATCGATTCCCGGGCCAATGTGAATGCGCCCCGCCAGCGGCGAATTCCCGTCCGGGACATTTTTCAGCGCCGCGAACGTGGGCAGCGCATCCAGAGCAACGTTCAGTTTCGCCGCAGTTCCATTGCTGCGGTAATTCTGCATCTTCACCACAAAACTCGGCGGCAAATGCACGGGATCGAGCAGTCCAAGAAACGTCCGCCGCGGATCGGCGCCCGACACGACCCGTTTCGTCGCGATCTCGTCGCCGTTCACAAGAGCGACGCCCGTAACGCGCCCGTTCTTCACCAGAATTTGTTTCACTTCCGCGCCGGTGCGGATTTCCGCGCCCGCTTGCTTCGCAGCAGCAGCCATCGCAGCCGTCAGCGCACCCATCCCACCGCGCGGAAACGCCGAACTTCCCGCCGGATGCGGATCGGCTCCCGCGCGCAGCAGCAAAAGGGTCGTCGAACCCGCTGACCACGGCCCCATCGCCGCGCCGAATATTCCCCGCGCAGCAATCGCCGCGCGCAGCAAATCCGTTTCGAAAAACTCAGCGACGAAATCCGCCACAGCCATGGGCCCCCAGCGAATCAGCCTCATCATTTCTTTTTTTCCGAGCCCGCGCACCTTGCGCCCAATTTTCAGCAGCTTCCAAATGTCTTCCTTGGAGGGCTTATCGATCTCCGGCGGAGTCAGCGCCAGCAGTTGCGCAATGATTTCGCCCGCGCGCGCCAAACCTTTTTCCAGCTCTAGATAATTCGCGGCATCGCGTTTCGAGAATTTCTCGATTTCTCGCGCCGTAGCATCGGCATCCGACCGCAAAATCAGCGCGCGTCCGTCCTGCGACGCCGCGAACATTCGCACGCCCGGCTCGATCATCTGCAAGCCGTGTTTCGCGAGTTGCATATCGCTCGCGATCCCCGGAAGCAGCGGCCCGGCCGCATGCGCGACGGTCGAACAGCGAAAGCCAGGATGGAATTCCTCGGTCACCGCCGCGCCACCAACGATCTCCCGGCGCTCCAGCACCAGCGGCTTCAAACCTTTTTTCGCCAGGTAGAACGCTGTCACCAGCGCGTTGTGCCCGCCGCCAAGAATCACGATCTCGCGCTGCGCCGCCACGTTCAGTTTTTCCCCTTGCCGGTGTCTTTCAAGATTTCGAGCGCCGCCAGCCGTCCCGGAGCGCCCATAATTCCGCCGCCCGGATGCGTTGCCGACCCGCACATGTACAATTTCTTAATCGGCGTGCGATACCGCGCCCAACCCGCCGCCGGGCGCAAAAAGAAAAGCTGTTCCAGCGAAAGCTCACCCTGAAAAATGTTTCCTTCGGTCAAGCCGGTCTGCCGCTCAATGTCCAGCGGCGTGATGAATTGTTTCCCGATGATGATGTTTTTTATATTCGGCGCGTATTCGGCAATCGTGTCGATCACCGTGTTGCCGAACGCTTCGCGCTGCTCGTCCCAATTCCCGCTGCTCAATTTGTACGGCGCATATTGCACGAAGCAGGAAAGGATGTGTTTTCCCGGCGGCGCGACGGAGGGATCGGTGAGCGTCGGAATGACCATGTCGATGTACGGTCGCCGAGAAAATTCGCCGTACTTGGCTTGGTCATACGCGCGCTCCATGTATTCCATCGAAGGCGAAATCGACATCGCTCCGCGCAAATGATGCCCCGGCCCAGGCAAGCAAGTGAAATCAGGCAGCGCGTCGAGCGCGAGATTCACCTTTCCCGAAGAGCCGCGATATTTGTAGCGCCGCACTTCTTCCAGAAAATCTCCCGGCAGCTCGCGCTCTTCGATAAATTTCAGGAACGTAAGATTCGGATCCACGCTGGAGGAAACCACTTCCGCGTATATTTCCTCTCCGCCTTCGAGCACTACGCCTTGGGCCACACCGTTCTTGATTAGAATGCGATTGACGGCTACTTCCGTGCGAATTTCCACTCCCGCTTCTTTCGCCGCGCCCGCGATTGCATTGGAAATCCCGCCCGTGCCCCCGCGGCTGAATCCCCACGAGCGAAACGCTCCGTCGATTTCTCCCATGTAGTGGTGCAGCAAAACGTACGCGGTACCCGGCGAGCGAATCCCGAGAAAAGTTCCGATAATCCCCGACGCGGACATCGTGGCCTTCAGCACATCGGTCTCGAACCATTGATCGAGAAAATCGGCCGCGCTCATGGTCATCAGCTGCACGAGATTGTATTTATCTTCCGCCGCGAGGTCCTGAAAACGCTTCCCGAGAAACGCCAGCTTTTTCAAGTCGCGGGGGTCGAGCGTGGACGGGTCCGGCGGAATCATCCCCAGAATCGGTTTTACGAACCGGCACATCGCCACCATCGACTTGCCGAATTCCTCGTAGGCCTCAGCGTCGAGTTTCGAGTGCCGCTCCAGTTCGCGCCGCGTCCTTCCATGATCGTTTTCGCGCCAGAGGTAATCGCCGTTCTGCATCGGCGTGATAGTGCCGTCGAGAGGAAGAATTTCCAGTCCGTGTCTCGGCAAATCCAAATCGCGAATAATTTCCGGCCGCAGCAGCGAAACCACATAAGAAAAAACGGAGAATTTAAATCCGGGAATAATTTCTTCGGTGACGGCCGCCCCGCCCAGCACGTAGCGCCGCTCGAGCACCAGTACTTTCTTCCCCGCCTTCGCGAGGTACGCCGCATTCACCAGGCCGTTGTGCCCGCCGCCGATCACGATGACGTCGTATCGTTTCGCCATGAAGTTTTCGCGATGAATTTACGCGGAATTGCCCGCCGCAGAAGCCGTTGCATTCTACAAGCGCGGGCGCAGACTCACAACAGAGAAGCGCGCGCCGTGACTGCGAGCCAAGCATTTTGCGGCCGTACGGACGAGCGAGTGACCTGCTTCCCTGATATAATTCCGCCAACCAGCGTATGGATTTCACTCAACTCACAACGTTTCTCGAGGTCGCAAAATCAGCCAGTTTCTCGCGCGCAGGGAAAACGGTGTTCCTCTCCCAGCCCGCCGTCAGCGCTCAAATTCGACAACTGGAATTGGAGTACGGAGCAAGATTGTTTGACCGTCTGGGAAAAAGGGTACGCTTGACAGCCGCGGGAGACGCCCTTTTGGAGTATGCCGAGAAGCTCCTCGCGCTGCGCAATGAATCCCTTCGCGCCGTGGCCGACCAGGCCAACACTCCTCGCGGCACGCTTTTGATCGGCGCGAGCGAAGCTACTTGCTTGTATGTTCTACCCGATGTGTTTGCGGAATATCACCGCCTCTATTCTGACGTTCAAATCAACATCTATCGTAACTTCAGCCACAAAGTACTGGAGAAGATAGAAGACGGATCGGTGGACGTGGGAATTGTCACGCTCCCGATAAAATCACCGAGCCTCAAAACCCACTCGATTTTTCGAGACCGTTTGCTGCTAATGGTCAGCCCGCTCAATCCTCTGGCGAAGAAAAAGGTGGTTCGCGCCAGCGAAATCGTCGAACAGCCTCTAATCTATCCAAAAACGGGATCCACTCGCCAAATGCTGGACAAGCTATTTCGCCCCCACCGCGCACAGCTCCACATCACCATGGAACTGGCAAGCGTCGGTATGATCAAAGCTTTCGTCGCTGCCAACCTGGGAGTCTCCGTGATCAGTGAGACGTTTGCCCGCGATGAAGTTCGGGCTGGCGAAGTAAAGTTGATCCCTATTGCCGATGTGGATTTGTGGCGCGAATTGGGACTCGTCTACCGCCGCGACCGAACGCTTCCGCGCGCGGCGGCGGCTTTCGTATCATTGATCTCGCGCTGGCCGGCAGCGAAATCGGGCGGGCATACGCGCGAGCGCTGAGCTGGCGCGCATGAGAAAAGTAATGTTACGCATTCGAAATTACGATTGGACATGCGCGGCCGTGGCGGCTACCTTCGCATATGGACACCGAAACCTTAACTCGCGGAACCGATGTGGACCTGCTGCACGAAATGGGCAGCCGCATGGCCGCATCCGATCAAGACGCATTGCATGAAGTGTTGGACCGGCTGGTGGAGTTTGCAGCCGCGCTGGTGAAGTGCGATTCCTGCTTTGTGTACGTGCAGGAAAACCAGGAATTGGTCCTCCGCGCTTCAAAAAATCCGCATCAGGAAGTGCTGGACCGGCTGAAATTGCACGTAGGCCAGGGCATCACCGGCTGGGTGGCCGAGCACCGTACCGCCGTGGCCGTGGCCCAGAATGCCTCGAAGGACCCGCGCTTCAAGTTTTTCAACGAATTGCCGGAGGATACTTACCAGGCATTTTTGTCGGTCCCCTTGTTGTGCCGCGGAAGGCTGGTGGGCGTGATCAATCTGCAACACATTCGCCCGCACGTTTATAAAGAGAGGGACATCCGCCTGATTACCACGGTTGGATTTCTGGTGGGCGCGGAAATCGAAATGGCGCGCCTCGAGACGGCTAACTTGCAGCTCTCCGAGCAACTGGAAACGCGCAAGCTGATCGAGCGCGCTAAAGGAATCTTGCAAAGCGAACTGGGCATGACCGAAGAGAAAGCTTATCTCACTCTACAGCAGCAGAGCCGGCAGACACGGAAATCCATGAAGCAGATTGCCGAAGCCATTATCCTGACGGACGAAGTGAAACGCAGTTCGAAAACCACGTGATGCGAAGGAAATAATCGCCGGACGGGAGCAAGCTTGCATGCAGGATGCTCCCGTGCCGGCGCGGAACGGGCTGGCCTATTTTGCCGCGGAATAAGAATCCATCTTTTGCCGCGGCATGGTTTTCTTTTGCGCTATCTCGGCTCTGGTTGTGCGCGCGTTGTAGTGGAGCACGAGTCCGAGTTCCTCCACGTACACAGCGCTCACCGCCGTTTCACCGTCCTTGGTTTCCAGGGCGATTTTCCCCTTCTCCGGATATTCAAGTTCCGTGGCCGAGGTAGGGAATACAAATCCCTGGCCCTTGCCGTTGGAAGAATAGATTAGCACCATCGGCAATGAGCTATTTTCTTCGACCGCATAGATATATTCCCCGGCGGGCAGGACGATTGATCCCCACTTCGTTTCACTCGAAAGCGTGAACCTGCCGCCGATGGTGGGCACGGCCCCGGCAGTCGATGGGAGCGCCACCATTGAAATCAAGGAAAGAAGCAAAACTTGAATCTTCGAATACTTACAAACTGACGTCATAAATTCCTCCTAAGGAATTTCTTCAAATCGCGCGGCGACAATGCGCCGGAGCGTTGATTGGGTTGGTCTTCTGCGGACGTCAGGGTCAGCAAGGGAAAACGTCGAGCGTCTAGGGGTTAGGAGGGAACCTCTGAGTTCGTGTCAGTCAATGCAACGTGGCGATGACCAGCAAGATCACTGTGGCAGCTGCCGCTCTGGAAGTCCAATCGAAAGAATCTTTACGACCGATAGGTTTTTCTGCTTCCTAAAAGCCTCCGCTCACAACGCAAGCCCAACGCGCTCTCTCCCGCGCCGATGCGTCTGCAATCCCCACCGTAGGGGCGCAGCATGCTGCGCCCGCCACAAGTGCCTGGCAACCACTCAACCATCGGGGAGGGTTAGCCGTCGTTTACTTCACCTTGCGATAGCCGCGAGCCGCGAACTATAATCACGGGCCGAGTTGTGCGGCATTTTTTCAGCTGTTTGCAGGCCGTTTCCAGCAAGACAGGAGCTGAGTTGCCGATCGGAACTGCGGTCCACGACAGAACTTCGAAGCTTTGCGAGAGCATGAACTATCGCGAATGGTCGGGCTATTACGCGGTGAGCGTCTATGAGATGCACCACGACCACGAATACAACGCGATTCGCAACGCCTCCGCGATGATCGACGTCTCCCCGCTTTACAAATATCTTTTGACCGGCAAGGACGCCACGAAGCTGGTCAACCGCGTGATCACTCGCGACATCAACAAAGTCGCCGTCGGCCAGGTCATTTACTGCTGCTGGTGCGACGAAGAAGGCAAAGTAATCGACGACGGCACCATCTCGCGCCTCGCGGAAAATGTTTATCGCTGGACCGCGGCCGACCCCAGCATGCGCTGGTTTCACCAAAATGCGCTGGGGCTGGATGTAAATATCGAAGACATCTCCGACAAGGTTGCCGCGCTAGCCGTACAGGGTCCCACATCCGGACGGCTGCTGATGAAAGCCGCCGAAGCCGACATTGCGAATCTGAAATATTTTCGTTTCACTCACGGAAAAATCGCTGGCGTGCCGGTGGACATCTCGCGCACCGGATATACCGGCGACCTGGGTTACGAAATCTGGATTCCGTGGAACGATGCTCCCAAAGTCTGGGACGCTCTAATGGAAAATGGCCGCCAATTCGACCTGCATCCCGCGGGAATGCTGGCTCTGGACGTAGCTCGAATCGAAGCCGGCCTCATACTCATCGAAGTGGATTATTTCAGCAGCAAGCGAGCTTTGATCGAATCGCAAAAATATTCTCCTTACGAAATCGGCCTGGGCCGCCTGGTCGATCTAAAAAAGGAACATTTCATCGGCCGCCAAGCGTTGGAAGAAGAGAGTCAACGCGGGCCCAAGCGCCTACTGATGGGCCTCGAAATCAATTGGGAAGACGTGGAACGCCTCTACGACGCCATGGGCCTGGGACCGCAGGTCCAAAGTACGGCGTCGCGCGTTCCCGTCCCGGTGTACCGCGGCGGATTGCAGGTCGGCAAAGCCACTTCCACCACTTGGTCGCCGACGCTGAAAAAAATGGTCGCCCTCGCAAGCCTGAATCGCGAACACGCCGCCGCAGGAATCGAGCTGCAAATGGAACTTACCGTCGAAGCCGTGCGTCACAAAGTCCGAGCAGTAACCAGGGAGTTGCCTTTCTTCAATCCGCCACGAAAAATGGCCACGCCGGTCCTTTGAAGACTTGCCAACGGAGGCACAATTTGGAGACGAGCACTTCGGAACACGCCGCGATGAGACTGACCTCGCGCATTTTTCCCCCGCCTTTTCAATTCACAATTCAGCCAAAGCATCTCCTCCTGTTCGCGCTTGCGATTCTCGCCGCGAGCGCTACGCCTACCAGAGCTCAGGACAATAAGATGAATTGCCCGCCGCCGACGCGCGTCGAGGACGTGAAAGAATCGATTCACGGCGTCACAGTGAGCGACCCCTACCGCTGGCTCGAAGATCAGAACGCCCCGGAAACACGCGCTTGGATCGATGCGCAGAACGCTTGCACCCAAAGCCTGCTGAAGACGCTTCCGGGCAGCGAAGCAATCGCCAAGCGCCTGGGAGAATTGCTCAAGGTGGATACGATTCGCCTGCCGAGCGAGCGAGGCGGCCGTTATTTTTATTCCAAGCGCGCCGCGGGCCAGGATTTGTTCGTGCTGTACATGCGCCGAGGAACGGGACCGGAAGAGGTGCTCATCGATCCGGCTTCGCTGAGCGCGGATCACACCACCAGCGTGAATTTCGAAGGGCTGTCCGACGATGGCAAACTCGTCGCCTACGGCGTCCGCAAAGGCGGCGAGGATGAAGTGTCGATTCATTTCATCGACACCGACACGCGCAAGGATATTCCCGATTCCCTGCCTCGCGCTCGTTACATTTCCGGCGCATCCTTCAAAGCTGACAAGAGCGGATTTTATTATTCAAAGCTGACCGACGACGGCCCGCGCGCCTATTACCACGCGATGGGAACCAGCGTCGAGCAAGACACAAAAATTTTCGGCGACGGATATGCCTCCGACAAGATTCTTGTCGCAGAGGTGTCCGAAAACGGCCGTTATCTGCTTTTCACCGTTCTGTACGGATCAGCGTGCGAAAAATCCGAAGTCTATTTTCAGGATCTCGCGCGAGGCGGACCCATTACGCCCATCGTAAAAACCATTGACTCCTGTTTCCAAGGCGATATTGCCGGCGACACGCTCTACCTGCAAACCAATTGGAAGGCTCCCAAGTGGCGCCTGCTGTCCGTTCCGCTCGCCAGCCCAGCGCAGGAAAATTGGAAAGAGATTATTCCCGAAAGCGAATCGCGCCTGGAAACTTTTCGGCCGGTCGGCGGAAAACTCATCGCGCAGTATTCTCACAACGCAGCTTCAGAACTGAAAGTTTTTGAACCCGACGGCAAGCCCGCAGGAGAAATCGCACTGCCCGCGTTGGGAGATGTGAACGGAATTACCGGAAGGTGGCGTAATCCTGAAGCGTTCCTCTCGTTCCAATCCTTCGCCATCCCATCGACGATTTATCGCTTCGATGTTTCGCAGCGCGCGCCGGCGGTGTGGGCCAAGCCGGATGTTCCCATTGACGCGAGCCAGTTCGAAGTGAAACAAGTTTGGTACGAGTCGAAAGACAAGACCCGCGTGCCGATGTTCCTTTTCTACAAAAAGGGACTGAAGCTCGACGGATCAAATCCCGCGTTGATGACTGCCTACGGCGGCTTCGATGTGAGCGAGACTCCTGCGTTCCGCAACGACGCAGTCGTGTGGGCCGAGCACGGCGGCGTGTTCGCCATGCCCGCTCTGCGTGGTGGAGGCGAATTCGGCGAGGCCTGGCATCACGCCGGCATGCTCGATAAAAAACAAAACGTCTTCGACGATTTCTTCGCCGCGGCGGAATGGCTGATTGCGAATCACTACACGCGATCCGAGCGGCTGGCGATCACCGGCCGCAGCAACGGCGGCTTGCTGATGGGCGCAGCCATGACCCAGCGGCCCGATCTGTTTGGCGCGATTGTGTGCGGTTATCCGCTGCTCGACATGGTCCGCTATCAGAAGTTTTTGGTGGCGCGATTCTGGGTCACCGAGTACGGATCGTCCGATAACCCGCAGCAGTTCCCTTTCCTCTACGCCTACTCGCCCTACCATCACGTGGTAAAGGGCACAAAATATCCGGCCGTCCTGTTTCTCACGGGCGACAGCGACACCCGCGTAGCTCCCTTGCACGCTCGCAAAATGGCCGCGGAAATGCAGGCGGCGCAAGCTGGAGACAAACCGATCCTGCTGATGTACGACACCAAGCTGGGCCATAGCGAGGGCCGCCCGGTGAGCAAAATCATCGAAGAAGACACGGATGTGCTGCAATTTTTGTTCGCCGAAGTCGGAGTCAAAAACTTCTGAGCGAGTCTCACAGAGCTTTCGCTTCAGGCAGACTTTCTGCTCTGAAATAATCGCGTGCGCTTCACCAAAATTGGAAAGACGAAAGAGACAGGGGGAACAATGAGGAGATTGATGTTGATGACGGGGATTGCGCTGGCTGCAGTGATGTTGCTTGCGAGCGCGAGGGTCCAAGCCCAGACGGCGGGCCCGATTCGTTTGCTCGTGGATGCTTCGCAAGCGCCGCAAAAGATTCTGCACGTAAAAATGGAAATTCCTGTTGCCCCAGGGCCTTTGACGCTCTATTACCCCGAATGGATTCCCGGCGAACATATGCCCGACGGCCCGATCATCGAAGTTTCCGGCATGAAATTCAGCAGCGGAGGCAAGGCGATCCCATGGCGCCGCGATCTAGTGGAAATGTTCTCGTTCCATTTGGATATTCCTCCCGGAGTAACCACGCTAAATGCCGATTTTGATTTTCTGCTTTCGGCTCCCGCGGTCGGATTTTCAGCCGGCGCGTCCGCAACAAATTCCCTGGTCGTTCTGAGCTGGAATCAGGTTTTGCTTTATCCAAAAGGCTTCAACATTCATGACATCACTTTCGTGCCAAGCTTGAAACTCCCCGGCGGATGGAAATACGGCACCGCGCTTCCCGGCGCCAAACAGAATGGCGACACCATCGATTTCGCGCCCGTGCCGCTCAACACGCTGGTTGATTCTCCCGTACTCGCGGGCCGCTACTTCCGCGAAATCCTGCTTACGCCGGGCCAAAATCCTCCGCACTTCGTCGACATCGCAGCGGACAGTGAAGCCGCGCTGGCGATGACACCCGAAACCCAGATGCATCTCCACCAGCTCGTGGTCGAAGCGGGCGCGCTTTACGGCTCGCGGCATTATCGCGACTATCATTTTCTACTCACGCTCAGCGACGATGTTTCTCACTTCGGCCTGGAGCATCACGAATCGAGCGACGACCGTACCGCGGAACGGAGCTTGATCGATGACTCCGAGCTCATCGAATTCGCGGGGCTCCTTCCGCACGAATACACGCATTCCTGGAATGGAAAATATCGCCGCCCGGAAGGACTCGCCACTCCCGATTACCAGGTCCCCATGAAAGACGACCTGCTCTGGGTTTACGAGGGCTTGACGGAATATCTTGGCAGCTTCGTTCTTACCGCGCGAAGCGGCTTGCTGACCCAGGATCAAACGATGGAGGAACTCGGCAGGCTCGTGGCCCAGTATGAAAACCGCCCGGGACGTGACTGGCGCCCGCTTCAGGACACCGCCGACGCCGCGCCGTTCCTTTACAACGCAACCGAGGACTGGTCGAACTGGAGGCGCGGGACCGATTTCTACGAAGAAGGCGAGCTGCTCTGGCTCGACGTGGACGCCACGCTGCGCGGCCTCACGAAAGACAAGAAATCGATGAACGATTTTTGCCTGATCTTCCACGGCGGCCCCGGAGGCACTCCCGCGATGAAGCCTTACACGTTTGAAGACGTCGTCGCCACGCTGAACGGCTTGGCGCCGTACGATTGGGCCGCATTCCTTCGCTCACATCTGGACGGAACCTCAACAAAAACTCCCATCGAAGCCGTTGAGAACAGCGGTTGGAAGCTGGTGTACGACGAAGAGCCAAACGCCATGGAAGCGCTTGAGAACGCGCTGCAGAAGCGGCTGGATTTGACTGTCACCATCGGGATGGTCGTGTCCGATGACGGCATGGTGGACGACGTAATTCATGGCGGCCCTGCCTACAACGCGGGAATCGGCCCCGGCATGAAAATCGTCGCCGTCGCGGGAAAGCAGTATTCTCCGGAGGAAATGAAGCGCGCGATTGCAGGATCGAAGGCGGCCACCGCGCCCATACAGCTTATTGTCGCGAACGGCGCGCAATTTCAAACTCGTTCCGTTGATTACCACGGCGGCCTGCGCAGCCCGCACCTTGAACGCGACAAAAACAAGCCCGATTACCTGAGTGAAATCCTGAGACCGATGGTTCAGCCTGCGGTAGCGCCGCAAACCGCGCAGTAAAGAATTTCGTTCGCGCACGAGCAGGTTTTTGGAACAGCATTTTGCGGCCACGTCTCGCGACAGTTAGGAGAAACGTTTGACGACGGTGCGGAGTTAGGACGATGACGTCATGAAGATTCACCCGTTCCTCGTGTTGGGGATCTTGCTGATCGCCGCCGGCATTGCAGCCCTGATTCATCCGAATCTCAGCATGCCTTCGAAGAAGCGTGAACTTCAGATCAGCGGCGAAAAAGTGATAATGGAAACGACGCGAATTGTCGAACTTCCAAGAGTGTTCAGCGTGCTCCTGTTGCTCGCAGGCGGTTCGTTGATCTTTCTAAGCACACGAAAGACGTGACCGGCAAAATTCTGGATGGGCGCATCTATTAACCAGCCCGGCGGCGCGACAGGAACGACAATCACTTGCTTGCGATGAAACAAGATTTGCCCGGGAGGAAAAGGTGAAAATGAGCGCGCGCACGATCGGTAAGGCCGTGGCCGCATGGCTGGTCGTTGCCGCTATAGCCAGCACGGCGCCAGTTTCGCTGCAGGCCCAGCAACAGCGCAAGCGCCCCATCACGTTTCAGGACTTGATTGCCATGCATCGCCTCAGCGATCCGCAGATTTCTCCCGACGGCAAATGGATCGCTTACTCCGTCTCCACGCCCGACCTCGATGCCAACCGCAGCGTGCGCAATATCTGGATCGTGTCCGCGGCCGGAGGCGAGCCTCGGCAGTTGACGCGCGGCGGCACCGACATGCGCCCTCGCTGGTCGCCCGACGGCAAAAAGCTCGCATTTCTTTCCGGCCGCGTGGAAAACAATCCGCAAGTCTATTGGATGAACCTCCAAGGCGGCGAACCGAACCGCCTCACTTCCCTTTCCACCGGTGCGGACAATGAGCTGTGGTCCCCCGACGGAAAAACGATTGCCTTCGTTTCCAGCGTCTATCCCGATTGCAAAGATGCCGCTTGCAACGCGCGGCGCGACTCCGAAAAAGAAAAGAGCAAAGTGAAAGCGCGCATTTACGAAAAGCTTCTCTACCGCCATTGGACAAGCTGGTCGGACGGCAAGCGCAGCCATCTTTTTGTAGTTTCCGCGAGCGGAGGCATCCCTCGCGATCTCACGCTCGGCGCGGACTACGACGTGCCTCCTTTCAACCTCGGCGCTCCCGAACCCATCGCGTTTTCGCCGGACAGCCAGGAGCTTTGCTTTACCGCGAACACCGATAAAGACGAGGCGCTCAGCACCAATGGCGATCTCTTCACCGTTCCGGTTTCCGGCGCGGGCGGACTGAAGCGCATCACCTCGAATCCCGGCAACGATTGGGGCCCGGTCTATTCGCCCAACGGAATGTGGATTGCCTATCGCGCGCAAATGCAGCCGGGATACGAGTCCGACCGCTGGCGGCTGATGCTTTACGCGCGCAAGGGCGGGAACCCAATCAATTTGACCGAAAATTTCGACAGCAGCGTGGAAACCTACGCCTTCGCTCCCGACGGCAAAACAATTTATTTCAACGCCGAAGACAAAGCCGAGATGCCCATCTATTCGATCGCTGCCGCGCCGGGAAACTCGCCGAAAGTGGTCGTAAGCGGGAATTCCAACGACGAATTCGCCGTGAGCCAAGACGGACGAACGCTCGCGTTTTCGCGCACGAGTCTGACCATGCCTGCCGAAATTTTTGCCGCGCATTCGGACGGCAGCAACGTCCGCCAGCTCACGCATCAGAACGCAGCCCGGCTCTCGCAGCTCGATCTTTCCAAGCCGGAGATGTTTTGGTTCGAAGGTGCGGAAAAAACTCAGGTGGAAGGCCTCCTCATTCGCCCGCCCCATTTTGATGCCTCGAAAAAATATCCCGCGCTATTGCTGATTCATGGCGGCCCGCAGGGCGCGTGGACCGACGAATGGGGTTATCGCTGGAACGAGCAAGTCATGGCCGCGCCGGGATACGTCGTCCTGGCGATCAACGCGCGCGGCTCCACTGGTTACGGCCAGAAATTCACCGCCGAAGTCAGCCGCGATTGGGGCGGAAAAGTTTACGAAGACCTCATGAAAGGTCTGGACGCGGCCATTGCGAAATACTCCTTCATCGACGGCTCGCGCGTGGGCGCTGCCGGCGGCTCCTACGGCGGGTACATGATCGACTGGATTGCCACGCACACCGGCCGTTTCAAATGTCTGATCAGCCATGCAGGCCCATACGATGCCGCCAGCATGAGCGCCACAGAAGAACTCTGGTTCAACGAATGGGAGTTTGGCGGAACGCCCTGGGCCAATCCTGAGAATTACAGAAAATGGTCGCCCAGCGAATTTGCCGCCGCGCTCGGGAAATACAAGACGCCCACGCTCGTCGTCGGCGGCGAACTCGATTTTCGCGTGCCCTACACCCAGGACCTTGAATTCTTCACCGCGCTTCAAATGCAAGGCGTGCCTTCGAAACTCCTGATTTTCCCCGACGAAGGCCACTGGGTATTGAAGCCCCAAAACAGCGAGCTGTGGTACAAAACCTTCCTCGCCTGGCTCGCCGAATATTTGAAATAGCCCGCTCATATGCCTTTGCATCTGCGGGAGCCGCCGCCGGATTTCCCTTATCCGCCTTTGCGTATTTCCACGGATTGACCCGCACTCAACCCAAATGACAGCTTTTACCTCACCTCTGACCCTCTCGGAGAACTTGGGTGCCGATTCTGAGCTTGCCTCGGTCCTGCGTTTCGCTCGCGTTGCTTGTGTTTTCGGCGGCAACGTCACCGTCATCCCCTGCTGAAACGCTGAAAGTCACCAGTTCGCCCGCCGGAGCAAACGTCGAGATCGATGGCGTGCTGATGGGCAAGACTCCTTACCAGATAGATTATCCCGGCGGCTACTTTCACAAGCCTCACACCGTATTCGCGGCCCGCCTTGGGCATCCGCTGGTCGTTCGCATTTATAAGGAAGGCTACGCGTCGCAAGAAACCACCATCACCGACGGTCCGTTCGACTGGGTGGACATGAAAGGCCACAACCGCGGCCGCTACTGGCTGGTGAAAGCTGACGAAGTGAAGGCAACACTCAGACCCGTTTCGAAGTCGTCGGCCGCTGAAACGGGAGCAGGCCCGCTTCCTGTGACGAGACAAAACTCAGGAAACGAATTGCCTGCCGCGAAGAGCCCGGCTGTTCAAGCGTTTCCGGCTGCAACCTCAGCCGCGGATACCGGCGTGCTGATTCTCTCGTCAGAAATAGCCGGCGCAGAAATCTATATCGACGGAAAATTCGTAGGTGACACGCCGTCAACAATTTCTCTGGCGTCGGGAACACACCAGATAGCGATCAAAGCCGGCGGCAAGAAAGACTGGAAACGCGAGATCGAAGTGCTGAAAGGCAGCCAGGTCACGCTACATCCGGTCTTTGAGCCGTCACCGTGAATCAGATTTGCAGCCCGGTATAGGCCCAGGCCTTGCGCAAATAATGATCCAGTTCCGGCACGCGCAAAATCTTCAGCAAGATCACCAGCAGTAGAATTCCCGCCAGAGTCACCGTCATCAACAAAAGCAGCGCGCCCCAAATCTTTTGCCACGGCATCAGAGTCTCAAGAAAAATCGTAAGCCGGTAGCAGGCAACTCCAGCGACGAGCGAAGCCGCCGTCATTTTCAGAAAGAAAATAACCAGGCTCCCCTCCTCCTGATTTTTTGTGCGGCGGTTCAGCAGTATGAAAAGCACTACGGTGTAAGCGATTATGCCGAGCGAGCTGGCCAACGCCAAACCGCGATATTGCAGATGATGCGCCAGCCACCAGTAAACCGGAATGTTGAGCGCGGTCATCAGCGTGCCCACGATCGCCGGCGTGATGGTGTCCCGCGTCGCGTAAAAACCGCGAGCGAGAATGTACTGCGCGCCCCAGGCGAACATCCCAATCGAAAAATACGCCAGCGTCTGCCCCGTGGCGAAAAGATCCTGTCCGTGCATGCGCGTGTGTGAAAACACCAGGTTCACGACTGGAACGCTCTGTGCAATGGTCAACGCGGAGATGGGAAGCAGCAAAAATATCAATCCTTTGAAAGTCGTATTCAGAACGCGATTCAACTCGTCGAATTTCTTCTCCGAATACAATTGCGCCAGAAACGGGAACGACGCCACCCCCACTCCCTGCCCGACCAGGCCGAGCGGCACGCGCATCAAATTTTTCCCGTAAGTCAGCCAGGTAATCGAAGCTGCCTGAAGGTACGACCCAAAATAGCGAATGATCCAGTCGTCCGCGAAGGAAACAGAAACAGCCAGCATAATGGGCACTGAAAGTTTCAGAAAGAGCCAGAAACCGGGATGCTTGACGTCGAAACTTGGCGAAAAGCTCGCCCCGGCACGATGCGCGCCGTATATCTGCAGAAGAAAATTTCCCGCGATCGCACCCGCCAGCACTCCGACGGCGAAGCCGGTGATGCCGATAACCGGCGCGAGAAAAATGCCGCCGAGAATGATTCCGATGTTGTAAATCAGCGGCGCCAGCGAAGGTATGACGAATTGCCCCTTAGCATATTGCACCGCGCTCAAAATGCTCCCCTCGTAGAAACAAATTTGCGCCGGCAACATCAAGCGGGTAAGAAAAACCACGCGCGCGCGTTCCGGAGGGCTGAATCCGGGAGCGATCCAATTCACAATGTGCGGAGCAAAAACCTCGCCGATCAGAACGAGCCCCACAAGAACAAAGCCCATCACCGTGATCACGGTGGAAAAAACGCGCCAGCCTTCCTCTTCCCGCTTCTCCGCCGCGTACTTCGCAAAAACCGGGATGAATGTGACGCTAAGCGACCCACCTGCAATCAGGTAATTCAGAAAATCCGGCAGCGTGAACGCGGCGTTATACGCATCCGTCACCGCGTTGGAGCCCATCTGGTGCGCCAGTGTCCAATCGCGAAAAAATCCCAGGATGCGGCTGAGCAGCACGCTGGCCATCACGATGCCTGTGGCCGCAGCGATGCGACGGTGCATAGCTCCGGTGTCGGAAGTGGTCGTCACGTCGCCATGGTAGATGGTTTGCAGCGCCCGGACTAGAGCGTTAACGCGAACTGTTTCCGATGCGGAAAGCTACGCGCCACAAGACGCAGAAAGACACGCCAAGACGCGAATTTCGGATGCTGGGATTTCGAAAGCGTTCGCGGGAAAGCTGCTACTTCAGATTCTCGTCGTGCTCGGCCACCGCTTCCATTCCCTCCGGCGGTCGAATAGGCTCCCGTGCCGGCGTCCCTTCCGGAGCAGCGCGAAGGTATTGCACCGGCCACGGAACCGCAAAGCCCAGATCGCTGGCGGTTTGCAGCGGGAAATAAGGCTGGCGAAGAAATTCGCGCGCGAGCAACACGATGTCCGCGTTTTCTTCCCGCAAAATTGTGTCAGCCTGACGCGCGGATGTGATCAATCCGACGGCGCCGGTCATGATCTTCGTTTCGTAACGAACTTCGCGCGCGAAGCGAACCTGGTAGCCCGCCTCGATCGGGATTTTTGCTCCGGGCGCAATGCCCCCCGAGGAGCAATCAATCAAGTCCACCCCGAGCGGCCCGATTTTTTTGGCAAGCTCCACGGACTGAGCGATGTCCCAGCCTCCCTCAATCCAATCCGTCGCCGAAATTCGAACGAAGAGCGGGTAGCCATCCGGCCAAACGCCGCGAATTGCGCTAACCACTTCGCACAAAAGCCGGCAGCGATTTTCCAGCGAGCCACCGTAGGAATCCGTGCGCTTGTTTGAAATGGGCGAAAGAAACTCGTGAAGCAGATACCCATGCGCCGAGTGAATTTCGATCACTTGAAAGCCTGCTTCCAGCGCCCGCTGTGCCGCGTTCACAAAAGATTTAACCACATTCCGAATCCCGCTCAAGTCCAGGGCAACAGGTTTGGCATACGCCTCTGAAAACGGTACGGCGCTGGGCGCGACAGGCTTCCAACCGCCCTTCGATTCCGGAACCGCTCCGTTCCCTTCCCATGGCCGGACCGTGCTGCCTTTCCTTCCCGCGTGCGCCAGTTGGATTCCGGGTATGCTTCCCTGCTCGCGAAGAAACCGGGTGATTCGCGCCAGCTGCTCGACGTGCTCGTCCTTATAAATCCCCAAATCCTGCGGGCTGATGCGCCCCTCGGCAGACACCGCCGCCGCCTCCGTAAATATCAGCGACGCCCCGCCCACAGCCCGGCTCCCCAGATGCACCAGATGCCAGTCGTTCGCAAATCCATCGACGCTCGAATACTGGCACATCGGAGAAACCACAATGCGATTCCGCAAAGTCAGCTCGCGGATGGTCAGCGCGTCAAATAACATGGATATCCTCTTTCATTTTTTTGAATTGAACTAGCGGCTAGCTGCACCTTGCGGCGGCCTTCAATCATTGCGGCGATGAGTTTTCATGTGCTTATGATCCGCCACCGGGTCGAGCAGCCGAAAAATGTGCACTCCCGCTTTCGAATCGAATCGATAAGCCAGAGTCGCATCCGCCGCTTCTTGTTCGCCCGCTAGCTCAAGTTCCGGGTTGTCAACGATGATGTCGCCTTCGTTGTTGATTCGCAGCTCAGTTCCCACTTGCAGAACGATTTTTGTTTCGTTTCTTTCTGGTGACATCATTCCCTCCGTAGCAGCAAAGATTTGCGCACTGATGGACTCTCGTCAGATTGTGCTCGCTAGATTGGATGTGAAAACGAAGGGAAAGGTGCCGGAAATTATTTCGAGGGTCCACCCGCGCTTTTTTCTTTCTTCTTATCTTTCTTTTCGGGTTTGGGATCCCACGCGGGAGGATCGCTCGCGGGAAAAGACTCTCGTGAAGCCTCATCTACCGGATCCACTACATTCGGCTCCCGAGGCTTTGACTCTGGCGGTTTCTTCTTGTCCATTTGCGATTTTTCGAATATGCAAGAATCGTAAAACTAGAACTTGATGACGATACCCACCGACACCTTCGGGCTGTATTGATAGGTGCCGAAATAACGCGTCCCCACCATGTCCGCTTCCACGCGATATGCAATCCGCCGCCGATTTGGATTGATATCCATACCACCGCCGGCTTCAAAGGCCGGCGCGTGCTCGTTTCCATACGCCGTCTGCGGCGTAAGGTGCGAGTACCCGCCCAACGCGTGTCCCCAGAGTTCAACTCCGCGCGGCCCTGACCATCTGAACCGGACGCCTCCGGCTCCCATTAGGAGCCATCCGCCAGTGTGGAGCTCGTTTAAGTGCGTCGCGTTTAATTCGCCATCCAATGCTATCCAGTCCTTCAGGTAGTACACCAAACTGTAGACGAAGCCGTTCGAATTCAGCGTGATGGCAGGCACTTCGTAAAACCGCAGGTATTCATAACCTACGTAAGCTTGCCAGCGATAGTTCTCGTAAACGCTCTGAACGTACTGCGGCGGATCCGCGTTTACAGCCGTGGGCACCTCGGCGGGAATCCCCGTTATTCCTGCCGGAGAGGCCGGAAGCGCCGGAATACTGAACCCGTTCCCGGATGGCGTCGCCAGAGACACTTGCGCAAAGCTCCCGTCGGTATTCGCGACATTTATTTGTGCGTTTGCACTCATAGCCATAAAAAGGACGGACCCTATTAGAAGAGCGTGTCGCATCGCCTGACCCCCTCAGACTTTCCCAAGACTTCAAGCCACATTGATAATTTGACCGAGAAGGGGTAGCCGTGTCTAGCCTAAATTCAGCGCGTATGTGAATGGGATATAGAGGCTTGCTGAAACAAGACTCACATCTCGGGGTCCGCTCCGGATTAATTCCGCCTGCCGGTGGCTGCATGAGCTCTGTACTAGGGTTTTCCGGCCGCAACAAAACGGACACTCCCTGAGCCAACCCACCTGCATTCAATGGTAGTGTAGCTGTGCAAAAATTAACTTAATTTCACGGTTCCCTTCGGGCGCCATGCGCTGGAGAACGTAAGCTGAATACGAAGACTCTCTTTTTCGTTGGGTTCATTCTGTGCGCCAGCGGCGTGCTTTCCCCGCCCGTGGCTCTCGTCCTCGGATTATTCTACGGATTATCCTTCGTCCATCCTTATCACGCCGATAGCCGCAACCTTTCAAAATTTTTGCTGCAAGCATCCGTGGTCGGCTTGGGCTTTGGAATGAATCTGCACGAAGTCCTGCGCGCCGGCCGCAGCGGCTTCGTCTACACCGCTGCGACCATTTCCTTCGCTCTGATTTGCGGACTTCTCCTTGGAAAATTTCTGCGTGTCAACCAAACCGCCTCAATCCTGATCTCCACCGGCACCGCCATTTGTGGTGGAAGCGCGATTGCCGCCGTCGCTCCCATCGTTGGAGCCAGTGACGAACAAATAGCTATTTCGCTGGGCACAATTTTCATCCTAAATTCGATCGCCCTCTTGATCTTCCCGTTGCTCGGATGGACGCTGCACCTGTCGCAGCAGCAATTTGGTCTCTGGTCGGCACTGGCCATTCACGACACCAGCTCGGTCGTCGGCGCCACTGCCCGCTACGGTCCCGTCGCGCTAGTCGTCGGCACCACCGTGAAACTCACGCGCGCTCTCTGGATTGTCCCGGTGGCTTTGGGCGCCGCCATGCTAAAACGCTCGAAGAGCCACATTCAGTGGCCCTGGTTTATTTTGTTTTTTTGTCTCGCGGCTGTCGCCAGCACATACATTCCCGCCTTCGCAAATTTCTGGCATGTGCTGAGCAATTTGGGAAGGCTGGGCCTCACCGCCACACTCTTTTTGATAGGAACCGGAATCTCGCGCGCCACTTTGCGCACCGTCGGAGTGCGTCCCTTGTTGCAGGGCGTAATTCTGTGGATTCTGGTTGGCGTCACATCCCTGTGGCTTATCAGCGTAGGATGGATTTCGTTCTAACGAACTAAACTTTCTTCTCTTTATTCTGCTTAACAAACATCGCGGATTCTTCGTGAGCTTCCTGCGAATACTGCCAGGCCTTTGCGGCGTGCTCCATGGCCTGCCTGGAATGCTCGTGTCCGGAAAGGTGCTCTCCCTTGCCGTGCTGCGCTGCTGCCGCTCGGTGCGCGTGGGCAGCTTGCTCGTGAAACTCAGCCGCTCTCTGATGCGAATCGTATGTCATGTTTGCTCCCTCAGACTGCATCTTCAACGTTAGCGCGTCGCGCGCACGCTGTCCACCCAACCGTGTAAAATGCCTCCCGTTTGGCGGAGAAAAATAATGCGAATTCGGCATCCACCTCTTCGCCGGCACATCTAACAGCCGGAGCCACCCACACATGACGACCCACGACCATGACTTGTCCAAGCACCCCGAAGCTGCCGGCATGAGCGGCAAGGAGCTGCTCCAAGCGATGATCGACGGTCGTATTCCGGGGCCGGCGATCGCGAAGACGCTGTCGTTCCGCCTCGTCGAAGTCGGCGACGGCTTCGCCGTTTTCGAAGGTGAGCCCGGTCCGCACGTCCTGAATCCGACCGGCACGGTTCACGGCGGTTGGGCGCTCACGCTGATCGATAGCGCAACCGGATGCGCTGCGCATTCGCTGCTGCCGGCAGGCTCCCGCTACGCCACCATCGAGACCAAAGGAAATCTCTCGCGGCCGATCACACTGGACACCGGCCTCGTGCGAGCCGAGGGCCGCGTCGTATCCCAGGGCCGCCAAAT
This sequence comes from Candidatus Acidiferrales bacterium, assembly GCA_050012235.1. Classification (GTDB taxonomy): domain Bacteria; phylum Acidobacteriota; class Terriglobia; order Acidiferrales; family UBA7541; genus Palsa-295. The sequence continues at coordinate 39,877 of JBEKHP010000011.1, read as the reverse complement.
CATCTCCACCGAAGCAAAACTGCTTTCGCGCGATGGCCGCGTCCTCGCGCACGGCACCTCGACCATCATGGTCCTTACTCCCAGGCCCGCTTGAGCTCCTGCCCGTGCCCAGAGATGCCAGCTTCTTCAGCGCCCGACGCTATCTTGAATCACCGCATTCACCGGCCCAGGCAAAATTCCAAGATTCACGTAGATCGGCCGAATTAATTTTCGGATCGATTTCAGGCGCGTAAAGAACCACACCGCGCCCGCGATGCAGAACGCCCCGCTCAACATCACCGTGCGCGGAGCGCCCACCGCGTGCGCCATCGCCCCCGCAAGCAGGCTCCCAAACGGAGCCATGCCCACAAACGCCACGGTGTAAAAACTCATCACCCGTCCGCGCTTGTCCTCGTCAACAATCGTTTGGATGATCGTGTTGCTCGCCGCCATTTGCTGAATCATTCCAAAGCCGCAGAACAGCATGGTCACCAGCGAAATCCAAATATTTCGCGACAACCCGAAAAAGATCAAACCCGCTCCGAACACCGCCGTGGAAATGTAGAGCATCCGCCCCAGACCCAAAACGCTCTTCCGTATGGCAAGAGAAAAGGCCGAAACGATAGCTCCCGCGCCCAACGCTCCCATCAGAAATCCCAGCGTGTGCGGCCCGCCCTTCAAAATCTTCGAAGCAAAAACCGGCATCAGTACCGTGAACGGCCAACCCATCAGGTTCACTAACGCAAACAAAGTCAGAATCGTACGAATCGGCGCAAAACCCACAACGTAATCCCACCCTTCTCGCAGTTGCACCAACATTGAAGTCGTCGCGCGCTTCACCGCTTCCGGCTTCAGCCGCATAGCGAACAACGACCCGATCACCGCCAAATAACTGATCCCATCAATCAGGAAACAAGCACCCTCCCCGGAAACCGCAATCACCATTCCCGCCAGCGAAGGCCCCACCAGCCGCGCCATATTCACCATCGATGAATTCAGCGCAATCGCGTTCCCCAAATCCTGCCGGTCCTCCACCATCTCCACCAGAAACGCCTGCCTTCCCGGCATGTCAAACGCATTGATCATTCCCTGCATAGCGCTAAGCAAAATAATTTCGTGGATGGTGATGTGCTTCGTCAAAGTGAGGAACGCCAGCGCAAACGATTGCAGCATCGCCAGCGTCTGCGTCACGATCAAAACGTGCTGTCGGTTCAGCCGGTCAACCCACACTCCCGCAAACGGCGCTAACAAAAATGTCGGTATCTGACCGGAAAATCCCACGATGCCCAGCAAGAACGCGGACCCTGTCAGCCGGTAAACCAGCCAACTCGTCGCCAGCCGCGTCATCCAAGTCCCAATCAGCGAAATACTCTGCCCGCCGAAGAACAACCGGAAATTCCGGTGCCGCAGCGCCCGCCAAGCATGCGAAATCCCGCCCGCCGGATCAGGCAAAGCAACAGTCGAAGTCGAATTGGAGTCTGCGCTCAATTCACCAGGGCTCGAACTTCCAATTGTACGATTAATTCAATCCATCAAGCAGCGCATGACGATCATGAATTCCCGTGCGTGTGTGACAACCTAGCGGTGAACTATCGGCGTGGTACGATCGGCGCATCCGTCTGCGAACTGCCGCGATCGCTGAGAAGAAAAGTTCCGGCATCCCGTTGTCGGCGGCACTTTAGAATTTTGAAGACAGGCGTTTAGAGGTGAAAAGGTGGCGGCGTCTCCCGAATATCGAACGATCTTCGAAATTGGCTTTCGTTCGTTCCCTTGGCCTGCATTCCTGAACCCCAGCTTCTGTATTATGCTGGGAATTGCTTTCTACCGATTTTCCGCACGACAATTTTTCAAAGCTTTTGGTTTTGTCGCGATCATCGTTGGGGCGATTTTCTTTTTATTGACTTCGGTAAGTCTGATTCCGATGTCTATTCGTCTGCGAAACGCCTATGTGAACGGACATACAACCGTCATTGAGGGAGCCGTAGAAGATTTCCATCCGATGCCAGCTTTAGGGCCGTCAAAAGAGTCATTTTCTGTGAAAGGCATTGCGTTCTCGTATTATGTCGCCGATTTCATTCCATGTTTCACCAATGCTCCTCCGCTCAAGGGGCCTGTCCACGCCGGATTGACCGTTCGAGTGTTTTACGATCGCAGCTGCATTCAACGGGTAGACATCCTTAAATAAACCCTGAGTATCGATGAGGTTTCGATTTAGGCGGGTTCAATAGCGGCAAAGACAATCTTTGAGGACGACACGTCGTACACGAAATAATCCCCGGGCCGCAATTCGGTCAGGTTCGTCAGTCGCATCTTGGCGTGTTCCAGATCGGGCACGGCTTCAATCCAAACCGGTCCACCGGGAAGCCTCCTGAAGATGTCGTAAGTCATCCTCATGGCTCGGCGCGTAATGTCGTTTTCAAACGGCCTGTTGATCATACCCGGCGAAATGCAATCGAATCACCAAATTCGCGCAACGGGTCTTCTGCAATCGTCAGTAAATGAGCTAGTTAGCGACTTCCAATTTTCGCCTGGAAGTCAGCAAAAGTTTCGCGCGTAAATTTTTACAGTCTTCAGGTAGATATTTCGAGCAACGCCACCCCGAGCGCCTTTCCGCATCCCAAAGTGAAAGTAGCACTTGAACCTGACCGTTCCAATCACGGCTTTCGAAGTCGCAGATGGAAACCCAATTTAGCAGTGAACAAATATCGAGCTTTTCGTTATGATATGATTTTCGTGGAGCCATCGCCGAGCCACTTAGAGGTTGAATATCACCTCCGCCGCCCTGGTCGATCTCGTTCAAACTTCCACATACCATCCACCACTGGCCTGTGAGCCGTTGTTTGCTTTGCATATGAAAGGAACCGATGCGATCGGTTGCTGGCGACGAATTTCGCGATTTACTGACTATCGTTCGGCAGAGCGGTCTTTTGGCCAAGCAGCCCGCTTATTACAGCCGAAAGATACTTCTCAACCTCGTCCTCTTCGTTAGCGCTTTCCTGCTCATATACAGATTTCAAAATCCTTGGGCCGAACTTTGCAACGCCGCTTTCCTGGCCTTCGTCTTCGCTCAACTCGGCTTCATCGTTCACGACGCAGGCCATCAGGAAATTTTCAGCGGCCCCGCTGGCAACGAGATCCTCGGCCTCATTCATTCCAATCTCTTGCTTGGATTCAGTTACAGTTGGTGGCTCGACAAGCACCACCACCATCATTGCTCGCCAAATCACGTTACCGCCGACCCCGACGTCGATATCCCTCTCTTCGCATTTACGAAAGACCAGGCCGCCGGCAAGCGCGGCCTCGCACGCCTCACCGTGAGATACCAGCATTTCTGTTTCTTCCCTCTGTCTTTGCTCGAAGCCTTTGTTCTGAAAGTTGACAGCGTCAAATTCCTGATGCGCAACAAAGTCGCGCACCCCGTCATCGAAGTGAGTTTGCTCATTCTGCACGCCGTTTGGTTTCCGGGCCTGCTTTGTCTCCTTCTGGGTTGGCCGCACGCTATCCTGTTCTTCGTGGCACAACAAATGTTCCTCGGCCTGTATTTGACTCTGATATTCGCTCCCAATCACCAGGGCATGCCGCTACTCCAAGGCGGCGCGGCCGTAAATTTCCTGCGCGAACAGGTCCTCACCAGCCGGAACATCAAAAACCATCCTGGAATCGATTACTGTACCGGCGGCCTCACCTGCCAGATCGAACACCATCTCTTCCCCACTATGCCCGCAAACAAACTTCGCCAGGTTCAAAAAATAGTCAGATCCTATTGCGTCTCGCACGGCGTTCCGTACCATGAAACTTCCTTGTTCCAGTCCTATCGCGAGGTCTATCAGGATTTGCGTAAGAACAGTTTCATTCTAAGCAACCGCTCCAATGGCAATACAGTCACAAATCGAACGGACCTCGGTTCAAGTATCGCCCCGCGCATCTGAAAAGCATAAAAACTAAGCCATTTTTCTCTTGACCTGATTTTCACGAAATGTTATTAGCCTGTAAAGTCTAGCCCGAAAGGTATTGGACAATTCATTAGTTGCCGCAGGCGTTACCTCACCGCGCGGCCAAGGCGGTTGTGTCTGCGCATTCTGGTGTGGCATTGCGCCCGGCAAAAGTCCAAAGCTTTTGGGAAATAGGGACTGAGGGTGGCCGAGGAGGACCAATGAAAAGATTGAATTTGCTGCAGCTCTTGGCTTTCGTGGCAGTTATCTCATTCAGTGGCACAGCATTCGCCCAGACTGATCCGGGTGTGCGCACCGGAGCGATTAACGGGCAGACCGGTGCCACCACCACAAACCCGCTCCCGCTCGCTTCCGTCACCGCCGAAAGCCCGGCCGGAATCCTGGAGTTTTTCAAGGACGGTCTTACCCGCTTTCAGGAAGTCGAGGTAGTCAGCGGCGGTGCGAACAATGGCCTGGGACCGCGCTTTAACTTTAACCAGTGCTCCGGCTGTCACTCGCAGCCTACCATCGGCGGCTCAAGCCCCAGCGCCAACATTTACCCCGACATCGGTCCCAATCCCGAGAGCCAAGTGATTACCAAAGGCATTGCCAGCGGCAGCACCAATACGCTCCCTTCGTTTATCACCGCCACTGGCCCCACTCGCGAAGCCCGCTTCCCGTTCTTCTTTAACTCCAACGGCAGCGTGAATACCAATTCCCCGAATGGCGGCGTGGAAGACCTCTTCACCGTCTCCGGCCTTTCAGGCGCCGGAAGCTGCAGCCTTCCGCAACCCAGTTTCGCGATCGCTCAGGAAGAAAACGACATCATCTTCCGCATTCCCACTCCCATCTTTGGAGCAGGCTTGGTTGAAAACATTGACGACTCAACCCTGCTGGCCATTCAAACCGCGAACGCCAACAATGGATTCGGAATCAGCGGGACTTTCAACCACAACGGTAACGACGGCACCATCAGCCGGTTCGGCTGGAAGGCCCAAAATAAGTCGCTAGAGATTTTCGCGGGTGAAGCCTACAACGTGGAAATGGGCATCAGCAACGAACTCTTTCCTCAGGACCGTCCACTCCCGGGCGAGGACATTACCACCGGCCTTCCGGCCAACTGTCTGAACCTTACTGGAACCGGCTATCCGGAGGACACTACTAACTTCTCCTTCCAAAACTCAAGCTCGGACCAGTTCACTGAGAACGCTTCCATACCCAGTGACGTGGTCGCCTTTGCAATGTTCATGCGTCTGACGGCTCCGCCGATAGCATCCACCACCGTTCCGGGAGGCGCGTCTTCCATCTCGAGCGGAAAATCGCTTTTCAGCTCCATCGGCTGCGCCACCTGCCACACTGTAACCATTAACTCCACTCAAAATTCCAATTTCACTTCCTCGTTGGCCAACCAATCCGTGAACCCGCTCTCGGATATCGAGATTCATCACATGGGCACGGGCTTGGCCGACAACGTCTCGCAGGGCAGCGCCGGCGGAGATCAGTTCCGGAGCGCACCTTTGTGGGGTGTGGGACAACGAATCTTCTTCCTGCACGATGGCCGCACCAGCAATATTCTTTCGGCCATTCAGGACCATTCCGGGAACGGGTCCGAAGCCAACACCGTAATTTCGAACTTCGAATCCCTATCCCCCACACAGCAACAGAACATTTTGAATTACCTGCGCTCGCTTTAGTTCCCAGGCGGGACAATCCGGGCGAGGCACCAACGTGTCTCGCCCGTTTTTTCGTGGCTTCTTAACTCAATTCGTCACTCTTGTCTTCGCCGGCGTTTGCAATGAACGTCCAAACATGATGCCGGTCTCTACTTCCACCGGCTGCCCGTTCTGCAGATAAGGCTTAAATTTCCATTGCAACAGCGCGTCCTGAATCGTCTTGGATTGCTCCGGAAAAGCGCTCAGGAAGTGTACGTTCTTCACGTTGCCGCCCTTGTCGATAATGATCCTGACCGGTATGGGATTGAATCTGCGTTCGGCAAGAACCGGATCAACCCGATTAATCATATTTTCGTCCGTGGCGTAATCCTTGATGCACACGGGAGAGTCTCCCCCGCCCGTCCCTGAGACGGGATCCGCCGCCATCGGCAATTTCATTTTATTCATATCCTGCACCAAATTCTTCAGCAATTGAGTATCGCTGCTGGTGAAAATGAATTGCACCATGTGGCACCGAATTTCCGTGGCCAGTATGTACCAGTGCAAATCCGCCGCCGGAGCAACATACTCGAAACTGACGAACGAGCGTTCCGCGATCTTTACCTCCGTAGGTTCCCCTTCCACTCTATAGTCCGGCTTCAGATTGTCCTTCGTGTATTGAATCAAGTCCTTTGCATTGGCCGCGGGCACCAGTGAAAAAAAAAGATCCTGTGCCGCTATCAAAATTGACCCTTTAATCGGCCCCTTGCCCGTTTCCGTCGGCCTGAGTTGAGCCAATACGTAATAACCGGAGTCAGATGGCGGCGGACCTTTGTATTTCTCATACCAGCCGGGAGACAGCGGATACGAAAGCTCGAAGTATTGGTTCGTATAAATGTTGTTCCCCACGTTCCCGCTTTCCGGTAGCGCAGTGGTCGAATCACTGGAACTCGACCACGCCCCTTTTACCAGAATCACTCCCGAAGGCACCTTTTGCGGAGCCGGGCTCTGCGCGTGAGGCGTACCACCGGGTGAACTGGGAGCTTGAGTCTGCGCGAATAGCGATGGAGATAAACCCATAAGAATTACAAAAGTAAGTAATTTGAAGTTCAAGCAACATCCCTCCGCCGGGAAGAACCAAAAACTGCCGCTATCTTACAAGAAGTACCACCGGAAAAGTACCCGCCACGACGAGACTAACGGGACACTGTCCGCCGGCAGAAAATGAAGTAGAATCCCGTTCGATTGGATTTGCCGGCGCGCAAAGGGCCCAGGCCGCGCGGGAACCAGAGGGATAATGGAAAGCGCGGCGAGTAAGAGACACCTTTGGCAATCGCTGCCGGCGATTACTCTAGTCGCGCTGGCTTTGCGCATCGTTGCGATCCACTTCCTCTATACCGACACCTGGAACAACTTCCGCGAGCATTTGTTGTTCGGCTTTGAAGTCGGCCGCATCGCGCGTTCCATCGCCGCCGGACACGGCTATGGCAATCCCATGTATTTCGAAACCGGCCCAACCGCTTGGATGACGCCCATCTATCCCTACTTGCTCGCAACAGTCTTCAAAGTTTTTGGCACGTACACCAGGAACTCGGCGTTTGTGATCCTCGCCCTCAATTCTCTTTTTTCAGCGCTGATTTGCATCCCGGTGTACTTCATTGCCCAACGCAGCTTCGGACGCAGCGTGGCCATCGTAGCCTGCTGGATGTGGGCCCTATGGCCTTACTCCATCTACATCGCTAGCGCCTTCGTTTGGGAAACGTGCCTCAGCGCTCTGCTGCTCGCGATTCTTTTTCTTTGGACGCTTCACTTGAAAGAAAATCCCGGCAGATGGAATTGGCTCGGCTTCGGCCTGCTCTGGGGTTTCTCCGCGCTGACGAATCCGTCGCTCCTCGCCGTCTTCCCTTTTCTTGCCGCCTGGGCGCTCTATCCACTCTGGCGAAATCGCCAAGCATGGCTCAGACCTGCCGCCCTCTTGTTAGTCGGTCTGTTCATTGCCCTTCTCCCCTGGCAAATGCGCAACTACCGCACGTTTCACAAGCCCATCCCTCTGCGCGACAATTTCTGGCTCGAAGTTTGGGTCGGCAACGACGGCCACACCGCAACCTGGGTCGACATCATGGCTCATCCTTCCGTAAACGATAAAGAACTCGCCGAATTCGTGCGCCTCGGGGAAATACCCTACATGCAGGAAAAGCGCCGCCAAGCGCTCGACTTCATCTCCCAACATCCGGGCGAGTACTTTGTGATGTGCCTGCGAAGATTTGTTTACATGTGGACCGCGTTCTGGAATCTCGACCCGAACAATCTTGAGATCGAGTTCCACAACCCCGCCAATGTTTACCTCACCGTATCCTTGACCGTAGTGATGTTAATCGGCCTCTGGCAAGCCCTTCGAACCGCTCGCGAGGCAGCGCTTCCCTATTTGCTGCTCCTGCTGTTCTATCCATTAGTCTTTTACCTCACGCATCCAGAAATCCGCTACCGGCACGTGATCGAACCCGAAATGATCATCCTGGCAGCATTAGGTGTGAGATTTATAATTGCGGAGTTATTGCGAGGCTTTCCCGAACTCGCGCGCTTGGTTGGCAGATCCGCGTAAGAACCCCGCCGCTTGGCTCGAATCAAGCAAACGAAGTTTTAGGCGAACCGCCCTCATTCATGCCGCAGCGCAATCAGCGGATCAACTCTCGCAGCTCGTCGCGCCGGAAAATAACACGCCGCCACGGCAACCACTGCAAGTCCAAGAACCACGCTCGCTAGCGTGATCGGATCCATGTTCTTCACCCCAAACAGCTCGGTTTGCAAATAGCGGGTGGTCGCAATCGATCCCGCGATTCCCAGCGCCACGCCGGCTCCCGCCAGCCGCATCCCATCGCGCACCATCAGCCGCAAAACGTCTCCCGGCTCGGCGCCCAACGCCATTCTTACGCCGATTTCGTGCGTCCGTTGCGCCACGCTATATGCCATCACGCCGTAGATCCCCAATCCCGCTAGCGCCGTAGCCACCGCCGCAAAAATCGCCAGAAGCACCATGCTCAAGCGCCGCTGCACCACGGACGCATCGATCAGATCATCCATCGTGCGTACTTCCGTCACCGGCTGATTCGGATCCGCGCTCTCAATGCTCTGGCGCACCGCCGAAGCAATCGCAGTCGGATCGCCCGCCGTGCGCACCACCAGGTGCATGATCCGCGAAGGATTCTGGTCCAGCAGCAAATATAGTTGCGGTCCCTTTGGCTCGTTCCACGGCCCATCGCGGACGGCGCTTGCAACTCCCACGATCGTCAGCCACGCACTGCTAGGCTCCGGATCCCACGGGCCTCTCGTTGCTGGAAATTCGAGCCGCACCTGTTTGCCCACCGGATCTTCATTCGGCCAGTACTGATGCGCGAGGGTTTCGTTGACGATGGCCACGCCTCCCGTATTCGACCCATCCGAAGCTGCAAAATCGCGACCTTCTTTCAGCGCGATGCTCATGGTCCGCAAATACCGCCAGTCCACAATCCGGTATTGAGAAGTAAAGTGCTCGCCGGATGGAGGCGTCGCGCGTCCTTGTATATCGAAATCGCAAAAGCCGTTCCAGCCGCTCAGAGGCGGAAAATTCACCGCGCTCGCTGATTTCACTCCCGGCAGCGCGTTCAATCGCTCGATCGCCTGTTGATAATAATTCACCACTGGGCGTCCGGACGGAACGTGCGTCTCGCGCAGCCACACTTGCATCGTCAGCACATTCGCGGGATTGAATCCCAGGTTCTCCGACATGAGCAGTAAAAAACTCCGCATCAGCAGCCCCGCTCCCGTCAGCAGCATCACCGAGAGCGCCACTTCCGAGACCACCAGCGCCGACCGCAGGCAGTGGCTGCGCCTCCCTCCCGCAGAACCGCGGCCTCCTTCCTTCAGCGATTCATACAATTCGTGGCGTGAAATCTGAATCGCGGGCGCCAGCCCAAAAACAATCCCCGTAAGCCAGGAGACGCCGAGCGTAAAGCCCAGCACCGCGCCATTAATCCCGATCGAATCCGCCCGCGGGATTTCGCCTCTCCCTCCCGTCACCGGCAGAAACCCGCGCAAGAGGTGCAGCCCTGCATACGCTATCAGAACGCCCAGCGCTCCTCCGATCAGCGCCAGCACGATGCTTTCCGTCAAAAGCTGGCGAAAGACGCGATCCCGGCTTGCCCCCAGCGCCGCGCGCAACGCGATTTCCCGCTCTCGCGTGGCTCCGCGCGCAAGCGTCAAATTCGCTACGTTGGCGCAGGAAATTAGCAGAACGAATCCAACCGCCGCGAACAAGATCAGCAGCATGGGCCTCAAGCCGCTCACCAGGTCGTCATGGAATCCCTTCACCAGGATGCCGTTCTTTTGATCGAAGGCCGGATACTCTTTCTTAAGCTGCGATTGAATCGTTTCCATTTCGGCCTGCGCCTGCTCCGTCGAGACGCCGTCCCGCAGCCTGCCGAACACAACTACCTCATGTTCTTCGCGATTAAGCTTGGCGCGATCGAATCCGAACGGCACCCACACGTCGAACTGTCGGCTGGTTCCGAAAAGACTGAAGTCCCGGGGAAGCACTCCAACGATGGTGTACGGCTGGTCGTCGAGCGTGATGCTGCTGCCCAGAATGCTCGGGTCGCCTCCATAGCGCCGCTGCCACAGCGCGTAACTGAGCATCACCACTCGCTCGTGGCCCGGCTGTTCCTCCTCGGCAAGGAAATCGCGTCCAAGTACCGGCTTCACTCGAAGCAAGCGGAAAAAATTCCCGCTCACCTGCGAACCCCAATTCTGCTCCGGCTCCCCATTCCCGGTTAACGTGAAGAATAATTCGCGCCACGCGGCGAGTTCTTCGAACGAATGGTTGCGGTCGCGCCAGTCAAGGAATTCCGCCTGCGAAGCGGTCCCGCGATGCACGTTGCGGTTTTCGTCCGTCTCCCAAATCCATACAATGCGTTGCGACTCTGGAAAAGGCAGCGGGCGCAATAGCACCGAATTAACGACGCTGAAGATCGCTGCGTTCGCGCCAATTCCGATCGCCAACGTCAGCACCGCAACGATAGCGAATCCCGAGCTTCGCCGCAGCATTCGCCATCCAAACCGCAAATCCTGCCAGAGTACTTCCACCTTCAACGCACCTCATCTTGTTCAATCCAGTCCAGGAACCGCGTAGTCTACCACCTATACCAGTGCCTTCCAGTACCATTGCAGTAATTAACACAAATTCTGTGCCCAACAAAAACACGCGACGGTAACACCCCCAGAACTCGCGCGCTTTCGACACTCGTCTGATTTCTGGTCGTCGTTAGTGAGAGAATGGGGGCCATGCTGGGTAACCGCAATAGTTTTACACCGAGATCGCTGCGACGCCTGGGCTTCATCCTCGCGCTTTTCGCCGCATCCACGGCGCGCCCTCAGCAAACATCTGGGCCTCAATCGCCAACATCAGCGACACCGCCGTCCCCTGCCCTTCATGCAACCACGCATCTCGTCCTGGTCGATGTCGTGGTGTACGACAAGCAGGGCAACCATGTCGCCAATCTCACTTCGGCCGATTTCGCTCTGCGCGATCGCGGCAAGCCGCAAAAAATCTCAGTGTTTTCCGACGAGCATGCCGCCGAATCCTTGCCCGCGAGGTCCGCTCCTTCCCCGCCGCCGCCGCTCCCCCCGGGCGTCTTCACCAACCGTCCCGCGTTCAATCGCGCGCCCCAAGGACCTCCCACCATCCTGCTTCTCGATAGCTTGAACACCGCACTCGGCGACCAGCTCTCCGCTCACGCCGAAATGCTGAAGTATCTGCGCACGCAACTGAACGAAGGCCAAAAAATCGCCATTCTGTCCCTCGGCGATTCCCTGGGCCTCTTGCAGGATTTCACTTCCGATCCGCGGCTGCTCATCGCCGCGCTGGACAAGTACAAATCCCCTAACTCGAAAGAATTATCCAACGCCGCAATTCAGACGTTGACTCCCGGTGAAGCCGCGGATATGACCGGCGATATGATTCGAATGATTGACGAGCACAATCAATCACGCGCTGCCGAATCCACCGATGCGCGCGTTCGTGTCACGCTCGAAGCCTTGCGCTCCATCGCCCGCGCCTTTGGCGGCTTTCCCGGCCGCAAAAATCTCATCTGGGTCTCTGCCGTTTTTCCCTTCAATCTCCAGCCCGGAGCAGGCGAGTATCCCGACGCCCAAAGGAATTATGCCGAAGATGTTCGGCGCACTGCCGAACTGTTGGCTGCCGCTCGAGTCGCCGTCTACACCGTTGATGCTCGAAGCCTCCTCGTGGGCAGCAGCGTGTACGATCAAACCTTGAGCCTTACACCCGATCCCCTGGTCCGCACCGTCCAGCAACCGACCAATCAGCAAAGTCCCGCAGAACAACTTACCGATTCCCATGACGCAATCGTCACTTCACATCAAACTATGCAGGACCTCGCGGCAGAAACCGGCGGCCTCGCGCTTTATAACCGGAACGACATTGCGCGCGCCGTGGCAGTCAGCGCCGCCGATGGAGAGCATTACTACACCCTTGGCTATTACCCCGAGGGCGCCCGTTGGGACGGCAAATTCCATAACATCGAAGTAAAACTCAACCGCGAAGGTCTAAAAATCCGGCATCGCAGCGGCTACTTTGCAGTGGACGTCGCGCAATCTTCCGCATCGGAAAATCCCCAGCAGCGCTCGCATCAGGCCTACGAAGAACTTCGCGCCGCCCTCGCCGATCCTCTTCCCGCCACGCAAGTCACCTTCCGCGTGCATATCCCGGCCATCGTCGCTGCGCCCAAGCCGCAAGTGCAGATCCAGTTCCTAGTCGATACTGCGGCCATCTCTTTCGACGCAATTGAAAATGGCGGCCATCACTGCAACTTGGATTTCATGATTGCAGCTGTCTCGCCTGACGGCAAAATCGCCGCCTCCGACGGCCACACTGTCGACGCGCGTCTCACCTCCGATCAATTTGCCCAAATGAATCGGGACGGATTACCTTTCACCATGCAACTCCCGCTCGCCCCCGCAGAATATTCCCTGCGCATGGCCGTCCGCGACAACCGCACCGGCCAAATCGGCACGCTAACTCTACCCCTCGCGGTGCAAACTCCGTGAAATCGAAAAATAAATCAAGGTTCGCTCGGCCTACACAAATTCCAGATCGGAGGACCATGCCCATGAAGGCAGCGCTAGGATTTCTGTGCATGATACTTGCTTTCTCTATTGCTCTCGGAAACGCGGCGTCCCGGGCGGACGTTCCACCCGATCGCCAGGTCGCCATCACCATTGACGATTTGCCCGCCGCCGCTGCGAACTCCATGTCCGCCGCGTCCATCACCGAAATGACCGCCAAACTCCTCGCCGCTCTAACCCAAAACAAAGTTCCGGCCGTGGGCTTCGTAAACGAGAAAGGCCTCTACTACCACTGGGGCGAGGTGGACGAAAGAATCAAAGCTCTCGACATGTGGCTCGACGCCGGCCTAGAACTGGGAAACCACACCTTCAGCCACACCTCGCTCAATCTCGCGGGCCTCCAAGAATTTGAAGACTCGGTGATCCAGGGCGAGACCGTTACCCGGCTCTTGCTCGCGCAGCACAACAAGAAGCTCCGTTATTTTCGGCATCCCTATCTGGACACCGGCCGCGACCTTCAAACTCGCCGCGAAGCCGAGGCTTTCCTCGTCGCGCGCGGCTACCGCATCGCCCCTGTCACACTCGACGCCTGGGATTGGAATTTCGCGCCCGTTTACGAGGACGCCAAAAAACGCGGAGATGCCGCTCTCCAGCAGGAAGTCGTCAGCTCCTATCTTTCCTACCACGCCGAAATGTTCGCCTACGAAGAAAAGCTCTCGAAGGACCTCATCGGCTACGAGCCCAAACAGATTCTCCTGCTTCACGCCAATCAGCTCGAAGCCGACCACATCGCCGAACTCCTCGACTTGATGCGCAAACGCGGCTATCGCTTCATCACTCTCGAAGACGCTCTCAGCGATTCAGCCTACAGCCTGCCCGACACTTTCGTCGGTGAAGCTGGCACCGGCTGGATCGAGCACTGGGCTATCACCCGCGGCCAGCCCCCCCAAGGCTCCCCCGTCTTCCCGCCCGCCATCGACGAGCGCGCCAAGGCCCTCCCGCATACGCAATTCTAGCGAGTCTTTTGCGGCTCTCCAGCATGTGAGGTATCGCAGGTTTCAATCGGCGGATTCAGCGGAGACGCTCTGCGGGCACCCAAATAAATACGTGATCCGGACGGGCAATAATCCTCCGGGCTGTTCCCCGACTTCCCATCGGTATCCCTTGGACGCCAGTCCCCGCGTCATCTCTTTGAGTTCCCCGACCGAGTAGGCCCGCAAGCAGGAAACCAACCCGTCGAAGAAGAGCACGAACGGGACCACCGGAATCACATAGGTCCAAAGCAGCCGCGACCAACGAAAGGGTCTCCGGAACGGAACGAATAGCCACGCTGCGATGGGAACGAACAACACGGATAGCAAGGTCAAAGTGCGGAGCCCGGTTGCCTCAAAAATCCCGATAGCCTGCCGCTTGTCTGCACTATCCTGCAATAGGCTGCGCGCCTCGTCGGGGTTCAAATGATGGAAGGAGGAAAAAAGCGTCCTAAATCCCTGAAGGTGCCCCGGAATCTGTGTTGCATCCACTGAATCGCTAAGAAAACGAATGCGATCCCCTGCCGCTGACTCCGCATCATGAAATTTTGTCGTGCTGGGATATTTGTCCGTCAGCAGCACTTCGGGTGGCTTCCCGCCGTGCATCTCGAAATGGCGCAACAGCAACGGCCACGGTCCGCCCGCCCCCGAACACAAATCCACCACGCGTTCAGACCCGCACTCTTCCAGCCGGATTCGCAGCAAGTGCGCGATCGGCTCGTAAGTCTTCGTCACGTCAAGGACCATCTGGAGCTCGTCAACGAATTGATCCCGCAGGAATTGCGGGAACCATGGCTGTTCGTGAATTTCAAATAGGCGTAAGGGCATATTCGGGGGTTAACCCAAATGTTGGTGTCGCTGAATAAATTATGCGAGCCGTGTCCCTACAAAACTGTTCAAAACAGCACAGTTTCTTTCCGGATCGCCGCGAACTCTCAGCTTTGACGTTCCGCACGGAGAACAATAAACTCATCCAATGTCTCGTTCTCCCCATTCATCAATAGAAATACCCATCCTCGAATCAGAGCGCCTCAAACTTCAAGGCCATCGCCTCGACGATTTCGTCCATTCCGCCGCCATGTGGGCGGATCCCGAAGTCACCCGCTTTATCGGCGGCAAGCCCCTCACCGAAGAGGAATCCTGGGCGAGATTCCTGCGTTACGTGGGCCACTGGTCGCTGCTAGGTTTCGGTTACTGGCTGGTTGAAGAAAAGACCACCGGCAATTTTATCGGAGAAGTTGGATTCGCCGACTATAAGCGCGACCTGCCATTCCTCAAAGGCCTGCCGGAAATCGGTTGGGTCATCTCGCCGCAAGCAAGCGGCAAAGGCTACGCAACCGAAGCAGTCCGCGCTGCCGTCGCCTGGGGTGACACGCGCTTCCCCTCCGCGCAAACCGCCTGCATCATCCACCCTGACAATCTCGCGTCCATCCGCGTCGCCGAAAAATGCGGCTATCGCCAATCCCAGCTCACCACCTACAAGTCTCGCCCAACCATAATGTTCGTCCGCGACCCATTGAGATCGCCGCGTTAAACAGGAGTCATCGGGAGATCGATCTTGCAGAAAGCTCGTGGCGCGTTTACTTTGAAGCTGGCGACTTACTGCTCGGAGTTCCATGGCACAGGTTAATCGCGCCGTAAAAACAGCTTTGCTGCGGCTTTGTCCCGCAAGCCTCCGCCGGCACTTGCTACAAACCCGCCCCAATCTCCGCAAGGCCGCCCCCGCCGGGATGCGCTTCCAGTTTCCGTCCTATCTGCATGACGTCTCTGTCCACATCGACACCACCTACCGAGCGGAAAGAATCATGTGGACCGGTGAATACGAGCCTCCTTTAATTCGCTTCCTGCAAACTCACCATACTGAGGGCTGGACCTGTTTCGATGTGGGCGCTAACGTGGGCCCCGTGGCCCTCGCCTTGGCCAAGTATGCCGGCCCGGATGGCAAGGTCTATGCCTTCGAGCCCGGCCCGCCCAATCAACTGCGCTTCCGCAATAATTTCAGTTTGAACCCCCAATTGCTGCGCAGGACCGAACTGCTCGAATGCGGCGTCGCCGACAAACCCGGCGAGTTGTGGTGGGCCGAAGAACCCGGCAATCCAGGAAACGCCCTGCTCTCGGAGAAAGGAACGCATAGGACGCCGGTCATCACCCTCGATGCCTTCCTAAGCGAACGCCGATTGAATCGCGTGGACTTCGTCAAAATTGATGTCGAGGGCATGGAACTGCAGGTCATGCGCGGCGCCGCGGAACTTTTTCGCACCTTCCACCCGGCCGTCTATTTCGAATTTCTCCCCCGTTACGTAAACTCGGCGAACGGTGCCGGCTTCATCGAAATTCAGAATCTCTTGGTCGCACAATTCGGATACAAACTCTACCGCCTAACCGACGCAGGTCAACCCCTCCCCTTAGTGGGAAGCGCTCACGGCGACTATACGCTCGCCATGCATCCCCTTAAACCACTCCAGAAGCGCTAGCGCCTCCCCCGATGCCCCCGTACATCGCAGGCTTAACCGTAGGGGCACAGCATGCTGTGCCCGCTGATGTGCCGCCCTCGCCGACAGGAAATCGCCCAGTCCCATCGCGCGCCACCCCTTTGTTTTTCGTAGCGCCGGGCCCGTCCCGTGAATCCCGAGGGGATTCACCTAGAGTCCTTTGCGAAGGGCCGGCTCTTTTCACGTTCGGATCGGGCGTGCCGCTTTCACTAGCTTTGTGGGTCGCGGCTTTAGCCGCGACATAAAAAATGACTCTCTGACAAATCTTCCTTTCGGCGGATTTTTCGTCGAGCTTTCGTTCTTATCGATCGGCAACCAGCATGGGTCGAACAAACTAAGTAGTGAGGCGGGTGGCGAATACTTCCGCATCTGACCGAAGTTCAATCGAGTCACGGATCGAATTTTCGGGTGCCGCATCCTTTGCGTTTTTCTTTCCTGCAAAGGGTGCGGGTTTTGACGTGCGTTCTTGGCCCTTCGCCTCGAACTTCCGCGTCCCGCTCGGGCCCCAAACTAGCAGCCGCTCGTGGTAGCACCGCTATGCTCACACGCACGAGGTCTTGAATTCCGCCCAACGGCGTGCTACGTTTTTCCGTGATTATTACTGAAAAACTTGGCGAAGGGCGGCAGGAGCGAAACGGCCCCGCGCCCATGCTCCGCGCGACCGCTCGCGGAATGGACACCGCCAATTTTGCCCACTCCGACAGCAAGTCCGTTTTCCCCGCTAGCTGTGCCAAAGGAAGGGACCAAGAAAGCGGAAATGCAAGGAAACATTCGCGAACGACCGGGTCCTCTCACCTCTCGAACCCGACCCCACTTTCTAATCGAGAACTCAGTTTATTAGAACGAGCTCTAAGTCATTGTAAACAAAGGAAAGCAACTCTCTCTAATCGAGAACTTTGCACCATTCTCAACTCCGCCCCGCCATCGAAATCAATGCGCGATCGGACTATGGTTTTGAGCCGCGGCGCACGGTTCGCGGATCGCGAGTCGCGACCTTCGAACCTGCCAAATTTAAATCGCCAAATTGACGAATTCAGAAACGCTGTAACATATAGAAAACAAACAGCCGCCCACCACTCAAATAGCCAAAAAAATCAAAAATGGACGTACACCTTTTCGCCGCTTTTCCTGCCCGCCCGGATTTCACCGAGGACGAATGCCTCCACAAAAACCGAACTCTGACCCAACCGCCGGCGCCTCCGCCAGACAGGCGGAAAGCACCGCGTTCGTTTACATCGCCGCCGCATTCGCCGCGCTGGGAGGCCTCCTCTTTGGCTACGACACCGGAGTAATCTCCGGCGCACTGATTTTCATCCAAAAAAGTTTCTCTCTCTCCGTGTTTCACCAGGAATTGGTGGTCAGCGTCGTTCTAGTCGGCGCAGCCGTCGCCTCGCTCACCGGCGGCCGTCTGGCCGATCAGATCGGCCGGCGAATGAACCTCGCGCTTACCTCCTTGATTTTCATCCTGGGCGCGATCATCTGCGCCGCCGCCGGATCGGAAGTCACGCTAATCGTCGGGCGCACCATCGTCGGCATCGGCATAGGACTCGCCAGCGCCACCGTTCCGCTCTACATCTCGGAAGTCTCCCCCGCAAAAGCGCGCGGCTGGCAAGTCTCTCTCTTTCAACTGGCCATCACCATCGGCATCCTCGCCGCCTATCTCGTGGATTATGCTTTCGCCCAATCCGAGCAATGGCGCTGGATGCTCGGCCTCGCCGTGATTCCCGGCGCCATCCTCGGACTCGGAACTTTGTACTTGCCCGAAACTCCGCGCTGGCTGGTGAAAAACGGTCAAAGTGAAAAAGCGCTCGGCATATTGAGAAAAATTCGCGGCACTCAAAGTGTTGAAGAAGAATTTGGAGAAATTCAGGACGCCGCTTCGCGCTCGGAAGAGCGCGGCCAATGGTCCGACCTCTTAAAAGCTTCGATTCGCCCCGCGCTCATCGTCGGCATCGGACTCGCCATATTTCAGCAGGTCACTGGAATAAACACGGTGATTTACTACGCCCCGCAGATTATTCGCTCCGCGGGAATCTCTTCAGCCTCCGGAGCAATTCTGGCCACCGCCGGAATCGGCGCGGTAAACGTCTTCATGACCCTCGTCTCCATGTGGCTCATCGACCGCGTCGGGCGGCGTATATTGCTGCTAACCGGAATTGCGGGCATGGCCGTTACGCTCGGCATTCTCGGTTTTATCTTCCGCGAGTCCGCTTCAGCCCACGACGCCGCTTTCGGCCAACTCGCCGTAATCACATTGATGGCATACGTGGCTTTTTTCGCCATAAGCCTGGGCCCGATTTTCTGGCTTCTCATCTCTGAAATCTACCCGCTGAAAGTTAGAGGCTCGGCCGAAGGAACGGCGGCCTCTTCAAACTGGGCCGCAAACTTCGTCGTCTCGCTCACTTTCCTCACTCTCGTGGAAAAGTTCGGCCCCATGTGGACTTTCTGGCTCTACGGTGTTCTCTCCATCGCCGCCTGGCTCTTCTCCTACAAGCTCGTGCCCGAAACCAAAGGCCGCACCCTGGAAGAAATCGAAGCTTTCTGGCACCGGGGAAAATCGGGCGCACAGAGATGAAAAAACTAGCGGGCGAATTCCGCCAGAAGCGCGGAGCGCAGGCTAGTCTGATGTTCGACGGAAAGTTTCGAGCCGGAAGACGTAAGATAAAAGACGTCGATAGCGGTTTCTCCTTCCGTCTCGATGATGGCAATTTCGATGTTGCATTTTTCGCGCGAGAAAATTGAGCTGATCCGGTGCAGAAGGCCGGGCTGGTCCTGAGCGATAATCTCTACCAGCGTGCTCTGAGCGGAGCAGGTGTCGTCGATTTTAACCCGCGTCTCGACCTTTATCTTGGGCAGGCGGCGCTTTTCCGAGTGCAGCCGCTCGCGCAGCATTCGGTCCAGGTCAACTTTTCCCGCGAGGACGTCCAGGATGCTCGATTGGAAGCGCTCCCACTCCGGCAGATTTAGTTCCAGCGTGCGAAAACGGTCGGTAAAATAAAAAGTATCGACTACGGTGCCGCCCTGATTTGAGAATGCGGCAGCTTTCACGATGTTCATTCCCCAGGCGGCCAGAACCCCAGCCATGGTAGCGAAGAGAAACGCGCGATCATGCGTGACAAGAGTGAGCTCGTACCAATGACGACCGCGGCGTAAGTTGAGCTGCACCGGATTTTTTTCCAGCCGCGTGGCCATTTCCAGGTGGGCCAGGACATCCGCTGCCGGGTGCGTGAGCAGATAACGCCGCGGCAATCCCTCGAGAAAATTATCAAGCCGGTCTCCTACCGACAGCGCGAGAGTGCCGAGGTGCGCCATCACTTCGTCGTGAGCGTCAATGTGGAGGCGCTGGTCAAGGCTGCGATTTAGGTAATTCGAAGTGGCGATGTAAAGCTGCCAGATGTTTTCCGCTTTCCACGGCGTAAGAGCTTCGGGATTGACGGCTTTAATGTCCGCGTAAGTAAGCAGGCACAGCATTTTCAGGCGTTCGGGCGTTTCGACCTTTTCGGCAAAACCGCGCACTGTTTCCTGTTCGAAAATGTCGCGGCGCAACGCCGCGCTCATTTCCAGGTGCCGGCCGATGAGAAACAGAACAGTTTCGCGATCCGGCGCATCCAGCTCGAGACGCGTCAGCACACCCTGGGCGATATCCATGCTGGCGCGGACATGGTCGTTGGACTTCGCGCCTTTTCCGACGTCGTGGAAAAGCAGTGCGAGGTAGAGCAAGTCGGGTTGCTCGAGTTCCTCGAGAAGTTCGGCGTAACGCTGATCCCATTTGGACTGAGACTGGCGCAGAGCGTGGAGATTATCGATGGCTACGAACGTGTGTTCATCGACGGTGAAGCGATGAGAATAGTCGCGTACTACCAGCGCATCAATTTCCCCAAATTCCGGAAACAGGAGCGTGAGCAATCCGAGCGAATGCATCGAGCGCAAAGCATCGGACGCATGAGGCGCGGTCAGAATTTCCTGAAGCGGATGCCAGAGCTCGGCGCCTTTAGGGGGTGTGACAGCAAACGACGGCAGAGCGCGCTCGATCTCCGATTCCGTGTTGGAACTAAGACTCAATCCATGGCGCGCGAGAAAACGGAAGGCGCGAAGGATAAACTCGGGATCGTTCAGCGCCGCAGGGTGGCGCAGCGAAAGCATCCCGTCCTCGACGGAAAACTCCGCATTCGAAAGGCGCGAACGCAGTTGCTGAAACTGATGGTGCAGCGAAAGCCGCGCCGCGGGAATTTCCTCCAGAAGCTGAATGCAAACGTGGTGGACCGCGCGCGCGTGACCGAAGTACAAGCGCATCCATTCGGAAGCAGTGAGGGGCCCAGCACTTCCGTCATTCGGTGAATTGGGCGTTCGCGGCGTATTGGGAACTCCGACACGATGAGCGGCGGCAGCGTCCTGAGATTCCCAGGTAAGCGTGTTGTCGTCGCGGCTGTGACGGAAGTGCAGGAAGCAGCGGATGGACATCAGAGAATCCAGGGCCGCGTCAAACTGCTGCTGAATCGTCACGGGAAGAATCGCGTTTTCGACCGGCCAGACGTGGTACTTTTCAATCGCCTCTATCAGTGAAAGCCAACTGACCACGTTGTAGTCGCGAAGACCGCCGGGACCGTCCTTAATATTTGGCTCAAGGTGAAATACGGTGCTGCCGAATTTTCCGTGGCGTGTGCGGGTCAGTTCGGCGAGGCGCTTCACAATCTGGTCGGACGCAAGCGAGATTAGTTTGGGGATCACGTCATCGTGAAGTCGCGAGAAAAGTTGCCGGTCCCCGAAAAGATACCGGCAATCCAGCAGGGAGATCGCAAACTCGGGGTTCGCGGTTTCGAACTGGGTGCACTCTGCGAGAGTGCGCGTGGCGGGGCTGAGCTTTAGCCCCAGGTCCCAGAGTCCCTGCGAAAATTTGCGAATCGGATCTTTGAGTTTTGCTTCCGTTCCGTTTCCCGCGTGCAGAAAGAGGATGTCGACATCGGAATAAGGGAAAAGCCAGCGGCGACCGAATCCGCCCAGAGCGACGACCGCAAAGTCCGGCGGACCGTCCGATTCGGCACAGACGAATTCCTTCCAGAGGCGCTCCATCATGCGTTCGGTAAGGGCAGTGCGGCCCAGCAGAGCCGTGCGACCCGAGCCTGAGGCTACGAATTGTTCCCGGATGCGCTGTGATTCCTTCTCATAGAAATTGCGCAGCTCGGTGGTGAACGATGGGTTTGTCGGCATCGAAATGGTTTGAGAATTCTTCGCTAACTCAACTTGCGAGTTCGCAGGTCTAGACTCCTTGTTGCTGCGCCTGCGACCCCGCAGTCAGCAATTCCACAGCGTCCTCGGGATACGCCAACATGCCAAACTGCGGCACATCGAGGCCCGCCAGCTCGACTTCCCGCGGCACGCGCATCGAGCGCCACGCATTCACGGCGGAAAAAATAACATAGGTCGCTCCGAAGGCATAAATGGCCAAAAGCGTAGCGCCGCCGAGTTGCACAAAGAATTGTGACGAGTCACCGTGAAGCAGACCGGTGACGCCCTGTCCGGTCTTGCCGAGGTATGCGGCTGCGCCCACGCCATTCCAGCCGGCGCCGTACGTTCCATCGGCGAAAATCCCCAGACAGACCGCGCCGAGCCATCCGCAATATCCGTGAACCGATATGGCTCCGCATGGATCGTCGATTTTGAGGATTCGTTCGTTGAACAGAACGCCGCCGCAAACCACGAGGCCGGCGATGACGCCGATGATCACGGAAGCTGTGGGAGATACGAATGCGCAAGGAGCTGTGATAGCCACCAGTCCTGCAAGCATTCCGTTGCAAGCCATGGTGATGTCCGGCTTGCCAAAAAGTTTGTACCACAAAAGCATAGCCGCCGCGGAGCCTGCCACCGCGGCGAGGTTCGTGTTCACTGCGACAACTGAAATGCGAAGGTCCGTTGCGCCGAGCGTCGACCCAGGATTAAAACCCATCCAACCAAAGAGCAGTAGGAACGTTCCGGTGACGACGAACACAATGTTAGACGCCGGAAACGCCCGCGGTTTTCCATCCGCGCCATATTTTCCAAGCCGTGGCCCCAGAATGAGCGCCAGCGCCATAGCACAAAAACCTCCGACGCTGTGAACAACCGATGACCCGGCAAAATCCACATAGCCGTGGCCAAGGTGCATGCTGGAACCCAATTGCGAGAGCCATCCGCCGCCCCAGACCCAGCAACCGGAAATTGGATATAGGAATGCGCCGATAAACAGTTCACAAAGAAGGAAGGCCCAGAAAGTGATCCGCTCGCAAATGGCCCCAACGATGATGTAGCCGGCGGTCTCCATAAACACGACTTCGAAGAGCGTCAAGCAATTGCTGCCGGCATCGTAAGCTGGGCCGGTTAGAAAAAATCCCTTACCTCCCAAGAATCCCCACGAGCCGCTTCCGATCAGGAAATGATTCAAAGTCGGCACGCCGCCGAGATTTGCGGGAGCGGCGTTCACCGCAACCGCGCCGAATTGGAACGCGTAGCCGACTGCGTAGTAAGCAAGAAACGCAAAAACGTATGCCGCAAAATTCAGCATCATCAGGTGCGCGGCATTCTTCTTACGCACCAAGCCGCACGTCAACAGAGCAAAGCCCGCCTGCATGAAAAGCACAAGGTATCCAGTGAGCAGCGTCCAGGAGAAGTTCGTCGCGATACGTGTGTGGCCTACACCATCGGCAAGCTTCAGCGCCAAAGGCTCCCGGGCGGCCTGGGCTTGAAATTCGTCAAAGTCTTTCTTGTTCTTCGCGTAGTCGGGCGCGCTCTTGTCCGTCGGCTCCGGCACGACAAAGGGGTTGCCAGCCGCATCGACGACAGAGAACTTGTCGCCCGTCGCGGTACCCGCGGGATCGGGCTGCGACTGATCCGCAAAAACGAGAGTCATCGAGCCGCAAAGAATTTGCGCAAGAATCAGGACCACAATCGACTTGGATATCCACTTCGTGGTGCATCGAAGAAATGCGTATTGCATCTGGGGATCTCCTTTCGTGATTGAGGTGATGGCGGTTCGGTGCGCCATCCGTTAAGAAAATGTTCAGATTGCGCCGGGGCCGCGTTCCCCGGTGCGTATGCGGATCACGTTTTCAAGAGACGACACGAAAATCTTGCCGTCTCCGATCACGCCCGTTCGAGCTCCTTCGATGATGGCGTCCACGACCTGCTCGACGAGATCTTCTGCGACAGCGATGCTTACGAAGATCTTCGGCAAAAAGTCCACGGTGTACTCAGACCCGCGATACGTTTCGGTGTGACCCTTTTGCCGGCCAAACCCGCGGACTTCAGACACCGTAAGGCCGGTCACCCCTAGCGCGGTCACGCGTTGCTTCACTTCATCGAGCTGCGAAGGCCTGATCACTGCATCGATTCGCTTCATCTTTGATGACTCCTTTGTTCTCGAACGGACGGCGACTGAAGCCCGATATATTACTCGACTGTCCCCGAAATAGACTCTAACTTTTCGCGAATAGAAAAATGAGCGGAGCTGCCAAACTCTTAAGCGGTATTCACGCATAGACACCTTGACGAAATCACAGTCGAGATGTCGATGGTCCTGACTAAGCTGCGTGCGGAGTTTTAGCGGGAATCAGGAGCGTTGCGACTGCAGCACTAGCCAAACACAGACCTGCACAGATCAACATTACGGTCCGGAATCCAAAGACGAACGCGCGGGAGATTGCCAAACGGATCAGCTCTGCCGTATCGACATCCAGGCCGGAGGGCAGGTCGAGGCCAGCGAGCTTGATTTCATTCGATCGAACATACTGAAGGATGCCGGGCGGAAGCAGTTCCCCCGCGAGAGTGCGATTCAGGCTAGAACTGAATAATTTCACCATCACGATCCCCAGGATTGCAATGGCAAGGACGCCCGCAACTCGCGCGACTGCGTTATTGACGCCGGAGGCGGTTCCAGCGCGGTCCTGGCCCACCGAGCTCATCACTACCGTGGTGAGCGGAGCCACGCTGATGGCCATTCCAAGACCGAGAACAACAAACGCAGGAAAGAACATTTCCCAGTAACTAGCTCCCACACCCGGTACGGCGAAAAGAACGAATCCGACCGCCGCAATCAGCGGCCCGACGATCAGCGGCATCTTCGATCCGTAGCGGGCGACCAGCCCGCCGGACCAGCGCGAAAGGAAGAAAATCAGCAGAATTAACGGGAGCGCCGCCGCGCCGGTCGCAGTTGTCGAATATCCCTGAACCTGAATAAGGTTCAGCGGGAACAAGAAAAAAAAGATTCCAAGAGCGGCGTAGAGAAGCAACGTGAGCAAATTCGCACCGCTAAAACTGCGCGACTCGAACAGCGTCAACGGAACCAAGGGTGAACTTACCCTGGCCTCAACGAATACGAAACCGATCAAGCAGCCGAACCCGACAATCAGGCTTCCGAAAACCAGCGGATCGCCCCAACCGAGACTGGTGGACTCCAGGAACCCATAAACCAGGCCGGCTAATCCGACAGTCGCGCATACCGCTCCCAGCCAATCGACGCGACCGGCAGCGGCGTTGCGGCTTTCGGGAATACGCCAAAGCGAAATTGAGATCACTGCGACCGCAAGCGGAACGTTAATGAAGAAAACCCAGCGCCAGGAAGCGTGTTGAATCAGCCAGCCGCCGAGCACTGGCCCCACAGCCGTCGTGATCGCGGTGAACCCGGACCAGGTGCCGATCGCTCGGCCTCTGGTTTTTTCGTCAAAATTTGCGCTAATGATCGAAAGGCTGCCGGGCACGAGAAAGGCAGCTCCAATGCCTTGGACACTTCGCGCGATTACGAGCTGTTGAATGTTGGAGGCAAGACCGCAAGCGATAGAGGCAGTTGCAAAAATTCCCACGCCAATCAAGAACATAAGCCGGCGGCCAAACAAGTCGCCGAGGGAGCCGCCAACCAGAATCAAGGCTCCCAAGAACAACCCGTAGGATTCGACCACCCATTGCACGCCGACGACGGTTGCGTGGAGGCTTGCTTGCAGCGCAGGCAGAGCTACATTGACGACAGTGCCGTCAATAAAAGCCATGCTGGAACCGAGAATTGTCGCCGCCAGTATCCAATGCCTGGTTTGCGCTGTGCATGGAGCGCCGGCATTTGCCGATCGCACTACGGCTTCATCGCACGGTGGCTTCATACATCTCCCGCCGGATTCTACACAGCGATCGTCGATTCTGCCATCTAGACGATTTTGGAAGCAGGAAATGGCTGGGCTGTTACTGGGTTCAACTGAGGAAAAGTTTCCTGAGGTAGGCGCGCCCTTTGAGGTGAAAGAATTTCGAGGGTGACTATGACCGCCGGAACCAGAAAGATGATCGTCACGCAGGCCCACATCAGGGCGGCGGCACATTCCTGATCTTGAAGCGCCGAAATGCTAAAGACTCGCGGCGCGGATCGATAAGACGGGTAGACGACGCGGTCGCAAAAGACAAGAAATCCGGAGAGCGCATCGCACGGCAGTGTGGCGCAAAAGAGATATAGGGGAATGGACCACCTCGGCCATCTCGCGACGCTCGGCCAGGGCTGAACTACCGGCCACCAGAATAGAAGTCCGGCACCCAAAAAACATGCGTGCTCCAGTTCGTGCAACCAATTCCATCGCAACGCCAGCTCAAAAACCGCAGGGATGTGCCAACCGATCAAAGCAAACGTTGCGGCGAGCCAACAAACGGCCGGGTTGGCGAGAAAATGACCGATCCATTTCACCAAACGCCACTGGAGGAATGGGCTGACGACGCCGCGAGCGAGCGATTGGGGAAGGCCTTTTAGTAGCGGTAACGCCGGCGCACCGAGCAAAATCAAAGGGGGAGCGATGGCCATGAGCAAGAGATGCTGCACCATGTGAACCGAGAGCAGCACATCGTCAAATGCTTCCACCGGCGACCCGATAGCGATCCACACTGAAACGATTCCGGCGATAAATGCAGCGAGCCGCCACGGCGGAATTAGGTTCGGGGAAATGGTGCGCAGGCGAAACCAGCCTCGCACGTAAACCACAACGGTGAGACATAGAGCGACGTTCACTCCAATCGGAGCAGACCACGATTGCAAAATAATTTGAGCGTCAGAGGTCATACCAATTCTACGGTTGGCCGGACGCCCGCGCTCCGGTGCCGGGTTCCAGCGCGACAGCGCGCGAGGCGTCACGTGCCGGCGATTGTCCCGCGGGATGCAATGTCTCCAGGAACGAGACCAGAGCCGTCGTTTCTGCGGGACTCAGATTCTTGCCGTACGCGGGCATGTTGCCGCCGCCTTGGATGACCTGACGAATCAGTTGATCTTGCGTCAGCCGAACGGCCACGGCATCGAGAGCCGGTCCGCGCTTTCCGCCTTGATTGTCGAGCGAGTGGCAGTTGTGGCATTGCTTCACTTGAAAAACAAGCGCACCTTGCCGCTCGAGAGCGGTGCGATCGTGAAGAAACTCGGCCGGAATCGGAATCCCGCTCCATGCGTCCATCACCGGGCTCCAGGGCGCATTCCCAGCGAGGCGCGTAAATGTTCCCATCGCGACCGCCACCAATAAAATCGTGAGCACGGCGACGGGCCTGCGCCGCCAGCTCTTTTCTCCTTCGCCAAAGGCGAACGGCAAAAGTAGAAGTCCAAGAATTACAACCACAGGCCCGATGAGCAAGGCGGGAGTTTCCATGGACGGCGGCAAGAGTGAGAGTACGGCATAGAGCCACAAGAAGAAAAAGTCCGGGCGCGGCGCGGTTTGAATGATCGTGGGATTTGGCGGGCCCGACGGGCCAAACGGACCGAAGTAAAGGGCGCAAGCGGCAACCGAA
Source organism: Candidatus Acidiferrales bacterium (assembly GCA_050012235.1). Classification (GTDB taxonomy): domain Bacteria; phylum Acidobacteriota; class Terriglobia; order Acidiferrales; family UBA7541; genus Palsa-295. The sequence goes on along the minus strand of JBEKHP010000011.1, from coordinate 12,905 downwards.
AGCAAGATGATGGCTGAGAAAACCAGGTCCTTCCAAACGGCCGCGGGAACGAATGGTATCCCGTCTTTCTTCGTGAGTTCGTGATACTCCTTAATATACGTGGCCTTGCGAACCACGCGCCCCGGCATGGGCCACTCGTTGATCCCCAGTTTAATGACCATCAGCAGATGCACGGCAACGAAAGCGATCAGAAGCCCGGGAATGACGAACACGTGAAGGGCGAAGAATCTCGAAAGAGTTGCTCCAGCGATGATCGGTCCGCCCAACATCAAATTCACAACGGGAGGTCCCATCAGCGGGACGCGGCTCGCAATTGATGCGCCGATTCCAAGACCCCAGTAGGCGTCTTGATCGAATCTTAAAACTTGGCCGGTGAAGGCCATGCCCAGAGTCACGAGCAAGAGAAAAACGCCGACAATCCAGGTTAGTTCGCGCGGATATTTGTACGCGCCGAACAAAAAGACTTGGACCATATGGATCAGAACGATCGCGACCATGAAGTCCGAGCCCCATCCGTGCAGGCCGCGAATGAACCAGCCTAGGCTGACGCTGTGATTAAGAGTCTGAAGGCTGTTCCAAGCTTCACCAGCGGAAGGCACGTAAATGAGCGCCAGCATAATGCCGGTGACGATCTGAAGCATGAACACGACGAAGGCCGCGCTTCCGAAAACATAGAACCAGCTCGCGGTTTCGCGCGGAACGGAATGCTCGGCGGTCTCGCGGATGGTCGCGCCAAGTTGAACGCGCGCGTCCAGCCAATCACCGATCGATTTGATCAGGCGCACGGGCGTATCTCTCGCACGATATTGGAAGCTTGGCCCGGCGTCGGCATCTCTCCGGCCTTAATCAAGAGCTTTCCACCATCGATCTTGTAATGGTATTCGAACAATCCGCGTTCGGGCGGGCCGGAGGCGCGGGAACCATCCTGGTAATACGCGCCACCATGGCACGGGCACATGAACAGGCCGGATTGCGCGAACCAGCGCACCGGGCATCCCAAGTGCGCGCAGTTGATCGCAAAAACCTGGAAGGATCGGCCATCAATATTTCGAACCCAGCAGGCGATATCGGCCGTTTCTCCATCCGTTGGACTCACAACAGGATCTCGATAGGTTGCAAGCCGAGTCTGACCCGAAGGAAAATCTTCGACACTGCCGAGGGGAACCCAGGAGTCATAGCTTCCTCTCCGCTCGTGGACCACGGGGGAAAGGAGGTAGCGCACTATGGGCACGCCGAGAATCACAGCGACGATAGCGTTCAAGAAAATTCCGATCTTCATGAAGAGACCGCGTCTGGTAAGGCCGTCTGGTGCAGTCATCGAACTTCTCCCGTTGATTTGGCGATGTCCGAATACGGCTGGCCCGGGAATTTCGCCCGCTGGGAGGCGAGCCAAGCCACCACATCAGAAACATCCTGTGCGGACATTGGCTTTCCCGGAATATCTCCGCGCCAGTCCGGAGCGCCTAGTTCCGGCCGTCCTACAATTACCATCGTGCGAAGTTCTTGATCGTTGAGCAGAGCAAGGAACGATCCATTCACAATCGAGCTTGCTTTTTGGCCTCCGCGGCCGTCTTCACCATGACAGGACGAGCAATACGCAGAATAAGCTTTCGATCCGCGCGAGATATCGCCAGGCTCGGACGAAGAGTACGGCGGCGGATTCGCACCGCTTAAGATATCCGGCTTAGACCAACGCTCGCGAATTCCGCGAACGATTACATCGACCTGTTTGTCGGTGAGCATTCCTCCCGCGCTCTGCGCAAAGGCAGGCATGGACGTCCCGGGAATTCCGTTCGTCGCCGCGCGATGCAGGACCGCATCGTCTGCGATCGCCAAGTACACGGGATCGCCGAGTGGAATTGCAGCTCCACCCTTGCCTTCCGGCCCGTGACAACCCGAACAGTTCTGCGCATACAGAACGTTGAAATCTGAAATCTCGCTGGGAACGATTGGAACGTCCCCCGCAGTTGGCCGCCCGGGTGCGTTAGCGCATCCGCACAAACCAAGCGCAGAGAAGCCTACGGCGAGGAGGAGTGGAGCTAACCTCATCGCGACCCGCCCCTCTCCGGCCTTTCCTCCGTGATCCCCGGCCCTTCGAAACCGGCGCGCATTAAGAAAGGTACGAACTGGCGGATACGCACGCGCTGCTGGCGCACCACCACCAATCCCGCGACGATGCCGAACGCAAACTGAGAAGCCACAAACCACGGCCAATCGATATGCTGGTTGAGCAGCGGGTTTAGAAGGTCCAGGATGCTATGGAGCAATCCGGTCCAGAGAATCGGCGCTATCACGCCTCCCAGAAGAATTGGGCGGCGAGGAAACATCGGCAGCATGGCGCCGTACAGCAAGCCCACTAATAGGGAGGTGAGCAGATGAATGAAGCTCGCCACCAGGAAACTGCCCAGGTGGAACGCGTCCAACGTCGCGGGCGTTAATTGCAGCGACTGTCCATAGATCGTTGCGGCTAGCAGGTTGATCGGATACCAAATACTGTGTTGCTTAAGAACACCGTAGAGGCAAGCGAGTACAGCCATGGCCACGCTGCCGGCCAGGCCACCCTTGATTCCTGCAGACACCGGATATGTCTCAAGTGGAAGCAGAGCTCGCGGAAGCTCCGGGGCGACCGGCAGCCTTTCGATTTCGCGCCGCGGAGTAGTAATCACGGACACTTCCGCTTTGACTTCGACCGTCTCCTCCTTTTCGTAGGGAAGCACGTCCTGGAACCAGCCGATACATCCGGCCAACGCCAGGATCGCACCGAGAATGCTGACCGAAGGACTCGTGAGCAGCCCGGCCAAAAGCAGCGTAATGCCGAAGGCAAAGACGATGGGCCAAGGCGTCGGCGCCGGCAGCTTGATCGTGCCTGGGATGGCCTCAGGTACTTTCGTTCGTGAATCAGTTGAACCCATGCGACCTTGTTTTTCCTCAGCGACCGATCACGTAAACCACGGTGAACACAATGACCCAGACCACATCGACGAAATGCCAATACAACGAAAAGATGTCCAACCGCTCGCTATGCTCCGGTTTCACTTTGCCTAGAAGGGTGAAAACCATGGCGAGAGCGATAGCGAGCAGCCCTACGGTGACGTGAAACGCATGGAGTCCCACGAGCGAGTAATACGTTGTGCCAAAAAGATTCGTGCTGATGGTCAGACCTTTCTCGTAAATCAGGTGATGCCATTCGCGCCCGGTTGACACCAGAAAAATCGTGCCCAGAGCCATGGTTAGGAACCACCACAATCCGAACACGCCGACTTTTGCCTGTCGCAGAGCTCTTACAGCTAGATGAATCGTAAGACTGCTTGAGAGCAGGCAGACCGTGCTAAAGACGGGTAGCTCGAGTAAATCCTTTGGCATGGGGCCCGAGAGGCTTTTCCCGATGTAGTAAATGTAAGCGACCACAAAAATCGTGAAGACCGCAGATTCAGCGGCAATCAGGGTAAACATGCCCACGCGCCCGCGCGAGGGAAGCGCCCAAACCGGCTCGTTCGATGATCGTGTTAATGTTGCACTGCTCAATCGAGTTCTCCCGCCTTATTCATACTTCCAATCCGGATCTTCAGGGTGCTTGATGTCCCAGAGCGGACGCCGGCTTTCGACCACCGGGATGGTTGCAAAGTTGTAATCCGGGGGCGGCGAAGTCGTGGACCACTCCAGCGTCCACGCGTCCCAGGGATCATTCCCGGCTGGCTCCCCTCTCCAGAGTGACCACAAAAGATTGGCGACAAAAACGAGCACTCCGGTGGCTTGAAAGAACACGCCCACCGTGACAATCAAGTTCCAGATGTCCCATCCGCGTCCCGGCTCATAGGTATAAATCCGGCGCGGCATCCCCAACATGCCGGGAACATGCATGAAATCAAATGTCAGATGAAAACCGATCAAGAAGAGCCAGAAGTGCCATTTGGCAAGCGTCTCGTTGTACATCCGCCCGCTCATCTTTGGAAACCAGTAGTAGAAAGCTCCGAAAACGGTAAAGAGAATTCCCCCTACGATGACGTAATGGAAATGCGCAACCACAAAGTAAGAGTTGCCGAGCTGCCAGTTAAACGGCGAAGCTCCCAGCATAATTCCCGTCAAGCCCGCGATCAGGAATTGGAACAAGAAAGCAATGCAGAAAAGCATGGGAGCCCGGAACTGGATCTTGCCGCCCCACATCGTCCCGATCCAGTTGAAAATCTTAATCCCGGTAGGAACGGCGATGACCATCGTAGTGGCCGTAAAGAAACTATTTCCGTAGGAGGACATCCCGACTGTGAACATGTGGTGAGCCCAGACGCTCATGCTTATGAACCCGATAGCCACAGTCGCTCCCACCATCACTGGATATCCGAAGATCGGCTTGCGGGAAAAAACCGGAATAATTTCGGAAGCAAACGCGAAGCACGGGATGATCAGCACATAGACTTCCGGGTGACCGAAAATCCAGAAGAAGTGCATCCATAGGACGGCAGCTCCCCCGGCCTGCGTGTCGAAGAAGTGGCCGCCGAGATAGCGATCGATTGCAAGCATGATCTGGGCCGCCGTGAGCGGCGAGACGGCGAGAATGACCAGTCCACCCGTGATTAGGTTTAGCCACGCCAGCAGCGGCATTTTCCCCAGAGTCATTCCCGGGCAGCGCATGCACAAAATGGTTGTTATGAAGTTGACGGCTGTCCCGATGCTGCCGATACCAGACACAAGAAGAGCCATGGTCCAGAAATCGGTGCTATGCCCGGGCGAGAATGCGCGGGAAGTGAGTGGCGCGTAGGCGAACCATCCTACGTCCGGCGCATTCCCGGCGCCGTAAAGTCCGTTCCCACCGATAAAGCTGAAGTACAAAAGCAGGCCGCCGAAAGCCGTCATCCAGAAGCTGAAGGCATTCAACCGCGGAAAGGCCATATCGCGAGTGCCAATCATCAACGGAATCAAATAAGTGCCGAAGCCGAAGAGGATCGGCATGGCCACAAAAAAGATCATGGTGGTGCCGTGCATGGTGAACATGCGGTTGAAAACCTGTGGCGAAACGAAATGGTTATGCGGAACGATGAGTTGTATGCGCAGGATCGTCGCTTCGACGCCGCCGATGACGAGCATCAAAAGTGAATAGAGGATGTAAAGAATGCCGAGCTTCTTGTGATCAACGGTGACAACCCAATCGTGCAGCCTCTCGCCGATCGGCCGCGCGCCTTCGTCGGCCATGCCCAGCGCGATTGTGTCGGAGGCCATCGCTATTTCCTCACTCTCATCGCAGCGTCGCGAGATACGCGGTGAGCGCGTCCAAATCTCTTTCATTCAACTTCATTGCAGGCATCAATGAGCCCGGCTTGATTGAATCAGGGTTTTGGATCCAAATCTTGAGTTGTTCGGGAGTGTTCGCCGCAGCGCCCGATGCGATGGTGGCGCGACTCATCAGGTGAGTGAGATCAGGACCGAAATGCCCGTCGGCCACTGTTCCGGAAACTGCATGGCAATTCAAGCAAGCCGTGGTCTCAAATATCCGGCGGCCTTCGGCCACTTGATCTTCAATCACGGCCGGTTTCTTTTCGTCCTGTACCCATTGATCGAACTGTTCGCGCGAATCAACGTACACACGCAAGAGCATTTTGGCGTGCTGCGTGCCGCAGTACTGCGCGCATTGGCCGAGATAAAGTCCTGTCTCGTGCGGATCGATCCAGGTGTGGTTCTCGCGGTTTGGAATCAGGTCCGTCTTTCCCGCCAGCCGCGGCACCCAAAAGCTGTGGTCCGTATCTGCGGAAAGCAACGTAAGGAAAGTCGGCGAAGGATGCGATGGATCGCTCACCGGAACATGCAATTCATTCGCAGTGACTACACCGAGAGCGGGATAGCGAAATTCCCACCAGTACTGATGGCCGATGGCGATCACTTCGATCGTCCCAGGCGGCTTGGGGGCATCCTGAATGGAATGGATCACGCGCGCCGTCGCGAAGAAGAGCACTAGAACGACCAGCACGGGAATCACAGTCCACGCGAGTTCCACCTGATTGCTGCCGTAAACTTGCGGAGGCTCGCGGCCATTGTCACCGCCACGCTTGCGGAACTTCACGACCGAATACACAAGCAAGCTGAAAACAATTATAAAAATAAGACCCGTAATCGTCAGGACTAATAACGACAAACGGAAAATCGAGTCCGCAGGCGTAGATTGCGGTTTGAAAATGCTGGGAACTTGGGCCGAACTCGCGGAGGCGCCAAAGCAAAGCGTTGCAGCCAGCAACCCGCCCGCAAGCAACACAGCAATGCCCGCTATTTTTCTCCCAAGGCTGCGAGTTTGCTCGCTGCGTTTCATTTGGTTCGAGCCGTTTTTGCGGCGTCCGGCGTGGCCGTTAGCGCGGATTTCTCGCCCTTTGCGCGCGTGGCGAGCAACTCTATTAGCATGGTGTCCCGCTCCAGTTCAAGTTCTTCTATCGAGCGATTGGCCGCCTCCGCCAAAAGTGCATCGATAATCATTTGTTTGACCTGAGGAGCAAATTGCGTGAGCGTCCCGAGGGCTCGCTATTTTGTGTTCCTCGCCGATTCGGGTCTCAATCAGTTGCGACACCGGTTAAAAGCACCTCCTCACCCAAATGATTATCCATCTTAGTCTCTGAAAAAAGGCGCCTTAGCGGAGCGGCGCGAACCCGTCCTGAATCACTGGCGTCAACATCCCTGCAACTGCGCATATGTTGACACCGGCAATCAAACTAGAGCGGTCGTTGAAACGCATTTCTCAGCGAGGTCGGCTGCACGACTCTGAGAATGCGCGTACTATGGAAGTGTTGTTAGCCACGGAAGAGCTGGTTCCATCGCGGAAGTACTAACTGCGGCGTAACACTCTTTGATAATCCGGGTGTCTAATTTGACCAACCCATCGTGGTAAAATCCGCTCAGACCCCGTAGCTCAACTGGATAGAGCGTTAGCCTTCTAAGCTAAATGTTGTCGGTTCGATTCCGACCGGGGTCGCCATTCTATAGATTCTTCCAGGCTACGTTGGCGGCGCCGATCAACGGTAAAGCTTCGTTCAGAATGACATGGATCGGAATTTGGGAGAGAAAATCGGCGAGCTTTTCTTTGTGTTTTACGGCTGCGGCAAAGCGGCCATTTTTCAGCTTGGGCAGGACTTTGACGGCGATTCCTCCAGCGATGTAAATTCCACCGCGCGCGACATTCCGGAGGGCCAAGTTTCCTGCCTCGGAGCCGTAGATTTCAACCCACAAATCCAAAGTCGCGACGCACACAGGACATTCCCCGGAAAGGCCCCGGCGAGTAATTTCAGGCGCTGGATCCACAGTGTGATCGTCAAAGCCGGGATGGCGCACGGAAGGATTCAGAAACTGGTGCACGCGTAAAAAACCCCGGCCGGACAAGATCGCTTCAGCGCTTACGAATTCTTCGCTCTGCTTGATAAATTTCCACAGATCGGCGTGCTGGGCGGTGTTCGGGGAGTAGTCGGAGTGGCCGGATTCGGTCGCCATCGGCAGGTAGCGCTTGCCATCCCAAAACAATACGCCCTCGCCGAGACCGGTTCCTGCGGCGATGATTACTTGAGTGGCTTGAGGAGTCGACACTCCCGCGTGAATAGTTTCGATGTCCTGCGGCTCAAGAACTTCAATGCCGTAAGCCGAGGCCTCAAGATCATTCAACAAGCGCACGTAGCCGAGGCCCAGATGTTTCGCCACCGAAGCGCCGTCAACTACCCACGGCAGGTTCGTGCCACGCACTCGGTTGTTCACCACCGGACCGGCGATTCCGAACGAGGCCTGCGTGATTTTTGCGTTGGCGCCGCTCAAAAAAAGACTCATGATTTCTTCCAGTCCGGAATGTTCGCTGCTGGCAAAGCGTTTGCGGGCCACACACACGAGTTTCTCGCGCTGCACATCGAACAGCCCGAGATTTGACTTGGTTCCTCCCAAGTCTCCCGCAAGAATCATCGAATCCCTCCACCGCGTTCCATGGAAACCGAATCTATATCGAACTGATGGTGAAACGCATGAGAATTCTGCGCGTAAGAAAGTTTATAAAGGGCGCCAGTGCCGGCCTTCGGAAACTGCCAAATCATCCGCGGCCCGCGGTCCTTCGCTGCCGGCCGGATAATTCGGAAAAGGCGGCGCGGAGGCGCCTTGCCAGGCTTTCAAAATCGGATCGACGAGCGCCCAAGCCGCCTCCACGCTGTCAGCGCGGTCGAAAAGCGTGGCGTCTCCGCGAATGCAATCATTGATGAGCGTGGAGTAAGCTTCGCGTGAGACCCCGCCGAAAGTGGCGCGATACTGAAAGTCCATCGTTACCGGCGAAATATGCATTTGGCCGCCGGGCGCTTTCGCTCCGAAAGAAAGCGAAATCCCCTCGTCCGGCTGGATATTGAGGACGATGGAATTGAGTTCGGTGCTCTCGCCGCGAAAAACCTTGTGCGGGGCCGGCTTGAATTGTATGACGATCTCGCTGATGCTCTTTTTCAAGCGTTTTCCTGTGCGCAAATAAAAAGGAACGCCGCTCCAACGCCAGTTATCCACCAGAAGCTTCATCGCGACGAAAGTCTCCGTCGGAGAATCCGGCTTGACTCCCGGCTCCTGCCGATAACCCACCACCGGTTTTCCATCTTCCTGCCCAGCCGAGTACTGGCCTCGGACCACATATTTCCAAATCGCGTCGGGAGTGAAAGGACGAATCGACTGCAGCACTTTGATCTTTTCGTTGCGCACCGAAGTTGCATCAAACGTAGCCGGCGATTCCATGGCCACAAGAGACGTGAGCTGGAGGACGTGGCTCTGGATCATGTCGCGCAGTGCTCCGGCAGATTCGTAAAACGCCGCGCGGCGCTCGACTCCCAAGGATTCCGCGGCGGTGATCTGCACGGAATCGATGTAATTTCGGTTCCACAAAGGCTCGAAAATTCCGTTGCCGAACCGGAAGACCAACAAATTTTGCACCGTCTCTTTGCCCAGATAATGGTCGATGCGATAAACCTGAGACTCATCGAATACGCCGAGAAGTTTCTGGTTCAGCTCGCGCGCGGAATCTTGATCGTGTCCGAACGGTTTTTCGATGATGATACGCGTCCACGATTTGTCGGACTTGGGACGCGCGAGACCGGCTTTGCCGAGCTGCTCGATAATCTTCAGATAGATTTCCGGAGGAGTGGCTAGATAAAAAAGTCGATTGCCGCCGAGTTGAGCTTCGCTGTCGAGCTTGTCCAATCTCTCCGCCAGACGGCGAAAAGCTTCCGGATCGTCATAATCTCCGGTGAAGTACTGAAGATTTTCCAGGAATTCACCGCGCCGGTTATCGTTGCCTTCCGGCGCCTTGGCTTTGGACAAAGCTTCCGCCGACTTGCTCCGGAATTCGGCATCGTCCATTTTTGTACGCGAAAATCCCACCAGGCGGAATCGCGGCGCGAGACAGGCATGGAAAGCAAGATCGTAAAGCGCGGGCAAAAGCTTGCGCTGCGCCAGGTCGCCGGAGGCGCCGAACATTACAATGGCGCAAGGCTGAGAAGGTACCTCGCAGTAATAGGCGTCGGCTTTCGGCTTTTCGGCAGTTTTTAATGCTTGGGCGTCCGCCATAGGTCTCCCCGAGGAGCTAGCGCCAGCAACGGGACGCCAGCTTTTCTACTTTCTCAAACCCAAAGTTTCCAAGAGAGCCTATCATAATTATCGGCGTGCGCTGCTTTCAACTAGGAGTTGTCCGGCAAAGCGTGCTGCGCTAGCTGGAATTTCTCGCGCCGTTGAAGTATCTTCAATTAGACGACATTAGAGGAGGTTTCATGGCAGACGAAAAGCGTTCAGACAGCGCAGGGGCGGCCGCCCAGCCTGCGTCGCAAGGTGTGCACATGGTGAAGTGCGTAAAATTCGGCAAAGAGATGCCGGGGCTTGACCGTATCCCGTGGAAAGGCCCGATCGGAAAGCGCGTTTATGACAACGTTTCCAAGGAAGCGTGGAAACTGTGGGTGGAGCATTCCAAAATGATTATGAATGAATTCCGCTTGAATCCGCTCGATCCCAACGGAATGAAGGTCATGGAAGAACAGATGGAAATGTTTTTCTTTGGGGAAGGCTCCAAGCTGCCCGAAAGTTACGTGCCGCCGAAACATTAGGCTCAGTATTTCCGGGAATCGGCCGCTCACATACCGGGAATACGCTAAACTAGAAACGGAATCCATCAGAGGAGAACCTATTCGCGCATGAGCCGCACATCGAAAAATTCCTTTTCCACACGCTCGGCTTTGCGCTCCGGCGATGAATCGTTTGAAATTTATGGTTTGAACGCACTCGAACGCGCTGGTGTGGGAAATGTGGCGCGCCTGCCATTCTCCCTAAAAGTGCTGCTGGAAAATTTGCTGCGGCATGAAGACGAGCGATTCGTGTACGCGCACGACATCCGCGCGCTGGCGGGCTGGGACCCTTCGAGCGCGGAAGGCGCCACGGAAAAAGAAATTTCCTTTATGCCCGCGCGCGTCTTGCTGCAGGATTTTACCGGCGTACCTGCCGTAGTTGACCTGGCAGCGATGCGCGAGGCCATGCGCACGCTCGGCGGTGATCCCAAAAAAATTAATCCGTTGCTTCCAGCTGAACTGGTGATCGATCACTCCGTGCAAGTGGATAAGTTCGGCACCACCGGCGCTTTCGCGTTCAACGCTGATCTGGAGATGCAGCGCAACATCGAGCGCTACGCCTTTCTGCGCTGGGGCCAGAAAGGGTTTCGAAATTTCAAGGTTGTTCCGCCGGACACGGGCATCTGCCACCAAGTGAATCTCGAATACCTGGCGCGCGTTGTTTTTCGAGAAAAACAGGATGGCCACTGGATCGCGTTCCCCGACTCGCTGGTCGGCACGGACTCGCATACTACGATGGTGAATGGCCTTGGAGTTTTTGGATGGGGCGTCGGAGGCATAGAAGCGGAGGCCGCAATGTTGGGCCAGCCACTCTCGATGCTGATTCCTGCCGTGATCGGTTTCAAACTGTACGGCCGTTTGCCGGAAGGCGCAACCGCGACGGACCTCGTTCTTACCGTGACACACATGTTGCGCAAGAAAGGTGTCGTCGGAAAATTCGTGGAGTTCTACGGCACCGGCCTTTCCAGCCTCACGCTCCCTGACCGCGCCACCATCGCCAACATGGCGCCCGAATATGGCGCGACGATGGGCTTCTTTCCGGTGGACGCAGAGACGCTCGCTTACTTGCGGTTTACCGCTCGAAGCGAAGAACACGTAAAACTGGTCGAAGCGTACACAAAGGAACAGGGTCTTTTCCGCACCGACGCGACACCGGACCCCATCTTTTCCGATCGGCTGGAGCTCAATCTCGCAACGGTGGTTCCCACCATGGCCGGCCCGAAGCGCCCGCAAGATAGCGTTTTTCTGACCGATGCGAAAAGCTCGTTCGAGAAATCTTTGAGTGCCGATCCCAAGTCGGTTAGCGTGCAGAACAACGGAGACCGTTTCGAGTTGGGAGATGGTTCGGTAGTGATTGCCGCGATCACGAGTTGCACCAACACTTCGAATCCTTCGCTAATGCTCGGAGCAGGCCTGCTTGCAAAGAAAGCAGTTGAGCGCGGGCTGACTTCCAAGCCCTGGGTGAAAACCAGTTTTGCTCCGGGATCTAAAGTTGTCACTGATTACTTGGACAAAGCCGGGTTAACGCCTTTCCTCGAATCGCTGCGCTTCAACCTGGTTGGCTACGGATGCACAACCTGCATCGGAAACAGCGGTCCGCTTTCCGATCCGATCAGCAAAGCAATCAAGGACAATAATCTGCACGCAGTTTCGGTGTTGAGCGGAAATCGAAATTTCGAGGGGCGCATCAACCCTCTTTGCCGCGCAAATTATCTGGCCTCGCCGCCTTTGGTTGTAGCCTATGCGCTCGCAGGACGAATGGATTTCGACATCGTCAACGAATCCCTCGGCAAGGACAAGGGAGGCAAGCCGGTCTATCTGCGTGACATTTGGCCGACGCCCGCGGAAGTCGAGGCGACGATGCGTTCGTCCGTTTCCAGCGAGATGTTCAGGAAAGAATACGCTGACGTGTTCACCGGTGACGAGCATTGGCGAGCGCTACCGATTCCTGAAGGCGATCTTTACGCCTGGGATACGAAATCCACCTACATCAATCATCCTCCATTTTTTCAGGACATGCCGCGGAACCCCGTAGCGCTGAAAGATTTGACCGGGCTGCGCGCCCTCGCCGTTCTGGGTGACAGCGTGACCACCGATCATATTTCTCCCGCCGGCTCGATTCCCGCCGACACGCCAGCCGGACAATATCTAATTTCGCGCGGCGTTCAGCCGAAGGATTTCAATTCGTATGGCGCGCGACGCGGCAACCACGAAGTGATGATGCGCGGGACATTCGCAAATATCCGCCTGCGCAATCTGCTGGCGCCCGGCACTGAAGGCGGGTGGACGATTCATCAGCCTGACGGCGAAAAAATGTCCATCTATGACGCGGCGATGAAATACCACGAGGAACGCGTGCCGCTCATCGTCTTCGCAGGAAAGGAATACGGCTCCGGCTCTTCCCGCGACTGGGCTGCCAAAGGAACTGCCTTGCTGGGAGTGCGCGCCGTGCTAGCGGAAAGTTTTGAACGCATTCACCGCAGCAACCTCGTTGGTATGGGAATCCTGCCTCTTGAATTTTCACCGGACCAGAATCTAGCGACTTTAGGGCTCACGGGACTGGAACTTTTCGATATTGAAGGTCTCGCGCATAATTTCGAGCCGCGTAAGAAAATGAAAGTCCACGCCCGAGCCGCTGACGGCGCTGTAAAAACTTTTACCGCCATCACTCGCGTGGATACGCCCTTCGAACTTGCCTACTACCACCACGGCGGAATCCTGCAGTACGTCCTCCGGCAAATGTTATAGTCCCTCAATCGCCGCATCGCAGCCGCAAACGCCGCCCATGCCGCCGTCGCGGGCGATTCCGCA